>JACFMZ010000011.1:0-39812 GCA_019455105.1 Bacteroidota bacterium | reverse complement strand
AAAGCAAAAACCGCCTATCAGGTTATTCTTGAAAAATATCCGAACTATTCCCGCATTGAAGAAGCAAAAAGTCTTGTTCGTGAATTAGAACAAATCAATTCTTATCTGGAATATGCCGAAGCGATTAAATTGTTTGATGCCGAACAGTTTAAAGAAGCCATACCGCTTTTGGAAAATGTTATCAAGAAATATCCCGATGCGGATGTGCGCTATGCCTGTGAAGCGAATATTGCTTCGGCGTATGAGGAACTTGGACAGAGAAAAAAAGCCTTGGAAATGTTTACGGAGATCATAAAAAAATATTCCGAAAAGCCCGAAGCGCAAATGGTTGTTTTTTTTGCGGAACAGCATAAACGCTGGATTGAATCAGGGAAGAGCAAATGAACTTAGCAGAAAAAAAACAACAGTTTGCAAAGTTCAGTCTCTGGGCAATTATTGTTTCGGCGTTAACCCATATAATTATCGGATTAATAATTTTATTTTCCGGCGGAGAAAAAGGGGAGAAGATTGTCAGTGTTGAAATTAAAACGTATGATATCGTTAAGCCGCCGGTAAAATTTGAAGCGCAGCCGCCCCGTTTTATCAAATCGTTCGATTTAGCCAAAGCAGTAGATTTTAATCCGACAACCGATGTGCGAAATTTTCAATTTGTAAGAGCCGATGCGCCGACAACAAGCACAGCAGAACAATCAACGAGCGGTCCGGTTCAGGCGAATGCCGGAAGACCGAGCGAGGGAAGTGTCTTCTTCGGCGCGCTGACGGCAGCGGCGGGAACGTCCGATCTCGGCTGGGGAATTCCCGGCGGCGCGACAAGCTATGGAAGAAGCTTCGGAGTGGGCGGTGCAGGCGGCTGGGGCGCAGGTCCGGGCGACGGCAGAGATTGGGGCCCGCAATTCGCCAGCGATGTAGAAAATACCCGCTCCAGCGGAAGCGGCGGGGGACTTTCTACCATGAGGGAAAATTTACTTTCCAGTGAAAATTTTCAAGATCGGTTCGACGGATTTATTGAAGTGAACCCGCGCAATAAAAAAGATATCCGCGGATTTTTAAATATTTATCAGTTAGAATATCAATCAACACGGCTGGAAAAATCTCCCGCAACAGGATGGGATGTTGTTGACAATCAGCCTTCATGGAACTGCGTTCCGCAGGCATTGCCGAGTTTGGCTCAATATGCCAATGACAGTACAAAGCTTCAGGTGAGCATTCGCGGAACAATTCGTTTAGATTCAAAGGAGCTAAACACTGTTCCATTTTTATATATGATGGGTTTTCAAGCGGCGGTAAAATACACGAAAGAAGAAGCCAGAAATCTCGGTCAATATCTGCTGCACGGCGGATTTATTTTTATTGATGACGGGAATGCTTACCAGCCGGGCGCTTTTAATATTACGGCGCGCCAATTGTTAAAAGATGCGCTCGGATATGAAGCGATATTCGAACGGATTCCCAATACGCATCCTATTTATTCCGCTTGGGAAAATTTCAGCGGTCCGCCTTCGGGAGAAGATTTAGTCCGGTACGACAGAAGAGTGCGTGAAGTAAAAGAAATTTATCCGTATCTCGAAGCAATATTTATAAACGGCAGAATGGTGGCGTTAATTTCAAATAGAGGATATAATTTTGCGTGGGGATATTGGAAATTTTTGCCGAGTTCAGCCGGCGGTCCGTTTGATAACATGCGTCAATTACAGTTTGGGCTTAATGTTATTGTCTATGCGCTAACTCAGCGCGGAGGAATTGTCGATCAAAATAAAACTAAAATAGCATCTGAACAAAAACGATAAAAGAGGGCACAATGAAAAAAATCTTTACCGTTATTTTCTTCTTCATTACCGTACTGTCGGCGCAGCAGCCAGCATTCGATTATTCTCATGAACCGAGAGAAATGTATGAAAAATATTTTGAACAGGCAGCAGAAGAATTCGGCGTTCCTGCCGATCTGTTAAAAGGAATTTCTTTCAGCGAAACACGCTGGACGCACATGCGCTGGGCGGCAGATGATACAGCTTCTTCCTGTACCGGATTACCGCGAGTGTACGGCGTTATGGGATTGTGGGATAATTCCTATTTCGGGTTTTCGCTTCGTGAAGCGGCAGAACTCATCGGCAAAGATGTGCAGGTATTAAAAGATGATCCACAGCAGAATATTCGCGGCGGCGCAGCGTTGTTACGAAAATATTATGACGAACAGCCGAAGCCCAAAGGAATTTTGAAGACAAATATTTTAAGCTGGCAGAACGCTGTTGCAAAGTTCAGCGGCTTTCCTCAAAAAGATCTTGCTCAAGAACGAGGGCTGGAAGTATTTTCTGTTCTTGCCAATGGTTTTGAGCAGGATAAGATTTCTATAAAAGCCCGCTTGTTAGATATTCAGCCGATTCAAAAAATTGTCAAGGAAGTGCAAACCGAAGCAATTCAAGAGCGCCCGTTACGCGGATTTCCGAATTCAATAAACAGCCAGCCGGATTATCCTCTTGCAAAATGGAATGCAGCGTATTCCGGAAACTTCGGTACGCAGTTAATTCAACAGCGGTTTGTTGTTATTCATGATGTGGAAGGCTCTTATCTTGGATGTATATCGTGGTTTAAAAATCCGGATGCACAGGTAAGCGCGCATTTTGTTTTAAATTCAAATCCTTACGGGGCAAATACTTCAACACATATGCCGAATGGAGTTCCGGATGCACCGGTGGGCGAAGTAACACAGATGGTTGAAGAAAAATATCGTGCGTGGCATGCCGGATGCTGGAATTCGTATATGATTGGTATTGAACATGAAGGCTACGCCGGTGTGAGCGGCTGGTACACAACGGAATGTTATCAATCTTCTTCAAGATTGGTAGGTTATTTGTGCGATAAGTACGGCATTCCGAAAGATAGAAATCATATTGTTGCCCATGGTGAATGGAAAAACACGGCTTGGCAAAACTGGGTTTATTCTACAAATCAAGGTTTTGATCCAACTATTAAATGTAATGACCATACCGATCCTGGAATTTATTGGGATTGGAACTATTATATGGGTTTATTAACAGCGGGGGATACAGTAAAGCCGGTTATCGTTTCTTCATTCCCAAATGCTGACAAGCCGGTACAAACGTATAAAGAAATTTCCATACAATTTAATACTTCTATGGATATCGCTTCTACTGAGGCAGCAATTTCAATTACACCAAATGTTACAGGAACGAAACAATGGACTGATAACAACCGGTTATTTACATTGAAACCGTCATCAAATCTTGTCTGGAATACAACGTATACCGTTAAAGTTGATACATCGGCAAAAAATATTTCAAAGAAAAAATCACTCGGTACTGTTCCATACCAATTTACCTTCACAACAGTTCCGTTAGATACAGCAGGACCGCAGATTGTTGTTGTCTATCCACAAAATAACGACACCAATATTTCACTCCGGGCAGATGTTGTGGTTACATTAAATGAACCGGCATTAACCTCATCACTTTCTACCACTATTAAATTTACGGATCAAAACAATGCATCGGTTTCGCTTACCGGTGCAAAGAATGACATTATAGATGAGCAAAGTGTTATATCATTCTCGCCTCCGTTAAAAGCCAATCAAACATATATTTTAAAAGTACTGGCAGGATTAAAAGATTATTATAATAACAGTTCGAAAACGAATTATCAGTTCCAATTTACCACGACTAATGAAGTTGTTGCCGCTGGTACAATCTTAGATAATTTTGAAAGTAATGGAAAAGGCTGGAAACAGCCGCTGCTTTCCAGCGGAACGGCGAAGATTGATTCAGCAAATTCTACGTTTGATATTGTGAATGATAAAAAGTTCAACGGCTCGTATTCAGGGAAATTAACGTACGCTTTTACTGATACTGCCGGCGGTGTCATTGTCATTCAGCCGACCGGAATGCCGCCGCTTGATAATTATTCAAAATGGGGAATGTGGGTTGCCGGCGATGCAGGGAACAACTCGCTTCAAATCCGTTTTCAGCCGGATAATCAGCTTATAGATTTCGGAAAAATAATCTGGCGCGGCTGGAAATATATTTCACTCAATCTCGGTTCCATTACCGGGCAGTATAAAAAAGTAGACGGAATAATTATTAAGCAGGAAAGCGGCGGGGCAAGAAACGGCTTTGCATATTTCGATGAAATGCAGTTGAATGCGGATATTACTTCTGCGCCGAAAGAACAAGCACAGATTCCCGCAAAGTTTTCGCTGGAACAAAATTATCCGAATCCGTTTAACCCTGCAACGATGATCAGCTATCATCTTCCTGTTACCGGATTGGTGCAGCTTCGCATTTTTGATATGCTGGGAAGAGAAGTACAGGAATTGGTGAACGGAATTCAACCGCCCGGTAATTACAGCGTGCAGTTCGATGCATCGGAGCTTTCAAGCGGAATGTATATTTATCAACTCAAAACCGAAAAATTTATTGAAAGTAAAAAAATGCTTCTTCTGAAATAATAAAGGAGTGATAATGAAAACAAACCTCTTTTTATCTTTCGTTTTTATCTGTGCCGTAAGTGCTGCGGCACAAATAAAAATTATCCATAAAGAAAAAATATCTGTTCCTTCATCGGAGCAATGGTTTCAAGCGCAGTATTCGCCTTCCGGAAAAGATATTTATTTAACAAATTCCGGTTACAACGGAATTTGGAAATATTCCGGGAAGAATAAAACATTGACAAAAATTACCGAAGATCCCGGTTCAGGATATAATTTTGTTGTTTCTCAAAACGAGCAGCAGATTGCCTACCGGAGAACGTTTCAAGAACCGAACAGTCTGCAGCGCTCTCAGGAAGTGGTAATAAAAAACCTATCCGACAAAAGCGAACGTATTGTTGCTTCCGGCGAAGATATTCAAACACCGGTATTTGTTGCCGATAATGTTTCCGTAACGAACCTGCGGACAAAAAAAACAATACTTCCTTCGGTAAAAACTTCTCAGCCTGTAGTTCTGGGAATTGAAGACCAAAAAATTTCACTTCTCAAAAAGGGAAAGAAGGAAATTTTTGATCCGCTGAAAAACGGAAGATACATCTGGCCGGTTCTTTCTCCGGACGGCTCGCAGCTTGCCGCCGTTGATATGGACCGAGGCGCATTTATCGCCGATGTGAACGGAACAAACGTTCGCCGTCTTGCTCGCTGCAACGCCCCTTCATGGACTCGCAGCGGTAAGTATGTTATAGGAATGAATGATATTGATGACGGGCATGTTATCATCGGCTCCGATATCATCGCCGTATCTGCCGATGGAAAACAGCGGATTAACTTAACAGAAACGGAAAATGGTTTGGAACTGTATCCCCATTGCTCGCCGACAGAAAATAAAATTGTGGTAACCACATCCGACGGCGAAGTGTATGTATTAACATATGAGGAGGAATAAGACAATGAAGACCTATCGTATCCTCATCGCTCTGTTAGTTTTTTCTGTAGCGGTAATTGCTCAACCGCCGAATAATTTAAGCGGATTAAAATTTTGTATCGATCCCGGTCACGGCGGAAATAACCCTGCAAACGATCGGAGAATTGAACCCGATCCGGGTAATGTTTTTTGGGAATCGGAAGGAAATTTTCAAAAGGCATTATTACTTCGTCCTCTTATGCAGGCAAAAGGAGCAACAGTTTTATTAACAAGAGAAACAAATTCATATCCGAATGATAATGACGAACCTTCATTAACTGCCCGCTGGCAGTTTGCCAATGCCAATAATGTGAATTGGTTTCATTCTATTCACAGCAATGCCGGAGGCGGAAATTATACCTGCGTGTTGGTAAAAGAAGATATTTCGACACGAAAACCGGCATTTCCTGCTGCGGTGCAAATGGGCGGATTAATCTTTTCAAATATTCGCTCAATGATTCGTACCGCTTCATCATCAGGAAATTCCGGAACAACGGGTGTATATTTGGATTATACATTTTACGGCGGAGCAAACGGCGGATACAATCTTGGCGTGTTAAAAGGGCTGACAATGCCGGGAGAGCTTTCCGAAGGCTCGTTTCACGATGTCTTCCCTGAAACTCGGCGTTTGTTAAATAACGACTATCGAAAGATGGAAGCGTACGGAATTTTAAACGGAATTTTACTTTACAACAACTGTCCGAAAGATTCCGGCGGAATTATTGCCGGTCTTCAGGTAAACGCAGAAAATTCTGTTCCGATTAACAACACAAAAGTCCGGCTGCTTCCGGAAAATCGAGTGTATAGCGGCGATCTGTTTAACAACGGCTTTTTTATGTTTGATTCGCTTCAGCCGGGACAAAAAACTATCGTCTTTGAAACACCGAACTATAAAACAGATTCACTGAAAGTAACGGTTGCTTATCAATCTGTTATTTTTGCCGATCGGTCTTTATATGATATGATTCCTCCGAAGATTACGCTGACTCAGCCGGTTCAGGGGGATACAAATTTCAGCGTAACAAATATTATCGGAATACGTTTTTCTAAAACTATGGATACTGCTTCCGTGCGTGCTGCGCTTTTCATTACACCGAGCTTTCCATATACCTTATCGTGGACAAATACTAATTCTCAGTTGGTGATTAGACCCGTCTCATCTCTTCCGGTAAAAACTGATTTTATCGTTACGATAGATTCAACCGCGAAAGGAAAAAATGGAATAATGCTTGACGCAAACGGTGACGGCATTGCCGGCGACGGACTTGTTCTTCAGTTTAAAACAGGAGAGAAAGATGCCGTTCCTCCGGCTGTTGTTACTGCTTTTCCGGTTGATGCAGCCGTTCCGATTTCGCCGAATCAAATTTTTAACATTCAATTCAGCGAACGGCTTGATCCTTCAACCGTATCAACGGTAAATATTAAAATTGAAACTGAAAACGGCGGTGCGGTTGCGTCGCAGCAGGTGCAATATTGGGACGGCCCAGGTATCGGCTATGTTAATCTCTATGTTGCCGATCCGTTAGAAAGCGGAAAAGCGTACCGGCTTTCAATTTCCAATGTAAAAGATCTCTCAGGAAACAAACTTGCCGCAACAGTTTTGAAAAATTTTACAACCGCTTCCGGTACGTTGTCTTATACCGTGATTGATGATTTTAATTCTTCTGTTGCCTCTTGGTTTGCGCCGGCGGCAAGCGGTTCAACGGTAGGAATTAACGGTGACAGTACAAAATTTACATTTAATGCTGCGGTAAAAGTTCCTCATCTTGCATCAAACACCGGATCTGCGCAGCTTCAATACGGTTGGAATTCTTCTGCCGGTTCATTTTTAATAAGAGAATATTTAAACTCCGGCGCACCGCGGGATGTAAAATGGTATCCGCAAAATACGAAACTGCAAACCTTTCTTCTCGGCGACGGAAGTAAAACCCGTTTCCGTTTTGCAGTAGATGACAGCGTAGAGGCGTTCCCAGCCGGCACAACGGCAAATCATGAAGTCAGTCCTTGGTACACGGTCGACTGGCTCGGCTGGAGATTAATAGAGTGGGATTTTAAGGAAACAGGCGCATGGCTTGGTAACGGAATTATTGAAGGTCAATTACGATTTGACAGCTATCAGCTTCAATATGTTCCCGGCACAAGTTCGCTTTTCGGCTCGCTGTATTTTGATCAATTGCAGCTAATAAAGCAAACACCGACTTCTGTTCGTATTGCTCAAAGTCAAATTCCGACACAAATGGAGTTAGCGCAAAATTATCCGAACCCGTTTAACCCCGCAACAACAATTGAATTTTCTTTAACGGAAGAACAATTTGTTACGGTTTCGGTGTTTGATATTCTCGGCAGAGAAGTGAAACAGCTTGTTCATGAAACGCTCGGCGCTGGAAGATATAAAACAGTGTTCGATGCGTCATCGCTTTCAAGCGGAATGTATGTGTATCGGTTAACCACGCCGAATTATTCTGAAACCAGGCGAATGATGCTGACGAAATAAATGACGGGCTAATCGAAAGAATATTTATTTCGTACAAAAAGGAAAAAGACAGCTCTTAGCTGTCTTTTTTTATGAAATGCAATCTTTATATTCATAGTCAATTTTCGTATTTTTACTGCGTGCCCTCATAGTTCAACAGGATAGAACCGGAGTTTCCTAAACTCCTAATCGCAGTTCGAGTCTGCGTGAGGGTACAAGTTCATCAATACTTTATTTCATACACAAAAAATAGAAAATACATTAATGCGACTTTCTCAAGGTTTTTTCCCGACAGTAAAAGAAGTTCCTGCCGATGCAGTAATTCCAAGCCACCAATTAATGATTCGCGCCGGACTGATGCGTCAGCTGGCAGCGGGAATTTTTTCGTTTCTTCCGTTCGGCTATAACGTGATGAAAAAAGTCATGCAGATAATTCGCGAAGAGATGGATGCTATTGGCGGACAAGAGTTTCATCTACCGGCGCTGAATCCGATTGAACTTTGGGAAGAGACTGACCGTGTGAAAGCATTCGGCGATATTATGTTTCATGTTAAGAATAGACCGATGGTTCTGGCACCGACACATGAAGAAGTAATTACCGCAATCGCAAAAAATCATATTAAATCGTACAACCAAATGCCGCAAATCTGGTATCAAATTCAAACAAAGTTCCGCAATGAACCGAGACCGAAATCCGGCGTGCTTCGCGGCAGACAGTTTACAATGAAAGATTCATACAGCATGGATTCTTCGTGGGAAGGATTAGATAAAAGTTACGATCTTCATGCTGAAGCGTACAAAAAAATTTATACTCGCTGCGGATTAAGTTTTTATATTGTCGGCGCTTCGAGCGGTGCAATGGGAGGAAGCGGTTCGCAGGAATTTATGGTTGAATCAAATGCAGGCGAAGATAATCTCGCGGTGTGTGAAGAGAGCGGTTATGCGGCGAATGTAGAAATTGCCACTTCATTAGTGCCGAGCGCGGAAAGGTATTCACTCTCTGAACCATTGAAAGAAGTGCACACGCCGAACTGCAAATCTATTGACGAAGTTGCCGCCTTCTTAAAACTACCGACAAATCGCTGTGCGAAATCGCTCATTTTTATGAACGGTGAACAACCTGTTTTGGTGTTAATGCTCGGTAACAATCAGTTGAATGAATCAAAATTGCAAAAAGTGTTCGGTGCCGATATTCGTCCCGCGCATCCGGAAGAACTTATTGAACTTACCGGAGCTGATGCCGGTTCAATTGGTCCCGTCGGTTTAAATAATAAATTTCATATTGTTGCCGATAACAGATTGAAAGATGCGAACGGATTAGTGTGCGGCGCCAACAAAAATGATTTTCACCTGCTGAATTTGGATATGCAACGCGATGTAAAGATTGAAGCCTTTTATGATTTCCGAACGGTAGAAGAAGGAGAAACCAGTCCCGACGGGAAAGGGAAACTCCGCATTGTCAAAGGAATCGAAGTCGGACATATTTTTAAACTCGGTACAAAGTATTCCGACAGCATGAAAGCAATGTTTCTTGATGAAAAAGGAGAAGAGCATCCTATTATTATGGGAAGTTACGGCATCGGCGTTGAGCGAATTATTGCCTGCCATATTGAACAGCATCACGATGAAAACGGCATTAAGTGGCAAAAAGCTCTTGCTCCGTACGATGTGCATTTAATTTCCGTCAATATGAATTCGCCGGAAGTGGTTGCCAAAGCAGATGAGCTTTACAAATTATTGCCTCAGCAGGGAATCAGTGTTCTCTATGATGATCGGTCCGGTGTAACGGCAGGATTTAAATTTAAAGATGCAGATTTACTCGGCATGCCGCTTCAAATAATTGTCGGCGAAAAGAATCTGAAAAATAATCTTATAGAATTAAAAGATCGTAACAGCGGGGATAGAAAAACTGTTCCTGTTGAAAACGCCGTAGAAGAAATTGTTGCCTTTGTAAAAAATTAAAATGAGCAGACCGTTTTATATCGGAGGGAAGCAGAGAACAAGCAGCACTGTTGCCGCAGTGAGAAACCCTTATTCCGGCAGCGTGATTGACGAAATTTGTTATGCTTCACCGAACGATATTATTGATGCCGTAATAAGCGGGCAGGAAGCGTTTCAACTTCTTTCACAATTATCTTCATTCGAACGCTCGCAGATTCTACTGAAAACTGCCCAGTCTATTACAAAACGAAAGGAAGAATTTGCGCAGCTTATTACGGCAGAAGCAGGAAAGCCGATAAAATTTTCCCGCGCAGAAGTTGACCGCGCAATAGTTACCTTTGAAATTGCCTCTGAAGAAGCAAAACGAATTAACGGCGAAACAATTCCGTTGGATGTTACTTCCGTAACAAAAGGAAAGCAGGGAATGGTAAAGTATTTTCCTATTGGAATAGTTGCCTGTATTTCTCCTTTTAATTTTCCGTTGAATCTCGTTGCGCATAAAATTGCACCGGCAATTGCCGCGGGTAATTCTTTTATTTTAAAACCACCGCCGCAAACGCCGTTAACATCGCTGCTTCTTGCAGAACTGTTGTTGGAAAGCGGTCTGCCTGCACAAACAATCAATATTGTTCCATGCTCAAATGAAACGGCAGAAATGCTCGTTACCGATGAACGCATTGCAATGCTCAGCTTTACCGGAAGCGCGAATGTCGGATGGAAACTAAAAGCAAAAGCAGGAAAGAAAAAGGTGTTGTTGGAACTCGGAGGAAACGCCGGCGTTATTCTTGATGAATCTGCAGATATTGATTCGGCCGTTCCGCGTTGCGTTGCCGGCGGTTTCGGTTATGCAGGGCAAGTCTGCATTAAAGTACAGCGGATTTTGGTTCACGATAAACTAAAAGATGAAGTCTTCCAAAAAATTATTGGTGAAACAAAAAAAGTGATTACAGGGAATCCGGCAGAAGAGCAGACCGTTTCAGGTCCTATGATTTCTGAACAAGAAGCGCTGAGAGTAGAGCATTGGATTAATGAAGCTGTTTCGCAAGGCGCAGAAATTCTTTACGGCGGAAAACGTAACGGCGTATTTGTTGAACCGACTCTCCTGACAAATATCAATCCGTCAATGAAAGTCTATTCCGAAGAAGTTTTCGGACCGGTGATTACCATACAAACATTCTCTTCAATAGAAGAAGCAGTGCAGGAATTAAATAATTCCCGATATGGTTTGCAGGCTGGTATGTATTCCAATAATCATTCGAATATTCAATACGCGTATCGTCATCTTCACGTCGGCGGTGTCATCGTTAATGATTATCCGACCTTCCGTGTTGATTCTATGCCGTACGGCGGAATTAAAGATTCCGGTTTCGGCAGAGAAGGAATCAGCTATGCAATTCGTGAAATGATGGAGCAAAAGTTATTGGTGTATGAAAGCTGAAAAAGTTAAGCTGTTTTTGTTTTTACATAGTGATCTGTTCGTTATATTTTAAAATCTCACATTAAGATAATTTTGAAAATTTAGTACTCTTCTTCATGTCTCGTTTTATTCATTTACATAATCACACGCATTATTCACTTCTGGATGGTGCCGCAACGGTAGATACGCTTCTCGATGCCGCCGTTGAGAATAATATGCCGGCGGTTGCGCTTACGGATCACGGCGTAATGTTCGGAGCGATTGAGTTTTATAAAAAAGCAGAGAAACGAAAGATTAAACCGATTATCGGCTGCGAAGTCTATATGCTCACGCATATCAGCCGAAAAGTAAAATCAAAAACCCAGAAAGATTCCGGTAATGATCTTCTTGTTTCCGGCGGTAAATCAAAATCAAAAAGAGATTACAACCATTTAATTCTGTTATGTAAAAACGAAACCGGGTATCGAAATCTTTGCAAACTGGTAACACTCGGACATTTGGAAGGTTTTTATTACAAACCGCGTATTGATTTTGAAATACTTGAACAATACCGCGAAGGCTTGGTCTGTTTATCTGCCTGCGCCGGGGGAGTTATCTCTTCACCGTTGATTAATGGTGAATATGACGAAGCGAAAAACCTTGCCATGCGTTTCAAAGAATTGTTCGGAGAAGATTTTTACATTGAAATTCAAAATCATAACATTTCTGATGAACAAATTGTTCTCCGCGATGCACCGAAACTTGCTAAAGAACTCGGAATAAAAATTGTCGCGACGAATGATTCGCATTATATCCGGCAGCAGCATGCCGCGGCGCATAATATTATGCTCAATATTCCCGATGCTAACGCGGCAAATCCTCCGGATATAACCATTCTCCGCTATGGCACCGACCAAATTTATTTTAAGAGCCAAGATGAAATGTGCGAATTGTTTAAAGATTTTCCTGAAGCAATTCAAAGCACGTTGGAAATTACAGAAAAATGTAATCTTCAATTAGATCTCAAAACCAATCACATGCCGAAGTTTCCGATTCCGCAAGATGCCGGTGTTTCTACATTGGAGGAATATCTTGAACAACTGGCGTGGAGCGGAATAAAAAAACGATATCCTGTTCTGAACGATACAATTGAACAGCGCATGAAGTTTGAACTTTCTGTTATTAACAGAATGGGATACGCTGGCTATATTCTCATTGTCGCGGATTTCATTAAAGCGGCAAGAGATCGAGGCGTTATGGTTGGTCCGGGACGCGGAAGCGCCGCCGGCAGTATTGTAGCGTATGCAACAGGCATCACCAACGTTGATCCGTTGAAATATGATTTACTGTTTGAACGTTTTCTTAATCCCGATCGTGTTTCAATGCCTGACATTGACGTTGATTTTTCCGACGAGAAACGAAGCATCGTTATAGATTACGTGCGCGAAAAATATGGCGCAGATTCTGTTGCACAAATTATTACTTTCGGTACGCTTTCCTCCAAAGCTGTTTTAAAAGATGTTGCGCGCGTTCTTGGTATTCCTTTGCAGACGGTTGAAAGTATTAATAAACTTATTCCTAGTGTGCAGGGAAAAGTCATAGGAATACAGGAAGCGTTGGATTCAATTCCTGAATTAAAGCCATTCAAAGAAAGTTCTGATCCGAAAATTCAACAGATGTTCGATGTCGGAAAAACTCTTGAAGGAATGAACCGCCAGACCAGCACCCATGCCGCCGGTGTAGTTATCGCTCCCGGTCCGCTTATTGATTATGTGCCGATGTGTAAATCGCCCCAAGGCGATCTTGTTACGCAGTACACTATGAAAGACCTTGAAGATGCCGGATTGTTAAAAATGGACTTTCTCGGCCTTCGCACGCTGACGGTTATAGAAGAAACTCTTAATCTCATTAAGAAAAATTATCAAATTGAAATTAACCTCGACACGCTTCCCGAAGATGATCAAAAGACTTTCGAGTTGTTCGGAAAAGGACAAACCATTGCCGTGTTTCAATTTGAAAGTTCCGGAATGCAGGACTGGCTTCGTAAATTAAAACCGACAGCGATAACCGATCTTGTGGCAATGAACGCACTCTACCGTCCGGGACCGATGGAAAACATCGGCGATTTTATTAAACGCAAACACGGAAAAGCCGAAATAAAATATCTTCATCCCAAGATGGAACCGATTTTGCGTGAAACGTACGGCGTCATTGTCTATCAAGAACAGGTGATGCGAATTGCTTCGGAAATTGCCGGCTTCACACTCTCCAAAGCGGATGATATGCGCCGCGCGATGGGGAAAAAAGATAAAAAGAAAATGGCGGAGATGAAGCCCGCATTTATCAACGGAGTGCGGCAAACCAGCGGATTAAAGGAAGATAAAGCAAATGAATTATTTGAATTGCTTGAAAAATTTGCATCCTATGGGTTTAATAAATCTCACTCTGTTGCGTATTCACTCGTAGCGTATCAAACGGCGTATTTAAAAGCGCATTTTCCCGCTGAATATATGGCCGCAACATTAACATCGGAAATTGCCTCAACGGATAAAGTTGTTCAGTTTATAGATGATTGCCGCAAACTCGGCATCCCGGTTCTTCCTCCCGATATCAATGAAAGTGAAAGTAAATTTAATGTGATTAACGGAAGCATTCGTTTCGGCATGGCAGCAATTAAGAATGTCGGTATGAATGCCGTTGAGGCAATTGTTGAAGTACGAAAGACAAAAGGGAGATTTACTTCATTCTACGATTTCTGCGTAAAAGTCGATCTGCGTTCCGTAAATAAAAAAACACTTGAAAGTTTAATCCAAGCCGGCGCATTTGACGGAGTCAATAACAATCGTGCACAGCTACTTTTAGCAGTTGAGCAGACGGTTCACGCAGCCGCTGAAGCTCAGACACACGCTGAGCGGGGACAAGATAATCTCTTCGGCGGTAATGAAAATAAATCTGATGTTGCTTCTTATGCACCGTCTCTTCCAACGGCAGCAATGTGGAGCGAATCTGAAAAGCTGGCACGGGAAAAAGCTGTATTAGGATTTTTCCTCTCCGGTCATCCGCTCCTAAAGTATGAAAAAGAAATTAATGCGTTTGCCGATGTTCATCTCGGTGATGTAGAAGGAATAAAAAGCGGCGAAATAAAAGCGGGCGGTATTATTACCAACATTAAAAAGAAATTGGATAAGAAAGGCAAAACAATGGCGTTTCTTACCATTGAAGATTTTACCGGTAAAGCAGAATGTGTCGTCTTCTCCAGTGTTTACAAAAAGTATGAAAAACTAATTACGGAAGAAGCAATGCTCTTGGTGCGAGGCAAAGGAGAGATAAACGGCAACGTTATTAAAATTATTGTCGATGAATTCCTTTCTTTGGACTCTGCAACAGAAAAATTCGCAAAAAAACTTTATCTCCTTCTTAATGCCGATGAGATTTCAGATATTACCCTTACAAAACTGAAAGAACTTTTGGAAAATAATAAAGGAGGGAACTGTGCCTGTTATTTCAGCGTTATGGGAAAAGAATTTACGGCGCAGCAGAATTTTAAATCAACACTATTTAATATTAATCCTACACACGATTTCTTGGAAAGCGTAAAAAACCTTCTCGGCGATCGAGCGGTGAAAATTTATTAACAATTATTTTTAAGGAGTTACAATGAAACCGATAGAAGTAACCGATGCAAATTTTAAGAATGAAGTCATGGATTCACAAATGCCTGTCCTTGTGGATTTTTGGGCTACCTGGTGCGGACCATGCAAAATGATTGCGCCGATTGTTGAAGAACTTGCGAAAGAATACGACGGAAAAATGAAATTCGGGAAATTGGATGTTGATGCAAACCCGCAGATATCGACGCAGTTCGGTATTCGCAGTATTCCTACCTTATTGATTTTCAAAGGAGGAAAAGTTGTCGATCAGCTTGTCGGCGCTGTCCCCAAGCGAAATCTTATTGATAAAATTACGCCTCATTTAAATTAACATTGTTTTGTCATTCTTGGTACAGCCCCGTAGGGGCGAGCGAGGAATCTGATTGTGAATATTGTATAATCAAAATTTTTCAAACTCTCAAAACTTGAAATAACAAGTATTTTGTAAGATGAAATATCCCGCAAATTAAGCGGGATTTTTTTATTTCTTGAATTGAAAAACCCCCCTTTTTTCGCTATCTTGAACACAGATAATCGGTTTTCTCAAAAACTTTATCCCTGTAAAGGGATTTTTTATTGAAAGGAATTTCCTTACACACATGCAGTATAAAAAACGCACACACACGTGCGGCGAATTGCGTCCTTCTCACATTGGGCAACCTATTACTCTCACCGGCTGGGTTGATACTCGAAGAGATCTCGGCGGAGTTATTTTTATCGATTTACGAGACCGTTATGGAATTACCCAAGTGGTCTTCGGTCCGCAGTATGAAGAGAAAGCACATCAGCTGGCAAAAGAGCTTCGCAGCGAATATGTTATTTCCGTAACAGGCAAAGTTGAACAGCGCCCCGAAGGAACCATCAATCCGAAAATTTTAACCGGCGAAGTTGATGTTGTCGGAATGGAATTAGTGATTTTAAACAAAGCCGAAAATCCGCCATTTGCTATTGAAGATGATATTGATACCAATGAAGATCTTCGTTTAAAATACCGGTATCTTGATTTGCGTCGTTCTGAAATGCAAAAAAGATTGTTGTTCAGACATAAAATGTATCAGATAACGAGAAAATATTTTGATGAACATAATTTTGTTGAAATAGAAACTCCCGTTCTTATGAAAAGCACGCCGGAAGGAGCGCGTGATTTTCTTGTTCCCAGCAGAATTAACCCCGGCAAATTTTATGCGCTGCCGCAATCTCCGCAAACGTATAAACAGATTCTTATGGTGGCAGGGTTCGATCGTTATTTTCAAGTGGTAAAATGTTTCCGTGATGAAGATTTACGCGCGGACCGTCAGCCGGAATTTACGCAGATTGATGTTGAAATGTCCTTCATTGATGAACTTGATATTCAAACGATCGTTGAAGGATTAATGAAGAAATTCTTCAAAGAATTATTAAATATAGAAGTTCAAACTCCGTTTCCTCGTTTATCATACAAAGAGGCGATGGAAGGATACGGAAGCGATAAGCCCGATCTTCGGTTCGGATTAAAGTTTGCTGATTTCAGTGAACTCGTGAAAGATTCCGGTTTCAAAGTATTTTCGGAGAGCGTTAAGAAAGGAAATGTTGTCGCCGGCTTTGCGGTTCCCGGTGGGGCCGGCTTTACGCGCAATCAAATGGATAATCTGGTTGACTTTACAAAGTCACTCGGTGTCGGCGGACTGGCATACATTAAGTTAACGGACAAAGGAATTGATTCCGCTATTGAAAAATTTCTCGGCAATGAAATTTGTTTGAAAATTTGCGAAGCGGCAGGAGCAAAGCCAGGCGATAATGTCTTTATCGTTTCCGATACCTGGCAGAAAACATATTCTACGCTCGGCACGCTTCGTCTTGAAATGGCAAAACGGCTTAACTTGACAGATGAAAACAAATGGAACTTACTTTGGGTTGTTGATTTCCCAATGTTTGAATATTCGGAAGAAGAAAAGCGTTTTGTTGCCATGCATCATCCGTTCACATCGCCGAAGCCGGAAGATGAACATTTCTTAAACACCGACCCGCCGAAGGCGAGAGCGCGGGCGTATGATTTGGTATTAAACGGAAACGAGATTGCCGGCGGCAGCATTCGTATTTTTAATTCGGAAATGCAAAGTAAAGTCTTCAGCTTACTCGGAATCGGCACGGAAGAAGCGAAAACAAAATTCGGCTTTATGCTTGATGCCTTTAAATTCGGCGCACCGCCGCACGGAGGAATTGCATTCGGCTTTGACCGTATCGCCATGCTGCTGACAAATTCAAAATCAATTCGTGATGTGATTGCGTTTCCAAAAACCAGCAGCGGTTATTCACTTATGGATGATAATCCTTCAGAAGTGGATAAGAAACAGTTAGACGAACTGCATATAAAATTAAAATAAAAATTCCGTATCAATATTTCTGATGCTGAAAAATCTTTCAACGGTAATTCAATCTGACAAACATTCAGTGAGAAAAAGAATTTTATGAAAGAAAAAATTCGCATAGCTTCCGGACAAGGATTTTGGGGTGATTTACAAACCGCTCCGATTGATCAAGTCCGTAAAGGAGACATTGATTATATGATGCTTGATTATCTAGCTGAAGTAACAATGTCTATTCTTCAAAAACAAAAATTGAAAGATCCGAAGCTGGGGTACGCCAAAGATTTAATTCCACTTTTCGATGAAATTCTTCCTGATATTGTTCAAAAGGGAATTAAGGTTATTACCAACGGAGGCGGAGTAAATCCTCTTGCCTGCCGCGATGCAATTTTTGAAGTTGCAAAAAAACATCAAATCAAAAATTTAAAAATCGGCGTAGTGTTTGGTGATGATATTCTTGGCAAAATCGATTCTCTTGCTGAAAAGAATATTTTTCTTGATAATATGGAAACGGGAGAAAAACTTTCTTCCGTGCGAATCGATGTAATCAGTGCAAATGTTTATTTCGGCGCCAAACCGATTGTTGAAGCTCTACAGCAAGGCGCACAGATTGTTATTACCGGCAGAACAACCGATACGGGCTTAACGTTGGCGCCGATGATGTATGAATTCGGCTGGGCATGGAATGATTGGAATAAAATTGCATCGGGCACTGTCGCCGGCCATATTCTTGAATGCGGCGGTCAGGCAAGCGGCGGAAATTTTACCGGCGATTGGAAATCTGTTCCAGACCTTGCTAACATAGGGTTCCCGATTGCTGAAGCATTTCCTGACGGAAAATTTATTATTACAAAGCATGAAGGTACGGGCGGTTTGGTTTCTTCCGCAACGGTTAAGGAGCAATTGCTGTATGAAATTGGAAATCCCCGCAACTATATTACTCCAGACTGCGTTGCGGATTTTACTTCTATTCATCTTGAAGATGTCGGCGAAAATCGGGTAGAAGTTGCTCAAGTGAAAGGAAGAGAGGCAACCGATTCATATAAAGTTTCAATGGCGTATTTTGACGGTTACACGGCGTTTTCAACCTTAACCTATGCCTGGCCCGATGCACTTGCAAAAGCACAAAAAGCTGATGAAATTTTGCGTGCGAGGTTAAAAATATTAGGATTAGAATTTGACGAAATAAAAACTGAATTCCTCGGATACAATTCCTGTTTTGGTCCTCTGGCAAAAAATGCCGATGCGTTGAACGAAGTAGTTATGCGTATCGGTGTGCGCGGAAAAGACAAAGCTGCCATTGAAAGATTCGGAAGAGAAATTGCTCCATTAATTTTAACCGGTCCCCCTTCGGTAACAGGGTTTGCCGGCGGAAGACCAAAACCGAGTGATGTTATTGCATATTGGCCCGCATTAATACCCAAATCAGCCGTTACGCCGAACGTTGAAGTGAGGTCAATATGAAAATTCAACTGTTGCAAATTGCACACGCCCGCTCCGGTGATAAAGGAGATACCGGTAACGTCGGTATTATTGCCCGAAAACCTGAATATTATTCTTTGTTGAAAAAATATGTTACTGAAGAACGGGTAAAGAAACATTTTGAAGGAATTTGTTTCGGAAATGTTGATCGCTTCGAACTGCCGAATATCGGCGCATTAAATTTTCTTCTTCATCATGTGCTCGGCGGGGGCGGAACAAAATCATTAAAAAACGATGCACAAGGAAAAACGTTAAGCAGCGTCATGCTTCGTATGGAAATAGAAATTGAGGAAACATTATAATGTTTGATGAATCAAAAGAACAATTACAATCACTTCAAGAGCGCCTTTCACAATTGCGGAGGTTTCTTTGACATTGACGGAAAAGAAACACAACTAGCGGAACTGCAGAAAAAAACATCTGATGCTAATTTCTGGAATGATAATATTGCCGCGCAAAAAATAATGCAGGAGATTAATTCCAGAAAAAGCTGGGTTGACAGTTGGAATACCATTCAAGCGAAAATTAACGATTCAACAGCGCTTATAGAAATTGCTGAAGAAGCAAAGGATGAATCGTTTGAAAAAGAAATAGAAATCGAAATTCGTACAATTCAGCATGCGCTTTCGGATTTGGAATTTCGCAATATGCTGAGCGGGGTTGATGATAAAAGAAATGCTCTCTTAAATATTCACTCGGGAGCCGGAGGAACTGAGTCGCAGGATTGGGCAGAAATGCTTCTCCGAATGTATCTGCGCTGGTGTGAAGAAAAAGGATATAAAGTTGCCCTTCTTGAACGTTTAGACGGCGACGGCGCCGGAATAAAAAGCGCCACCCTTGAAATTACCGGTGAATATGCTTTCGGCTATCTTAAAGCCGAATCGGGCGTGCACCGTTTGGTGAGAATTTCTCCTTTCGATGCCAATAAACGCCGACACACCTCCTTCGCGTCTGTTTTTGTCTATCCCGAAATTGATGATGATATAGAAATTGAAATTAATCCTGCCGATGTTGAAATGGAAACGTATCGCTCAGGCGGTAAAGGAGGGCAGAATGTTAATAAAGTTGAAACGGCTGTTCGTCTTCGCCATTTGCCGACCGGCGTCGTGGTAGCGTGTCAGGAAGAGCGATCGCAGTTTCAAAATCGTGAGCGGGCAATGAAGATGCTAAAATCGAGATTGTATCAATTAAAACGTGAAGAAGAAGAGGCGCGCCTTGCCGCCATTGAAGGAACAAAGAAAAAGATAGAATGGGGAAGTCAGATTCGCTCATATGTCTTTCATCCGTACAATATGGTAAAAGATCACCGCACTGATGTTGAAACGAGCGATGTTCAAGGTGTAATGGATGGTGATCTTGATGAATTTATTCAAGCATATCTCATGCAGTTCAGCAGCCCGAAAATTGCCTAAGAATGCATTATTCTGCTTACATCGCAAAACGTTTTCTTAAAACGCAGAAATCGCAAAGCCAGAAATTTATTTCCTTCATTACCGCCTTTGCTGTTACCGGCGTAACGCTCGGTGTTACGGCATTAATAATTACCTTAACCATTCTCGTCGGCTTTGAACATGAGCTGACACGGAAAGTGTTCAGTTTTACGGCTCATGTGCAGATAACAACATTTCAAAATAAACCCATCGAAGAATATCAAAAAATAATTAATACAATATCTCGGACACACAATGATGTTGTTTCTATTAGCCCGGTTGTTTCAAAAGAAGGAATGATCAGTTATCACGATCAAGCGGATGGTGTTTTAATTAAAGGAATTTCTTCTGCGAATGAAGTGGATATTGCAAAATATCTCGTTGAAGGGAAAATATTATTGAATGAATATTCTGACGGTGTTTATGATTGTGTTATCGGAAGAAAACTTCTATCTCGACTGGGTGCTTCAATAAACGATACATTGCTTGCGTTCGGTATTCCTTCTGAGTTTTCGGCGACGGTGCAGCCGAGAATTGCCGGTTTAATTGTAAAAGGAGTTTATGAATCCGGAATGGCAGAATATGACGATGTGTATCTTTACACAAGTATTCACGCTGCACAAGATATTTTTGATATGCCGGATGCAGTTTCCGGCTTGGATATTATGTTGAACAATCCCGAAAATGCCAATCACTTTGCAAAAAATATTTCTGCCGAATTAGGATTTCCATTTTTCGGCAGATCCATTTATCAACAATATCGAAATCTTTTTACATGGATTCAGCTTCAGAAAGAACCAATTCCGCTTGTACTCGGGTTAATTACTTTGGTTGCGGCAATAAATATTATCGGCACTCTACTTATGTTGATTCTTGAAAAGAAAAAACAAATTGGAATTCTTCGCTCGCTCGGCTCTTCGGCAAAAGATATTAGAAAAATATTTCTTCGTCAGGGACTTATTATTAGTATCATCGGAACAGTACTCGGTAATTTCATTGGATTTAGTGTCTGCTGGCTGCAGCAAACATTTCATTTCTTTTCCCTGCCGAGTACAATTTACTTTATGAGCACAGTACCGATATTATTCAAAAGTGAAAATTTTATTATTGTTACGGCTGTCAGCATTATATTATGTTTAACGGCTTCGTATATACCGGCTAAACTCGCATCAAATCTTGATCCGATAAAGGCAATACGACAGTAAAATGAACTATTCGTGGTACATTGCAAAGAGATATCTTGTTTCAAAACGTGAAGCAGCTTTCATTACGGTAATTTCTATAATTTCTGTTATCGGAATTACCATCGGCGTCGCGGCATTATTAATTGTTCTTTCAGTTTTTAATGGATTTAATTCTCTTGTTACTGATATTTTAGTCGGATTTGATCCGCATTTACGAATCAGCGTGAGCCGAGAGACGACGCCGCAAGAGCTTCATAAGATTGAAACATTTTTACAAAATGAGAATAGTGCAGGTATTGGTGAATTTGTCAGCGGAAAAGTCATGCTGATTTCTAAAAAAGCGACACGGGTTGTTTTTTTACGCGGAGTGGAAGCAAACTCTTTATCAAAAATATCGGGACTAAACGATAAAATTATTATTGGAAGCGGGGAGTTACAAGAAGGAGAAGGAAATAAAATTATTCTCGGTTATTCTCTTGCCGATAAGCTCGGCTTAGATGTCGGTGATTCAATGTATGTTTTAAGCGCCTCATCAGTAAATAATTATTTTTTAACCATGCAGATTCCGAAACTCATTCAATGTGAAGTATCGGGAATTTATGAATCAAATAATCGTGAATATGATGCGGTCTACGCCTTTACATCTCTTTCTACAGGGAAACATATTTACAATACAAAAAAATATTTCCGGAATAGACCTTCGATTGAATTCGTATGAAGATGCGGAGAAAGTAAAAGAAGAACTCGATAATAAATATTCTGCTAGCGGTATTACTGTTCAAACATGGTTTGATTTACACAAAGATTTATATTCTGTAATGCTGGTTGAACGTTGGACAGCTTTTATTATTTTAACGCTGATTGTTATTGTCGCAACATTTAATCTTCTTGGATCGCTTACTATGACGGTAATTGAAAAAACCCGAGACATTGGAATATTAAAATCTATGGGCGCACAGGAATCAGCAATACGCAACATCTTTCGATTTGAAGGAATCATTATCGGCATTATCGGGGCGATTTTAGGATGTATGCTTGCGTATATCGTATGTTGGGCGCAGATACATTACCATTGGTTTCCGCTGGACGAAACCGTCTATATTATTCCTGCACTTCCGGTGGAAATGCGCATTTCTGATTTTCTCATTGTCTCAATTTCAACGTTTCTGTTGTGTTATCTCGCGACACTTTATCCTTCAACACGAGCAGCGAAATTATTGTCTGCAGAAGCGATTAGATGGGAATGAAAAATCGTTTCAAGTTTTATGATTGAAGTTTCAAAATAATCACAAATATTCGCCTCTCGCTGTCGCTCGAACAAACGCACAGAGGGGACTTAAAATGCTAATCGAAAGATAGTACAAATGATTTTACAAGCAAAAAATATTACAAAATTGTACCGAACCGGAAAAACTTCTTCGATAGAAGTTCTAAAGGGAATTTCTCTGGAAATCAGTGAAGCGGAAATTATTGCTGTTGTCGGACAATCCGGTGCCGGAAAGAGCACGCTTCTTCACATATTAGGATTGTTAGACAGACAAACTTCCGGAGAATTATATTTTAACGGCGAAAATATTTCTACTCTTTCGGATGAAGCAACTTCTGCTCTTCGAAATAAAAATATCGGATTTGTATTTCAATTCCACCATCTTTTACCGGAATTTACTGCTTTAGAAAATGTTTTTATGCCGGCATTAATAAGCGGAAAAAAAATATCGGAAATCGAATCTCGTGCAAAAGAATTGCTAACAGAAGTCGGTCTCTCCAGCCGTTATTATCATAAACCATCCGAACTTTCGGGAGGCGAACAACAGCGTGTCGCCGTTGCCCGCGCATTAATGAATTCTCCAAAAATAATTTTTGCCGATGAGCCCTCCGGTAATTTGGACAGCGAAAATGCCAACGCACTTCATCAATTAATCTTTAACCTTCGAAAAAAATATCATCAAACATTTGTTGTTGTTACCCACAATAAAAATCTTGCCGAAAAAGCCGATCGTATCATTACTTTAATCGACGGTATTCTTAAATAAAATTTCTACTATTGACTAAAAAGCAAAATTCCTGTATATTAGCACTCACAAGTGGAGAGTGCCAAATGTTAGTATCTCCATAATTATATGTCAAATAATATGTTACAAAGGAGGAAATATGAAAATTCAACCTTTAGCAGATAGAATAGTTGTTCGTCCTGCCGAAGCGGAAGAAAAAACCAAAGGCGGAATTATCCTACCGGATACTGTAAAAGAAAAACCGGTTTGGGGTGAAGTTATTGCCGCAGGTCCTGGCAAAGTAAGCGAAAACGGAACAAAGATTGCCATGGATGTAAAAGTTGGTGATAAAGTTCTGTACGGAAAATATTCCGGAACAGAAATTACTGTTGATGGTCAAGAAGTATTAATTATGCGTGAAAGCGATATCTTCGCAATTATTCCGCGATAAGTTTTTAAAATTTAATTTTAAGGAGAATGTATTATGGCAGCAAAAAACATAACGTTTGAGTTTGATGCCCGTGCCGGTTTAAAGCGCGGAGTTGATCAACTTGCAAACACAGTAAAAGTTACATTAGGGCCGAAAGGGCGTAATGTTGTTATTGATAAAAAATTCGGTGCGCCGACTATAACAAAAGACGGTGTCTCGGTTGCAAAAGAAATTGAATTGGAAGATCCGATTGAAAATATGGGCGCACAAATGGTAAAAGAAGTTGCTTCAAAAACTTCTGATGTTGCCGGTGATGGAACCACAACAGCTACAGTTCTTGCTCAAGCGATTGTCCGCGAAGGATTAAAAAATGTAACCGCCGGTGCAAATCCGATGGATTTAAAACGCGGTATAGATTTAGCCGTGAAAAAAGTTGTAGAAGAATTAAAAAAGATGAGCCGTCCGGTGGAAGGGAAAAAAGAAATTGCACAAGTGGGAACAATTTCTGCTAACAACGATTCTAAGATCGGAGAATTGATTTCCGATGCAATGGAGAAAGTCGGCAAAGACGGTGTTATTACCGTTGAAGAAGCAAAAGGGACAGAAACAACTGTTGATGTTGTTGAAGGAATGCAGTTTGATCGCGGATATCTCTCGCCGTATTTTGTTACCAATGCCGATACGATGGAAGCTGAGTTAGAAAACCCCTATATCTTAATTCACGATAAAAAAATCAGTGCAATGAAAGATTTGCTTCCTATCCTCGAAAAGATAGCACAAGCAGGCCGCTCATTAGTAATTATTGCAGAAGATGTAGAAGGCGAAGCTCTTGCCACATTAGTAGTGAATAAAATCCGCGGAACACTGCGAGTGGTATCAGTAAAAGCTCCCGGTTTCGGCGATCGTCGTAAAGCAATGTTAGATGATATTGCCATCTTAACCGGCGGACAGGTGATTTCTGAAGAACAGGGTTACAAACTGGAAAATGCTACCGTCAGCTATCTTGGTACTGCAAAGAAGATTGTTGTTGATAAAGACAATACCACCATTGTTGAAGGCGCAGGAAAGAAAGACGATATTAAAAAACGTATCAATGAAATTAAAGCCCAAATTGAGAAGACAACTTCCGATTATGATAAAGAAAAACTGCAGGAACGCCTTGCAAAACTTTCCGGCGGTGTTGCGGTGTTAAAAATCGGCGCATCAACAGAAGTTGAAATGAAAGAGAAGAAAGCCCGTGTTGAAGATGCATTGCATGCAACGCGCGCTGCTGTTGAAGAAGGTATTGTGCCGGGCGGCGGTGTTGCTTTGCTTCGTGCTATTCCTGTCTTAAAAGAGCTTAAGACAACTAATGACGATCAAAAGACCGGTGTTGAAATTATTACCCGTGCTTTAGAAGAACCGCTTCGTCAGATTGTTGCCAATGCCGGCCTTGAAGGTTCGGTTATTGTAGATAAGGTGATGAACGGCAAGGGAGACTTTGGATTCAATGCATTCACAGAAGAATATGAAGACTTAGTGAAATCCGGTGTTATTGATCCGACAAAAGTAGCCCGTGTAGCTGTTGAAAATGCAGCAAGCGTTGCATCACTTCTTTTAACAACCGAAGCAACGATTGTTGAAAAACCGGAAGAAAAGAAAGCAATGCCGGCAATGCCTCCCGGAGGCGGAATGGGTGATATGTACTAAAAGTACATTCGAAGTACCAATCCTATTCAGTAATAATATAACTATAAGCCCTCAGTCAAAATTATTGGCTGAGGGTTTTTTATTTATTATATTTTACAAAATGAAAGGGATAAGATTATGTCATTTGTACTGCAATTAGATGAAATTCAAAAAAAAATTCAAGAATATAATTTAGACGGCTGGCTGATTTATAATTTTCGGAATGCAAATATTTTTGCCACTAAAATTCTTGAAATGCCGACCGATAAACTATCTTCCCGAAGGTATTTTTATTTTATTCCTGCGAAAGGAATTCCGAAAAAATTAGTTCATGATATTGAACAATACGACCTAGACCATCTTCCGGGTGAAAAAATAATTTACAACAAATGGGTTACGCTTCGTAACGGTATTAAAAAAATATTACATAACGCAAAGAATATCTGCATGGAATATTCGCCGAATAATGATATTCCATATTTATCAAAAGTCGATGCCGGGACAATGGAATTCATTCGAAGTTTTGAAATGAATGTCGTCTCTTCAGGAAATATTGTACAATATTTTGAAGCGCGTTGGTCTAAAGAACAATATGCGGATGCACAAATAACCGCTGGCATTCTTTTGGAAATTATTGATAAGGCATTTAATTTTATCGGTGAGCGCCTGCGAAACAATCATAAAGTTACGGAATACGATGTTCAACAATTGATAATGAACGAATTTAATAAAAACAATTTAACAACATATGCTCCTGCGAATTGCTCCGTGAACGGTAACGGCGCTAATCCTCATTATGATCCGACACCGGAAATACATCAGGAAATTAAGAAAGGTGATTATATTCTTATTGATTGGTGGGCGAAAAATAAAAAACCGGGTTCTGTTTATGCCGATTTTACCTGGGTGGGTTATGCAGGAAAGAAAATTCCGCAAAAATATCAAGAAGTTTTTGATATTGTAAAAGGATCGAGAGATGCAGCCGTTGAATATCTAAAGAAAGAATTTGCTCTCGGTAAAACTGTACGCGGATGCGATGTTGATAATGTAACTCGAAGTTTTATTGAAGAACGGGGTTACGGGAAATATTTTGTTCATCGAACCGGACATAATATCGGCGAAGAAGTTCACGGCAACGGCACCCATATTGATAATTATGAAACAATGGATGTTCGTGAGATTATACCGGAAACTTGTTTTTCAATTGAACCGGGAATTTACCTTCCGAATGAATTCGGAGTGCGTTTAGAAATTGATGTATATATTTCAAAGGATAGAGAAATCGTTCTCTTAGGAAATAAAATTCAAAACGAAATTGTCGCAATCGATTGTTAAAAAAACTTTTTGGTGATATAAATTGAAATAAAAAACCCGAAAATATTCTCTTCGGGTTTTTTATTTTCACAATGAACGGTAAAATTATTTTACCATCATCATTTTAATGCTTTTCTCAATATTTCCGGAGACCATTTTTGCAATGTATGTTCCCGATGCAACGGTGCGTCCCGAATTATCGCGTCCGTTCCAGGTAACATTGTAATTACCTTTTGCATACTCTTCGTTATTGATGAGTGTACGAACTTCTTTGCCGAGCATATCATACACCTTCAAACTTACTTTTTTGTTCAACGGAAGAATAAAATTAATTTGTGTTGAAGGGTTGAACGGATTGGGATAGTTTTGGTTTAAAATATAATTATCCGGTGTAATCATAACATATTCTTTTGAATGGACGCTGCCGGCAACATCCCGCTCTAATGAACGGATTGTCCATTTTTTAGGATTGGAGAGCGCTACAGAAGAATCTGTAACAAATGCGCTGGTATTTGTATCATAGTGTGTCCAAGAATAGGTTGTAACATCAACTAAAGATTGATAAGGAAGAAGGAGTTCTAATTTTCCGTCTCCGTCTAAATCAATAGGACCAGCCATTTTTGAAACGAATCCTTCGCCGAGAGTAGTCAAGGTATCTAACACTCCGGCTGAATCAACATACGTTACCGTAGCGTAAATATCTTTTTCGCCTGTATAATAGACTTTTCGAATATAGCTTGCGGGATCCATGACATTACCGCCTTGATATTCTGCTGCAACAACGTTACTGGGATATGAGGAAGAAACGATTATTTCCTTCTTTCCATTACCGTCAAAATCGGCAACGACTCCGTTAAAGCTGGAGATACGCTCGCCGGATGATGATTGAGAAATACCAGTCATGATACGCGCAACATGCGTAGAATCGGCTTTAAAGACATCATCATTCGGGCTGTAGTTAACAATCCAAAGATTTCCCATCTCTTCTCCGCCGCCGGCTCCCGCAAGATCATCAAACCATGCAAAAAATACTTCATCGTTTCCATCTTTATCAATATCGCCGACAATTCCGCCGAAGAGTGCAACTTGGTCATAAGGTGAAGTGATATTTAAGAAGTTAGCTGTTTTATTCGTATCAGGAAGTTGATAGGTGTCAGCTCCGGTTGCTTTCATAACAAAGTAATCACCCTCTTGCCAGTTATGACAAACGAGTTCATATTTACCGTCGCCATCAATATCCGCCGGATGAACTGAATATGGAGAACCTCCGCCGTATTTAACACTTGCTAAACGATTTGTACTTCCCTCGATTTTAAAAGAAGCAAATCCTTGATTTTCATAATCCCATTCTCCGTCAGCAGAAATAATTAAGAAATCATCATTTGCAGCTCCTGAAATATTTTTTGGAATTATTAATTCATCTTTTCCATCTTTATCGACATCCATTACTTCAAAATGTTCAACGGTGGTTTGTAAGCCTCCTTCGTTTGGGGCGGCGGCTAAATCGCCGTAATTAGATCCGTATGGGACGTCGAGAGGAACAACAGCCGAGGGAAGTGTTCCAAACTTGTGGCTACCAGGAACTCCGTCCCATTCAAAAACTAAAAATCCTTTCCCTGCACGTGCAAAAATAATTTCACCTTTTCCGTCTCCGTCAAGATCGCCGGTACGAATAGTGCGGGGAGTAGAACTTCCACCGGAACCCATATCAGCAACTAAATCTAATCGAGGTGAAGACCAAATCCATTCTAATGTATCGTTCCCTGCAGCTTGAAAAACATGAACTCTTCCGGATTTAGTGTAGTCTGTTACAATAATTTCCGGCTTCCCATCTTTATCTAAATCCGGTGCAACCCAAGCGCCTCGAATCCCAATATCTCCAAAGTAAGCAGAATCAGGACTTGTAGTGGTAAGTTTTGGTGTCCATGTAGCGCCAATATGAAATTGACTGTATGCAAATGCAGACATTAACATAGACAAAAAGAAAAACGTAGCGATTTTTCGCATCGTATTACTCCTTTTAGTTAATGAAATAATGGTGAATTATGGTGGGTGGTGCTTTTTTGAAAATAATGATTATATATTGTTCTGTCAAGAATTTAGATATTTTTTTTTATATTTTGTATAAAATAAGTCACAAGAGATATTTAAATATTTAGTGCTTTTAACGTATTATCCCTTTCATGCTATTAATTTCAAAAATTCAGAAAATTCTATGTATAAAACCGCGGGGAATCGGTGATATTGTTCTTGCTACCGTAGTTCTCGAAAATTTAAAAAATGCTTTTCCTCAGGCGGAAATTCATTTCCTTACAGAAGATTTTGGAAAACGTGCTATAGAAAATAATCCGTTTATTTCTAAAGTATTAACATACCAAAAAAATGATTTTATTCTTTCCATCATTCGAAAAGTCCGGAAAGAAAAATACGATATTGTTTTTGATTTTTGGTCAAATCCTAAAACCGCACAAATCACATTTCTTTCCGGTGCGAAATATAAAATTGGTTTCGACTATCGCGGAAGGAAGTATGCTTACGCTATCCGTGCAGAGCGGGCGGCTCCGGAGATGCATGCTGCAGAAGCAAATTTTCAACTGTTAAAAGCTGCCGGAATCCCCGTTACTTCAAAGAATACCCATTTTTATTTAACGGAAGAAGAAAAAAAATTTGCTGCTGAGTATTTTCACTCTAAAAATTTAACCAACACAATCGTTATTGGAATTATCCCCTCCGGCGGATGGCCATCAAAGCGATGCGAACCGGAAAAATGGATTGAAATCTGCCGTGAACTTGAGCGGGTTTATCAAAGTAGATTTTTAATTTTATGGGGACCGGAAGATAAAGAAGATGCCGACAAAATTTTTTCTTCACTTAAAGAGATAAGCATCTATGCACCGGAAACTTCTGTAGGAATGATGGCGGCGTTAATCAGTAAATGTCAGTTAGTGATTGCTAATGATTCGGGTCCGATGCATATTTCAGCGGCATTAAAAGTTCCAACGATAGGAATTTTTGGACCGACCAATCCGCAAAATCACCGTCCGTATTCCGTAAATTCAGATTTTGTTATTAAAAGTGATTTATTTTGTATTATTTGCAATAAACTTACCTGCCAGTATCATCATGAATGTATGTTTGAGCTGCCGGTGCAGCCCTTCATCGAAAAAGCAGGAAAATTATTAGGAAGAAGATAACAGGGTGAGAAGAAAAATTCTTTTTATTCGATTAGGAAAAATCGGCGATATTGTTGTTGCTTCATCGGTGTTTAAAGCATGGAAGGAAATATTCCCTTATGATGAACTTTCTCTTATAACGCTGCCGGGGAATAGAGAGGTATTGAAATATAATGACGATATTTCAAACTTTTATTTTTCAAAAAGAAATTTTTTAATATACTTTTTATTGCTGAAATTATTTTTTAAGAAATTTGATGGTATTGTTGATCTAAACGATGACGCATCGACAACTTCCGCAATGATTCGTAAAATTCTGCGATATCGGACTTCCATTGGTTTTAATTTTGGTTCATCGAAAGCGGATATCGGTATAGAGCGGCCCGATAAAAATACATCTCATATTATCGAGCGGCTCCGAATTTTATTATCATTGGTCGATAAGCAATTTGGAAATCTTATCAAGAAACCTATTGTTTATCTCGGTGAGGAAGAAGAACATGATATAGCGGCTCAGATTAGTGCTGTAAAAGAACATTCAAAAATTATTGCCGTTAACCTTTCGGCAGGGGCGGCAATTCGCTATTGGCAGGAAGAGAGTTGGGTATTGTTAATTCAGAAAATTATGCAGCAATCTCCGCAATGGAAATTTATTTTGCTTTATGAAAATAAAGATCAGGAAAAATTTGACAAAATTATTGCCCAGCTTGATACCGCCAGAATAATACAAAAACTCTATTCTTCATTTCAACATTATGCGGCATATCTTAAAAATTCGGATTATCTTATAACAGCGGATACTTCTGCAGTGCATATTGCCTCTGCGTTTGACATTCCAATGGTTGTTTTATACCCCAATTATGAATGGAATTTTGTCAGCTGGCAGCCGCTTTCGAGCAACTTTAAGACCGTTCGTTCATCCGAAAATACACTATCTGCTATTGAGGTTGAAAGTGTCTATCAATCATTTCTTGAAATAGTTAACAAAAATAATAACTGAGAATAATGTCAAAGAAAAAAATTCAAAAGAAAAAAATAAAGCAACAAAAAATTAGAATACCAGATTGCAAACATTTTACCGGCTATAAACCATGTTTTCCCGGGACTGTCTGCTATGAAAAATGCGTAGATAATATTCCTTTAGGAACAAAAATTCTTATTGTCAATTTAGATGCTATGGGCGCCGTTCTGCAGACAACGGCAATGCTTCCGGCATTAAAAAGAAAATACCCGAACTCGCATATTTCCTGGATAACGCTGAAAAATGCTTACCGCCTGTTGGATAACAATCCGTATCTCGATGCCGTGTATGTGTGGGAACCGGAAAATTGGCTGATTCTGCAGCAGATGAAATTTGATGTGCTTCTCCAAACCGATAAAACAAAACGCTCCTGTGCGTTTGGAAACAGCATTCAGGCAAAGAAGAAGCTCGGTTTCGGGTTAAATGAAAACGGAAAAATTATTCCTTTGAATAAAGAAGCGGAATACAGTTACATTCTTGGTTTGAATGATGAATTAAAATTCCGAAAAAATAATTTAGCGGGGACACAAATTTTACAGGAAGCGCTCGGATTGAAATTCAATCGGGACGAATATGTTTTAGAACTTACGGAACAGGAAAAAGAATTCTGCGAAAGATATAAAGCCGAACACGGACTGCATACGGGAGAATTGGTGGTAGGATTTAATACCGGCTGTTCAATTTTGTATCCGAATAAAAAAATGAGAATCGAACAGCACGAATATCTTATCAACGCTTTAGCAGAAGTTGACGGGGTGAAATTAGTTCTGGTCGGCGGTCCGGAAGATACCGAGCGCAATGCGGAAATATATCGCAGGGTTGGAAATAAAGTTCTGAACACTCCCACAACAGAAGGAGTCCGGCGGGGAATATGTTATGAAAATATCTGCGATGTGATGATTACCGGTGATTCGTTTGGAATGCATGTTGCCATTGCGTTAAAAAAATTTGTGATTGTCTGGTTCGGGCTGAGCTGCTGGAGTGAAATTGATTTGTATGACAGAGGAATAAAGCTGATCCCCGAAGGATTATTCTGCGCACCGTGCTGGAAAAAAGAATGTCCGTATAATCTTGAATGTATTGAAATGATTGATTTGGAAAAAATAATTGCTGAAGTAAGAAAACTTGCGGCGATTCGTGGGAATATGTTCATTAAATCCGTTCGATAAAAGCAAGCGGAAGATTTATACTTCCGCTTGCTGAAATAAATTAAAACTTTACTCCCTTTTCTGTAAGATACTGATCAAACTTTTTCTTTTCGTATTGATTTTCTGCAATGAAGCTTAAAACATGAATAAACATATCCGGCTCTGAATATCCCGGCAAAATGGTAATCGGCTGCCCTGAACTTGTCATAAAGAGCGTTGCGGGATAACCGTTAATTCCCATGCCTTGAGAAAATTCCATTGGCGAAATTGTCTGTCCGGAATATTGGATTTTCTCACTTGCTTCTGCATTCAGTTTTATGATGACAAAATTTTTGTTGAGATAATCCTGTACTTTTTTATCGGCATACGTTACTGCATCCATTTTTTTACACCAGCTGCACCAATCAGCATAGACATCGATAAGAATTTTTTTACCTGATGTTTTTGCTTTTTGCATTCCGGTATTAAATGTCTGCCATGATGCTTTTTGAGGATTTTTGGATTCCTGTGCTGAAGCCGAAATGGTAAATACAAAAAGAAACATTGTGATGAGAAAAGTTTTCATATCTCCCTTTATGAAGAAATTTATTAATAATTCGTTATCTGGTGTAAAAAGGTTTTGACATATTTATTTTGGTCTTATTGACGCTAAAAAAACTTCTTCAAATGCATTCACCATTTTTTCGATGGTAAATTGTTGTTCCATTTTCATTCTGCCGGCATTTCCCATCACTGAAGCTTTCACCGGAGAATTTATCAGCTCAAAAAATGCATCTGCCAGCTGCGGAGAATTTTTCGGTTCAACAAGAATCCCGGTAATTCCGTTGATCACTATTTCAGGAATACTGCTGGTGTTTGTTGCAACAGTCGGAATTTTTGCCGCCATTGCTTCGACCAAAACATAGCCGAAGCCTTCCCATAATGAAGGAAGCGTCAGCGCAAAAGACTGCCGTAAAATCGATGGTATATCATTTCTAAAACCCAATAACTTTATTGAATGGTGTAACTGATTTTCTTCAATAAAAGTTTCTATTGAGTGCTGAAGTTTTCCCTTGCCGATAATTAATAACACCGAATCGGGAACTGCCGCGGCGATATTTTTCCATGCTTCCAGTAAATATGTTATTCCTTTCCGCTCATCTAACTGACCGACAAAGGAAATAATTTTTGCCGAATCAGGAAGATGTAATTCCGTCTTAATATTAGATGCAAGAGGAGCAGAATAGGGTTCAAGAGAAATTCCTTTGTAGATAATCGAAATATTTTTCTCATCAAGCCACGGAGCGCTTTTAAGTACGGTTTTTTTTGTGGCAAGAGAATTAACAATAATTTGCGTAGCAATTGTCTTGTAGAAAAATTTGTAGCGGAATGTATTTTTCAGCGGATAATCAATTTCGCGGCTCGGGACTATTCCTTTTACGCCGGCGAGTTTTGCCGCAAGTCCGCCGAAGCGCAAATCCTTGTCCATATTTGTGCAGATGAGATCAATGTGTTTCTTCTTCATCACACGGAATGCGTTCCAGATAACAAATGGATCAAAATCTCCGGCGATACGAATTGTTGTTACGTCAAATCCGAGGCTCACCGCGTTCTCGGCGAGTTCTGTCTTTTGCCGGCATAACAAGAAAACATTGTGTCCTTTCTGACGCAAGCCCTTCATAATATCCATCAAAAAGACTTCGCCGCCGCCCCACATTTGAATTGAACTGATGAAAAGAATATTCATGAACAATTAGAAAATTATTTGAGTCTGAGTTATTGAAAGACGGGGAATCATATTTTTAATGAAAATTGTGGACAGTAAGGAAGTTCTCGTAAAAGAATTATTGTTGAGTGACATTTTTGTACACTTCTAAAGTTTTTTTAGCTACACTGTTCCATAAGAAATTCCTTTTTATATGTTCTTTAAGAGCAAAATCTTTTTTCTTATTCAGCGCTTTTTCAATTCCTTGTTGAATGGCGCTGACAGAATGTGGGTCGGTATATTCAGCAAAATTTTCAAAATAATCTTTTGTGCCGCCGAACGACGTAATAACAATTTTAGCGCCGGCAAGTCCTGCTTCAAGAGCGGCGATGCCGGGCGTTTCAAACAATGAAGGGAGAGCAAACACATTGCTCGCCGCATAGGCTGAAGCTAATACTTCAGAATTATTTTCCAAACCGTGAATGAGAAAAAGGTTTTTATTTTCCTTTGCTTCCGCTAAACACTGTTCGGCGTAAGCTCCATGGGTAATTTTTCCGATAATCACCGCCGGATGATTAATATGTTTCAATGCGCGAATAAGATTAAGAATATTTTTTCGCCTCGGACCGATATGTCCGACGTTGAGAATAAAATTCTCTATCCCGTATTTTTTTTTGAATAGCGTCGGATCGCCGTATTCAAATCGCGGCTCAACACCGTTCGGAACAACGGATAGTTTTTGAGAGGGAATGCCGAGTCCGTGTTCAATAATATTTCGTTCATCGGTCGTATTCGGAAGAACGCGGCGGGCAAGCGAACAGATTTCCTGCGTAATACCGTACGTCATCCAAATTCCTTTATGCAGCCTCTGAAACATTTGTGCGATCGAACATAGCCGTTTAATATACGGCGTTGAATGCTGCGTATAAAAAATTGAAGAGACAACAAACGGCAGATGATATTCCTGTAAATTTTTGGCAAGGTGGTACGTGCCGATATTGGCGGCAAAAATATGAGCAAGGTCAAAATCAGATGCAGTGTATCGCTTATACGGATCGAGCAATTCCGCCTCGACGCCGAGTTTTTTCAGCTCCAGGTATGTCTGCATTAACTGTACGGCTGGTCCGCCGTGAATTAATCCTAACGAAGAATATCCGCCGAGAAGAATTTTCATTGCCGCGCTTTATATTTCTTTTCAAGAATGTTAATAAGAAGATGACGCCAATCGAAGCGGCGAATTTTTTTTGCATACTGCGGAATAGTATGCGATCGCAATTCTTTCCGCTTTGATAATTTTTCAAGCGAAAATATTCCATGTGATGGAATAAATATTTCCTCATCGTGCAGCGTAAGACGTAAATGTACGCTTTCCTGCATATTTCCTTTTACCTGTACGGAGTTTTTAGTTGCGTCATATTCATACGAAGGGTTCGTGAGGAGACGCTTTCTCCACCAATCGTTGTATTGGGAATATGAGAGCGTTAAAATATTCAAATTACGGATTTTTTCAAAAACCGATTTGAATACAGAAAAATGTAAATGCGTGGGATGATGATACAAGCAAATCGGCTCCCGAAAAACAGCATAGCGATCAATTAGATGAAGATAATATTCCCGCATTTCATCTTCAGTGAATCGCGCGCGTTTCATAATTCCAATTGAAACAGGATGAATCGGCAGCTGCAGCGTTGTTGAAAACTGGTTTTCGCAAAAAGGGAAGAACGGAAGATCGTCGTAGTTTAAAGCAAACTCGGACGAAAATGGAAAGTGTAATTCCTGAATAATTTTCCCGAGCGTTTCTGTCCAAGTTCCGTACGGAAGCGCAATTCCGTTTGGAATTATGTCCTGGCGTTCCAATAATTGTTTTGCAGTAGAAAAATTATTTTTGTCCTGCTCATAATCATAAAATATTTTATGACGGTAACAATGAACGCCAATTTCCTGAGAATTAAAAGAGCGAAACAGCGAAAGCTGCTGTTCATGACTTTGAACATCAACAAACCATTCTGTCGGAATTACGAACTGCCGGCATAGTTCAAAGAGAGTAGTAAGCTGCTCCTGTGTTCCCGAATCCGTATCAACACGAAAAGTAAAAACTGTCTGCGCTTGTTGCGGAAAATACCATTTATGAATGAACGGAAGTTTTCGAAAATGATGAAGACGCATAAGTTTGTGCTGAACTAATTTTCGCAGTCCGCCTTTGGAAACACCGGCAGTTATTTCGTTCGGATAGCGGAGAACGCCTTCAAACCAAAAATTTTTTCTTACCGCATTAGTGGAAATAATTAACGCATTGACATCAAAAGGAAGCGAAAGAACAAAACCTTTTTCAAAATCAATCGATGGGTTTTCTTCCGTTTGAAATGTTCCGGGGAAATCAAACAGCGAATGCCACATTCCGTCTTCTACTTCATTCGGATGAAGGGTAGAATAATAACGAGACGTAGATGTTTTGAAAAAGATATTTTTTCCGTATCCGTTGATTGTTAAAACGGCGCCGCCGGATTTTACATAGCGCTGAAGGGAATACGCAGTTTCTTCGTTAACGTAGCCATTTAAAATAATTACGCTGAAGTCATTTGACGATAATGATGACGAAAAATTACAGATGCTCCAGTCAACGCCGATTTGAGATAAAATAATTTCCCAACCGGGCTGATAATGAGTGATGCCGATATGGAGTTTGAAATGCGTCAATCTAGTGATTCAGAAACGAGTGTTTGTAATTTTTCTTTACGCCGTTCAATCGGAAACTGCTGAATGATTCTCTGTCTTGCTTTTAGGCTTAACGTATCATCGGAATTTAATGCGGCAAATAATTTTTCCTGAATTTCATCATGCTTGTTAATATCTACCAAAAATCCTGCGTTTCCGATTGCCGTCGGAATTCCGAAAACATCAGCACCGACCGGGATACATTCGCAAAGCATGGCTTCGCATAACGTGTTCGGCATTCCCTCGCGCCGCGATAGCTGCGCATAGACTTTTGCCCGTTGATAATATTTCAATAATTCCGTCTGAGCAATTTTCGGCAGACATGTTACATTTTTTGGTATCGTAAGCTGCTTCTGAATATTTTCACTGATTCCGATAATGATAAATTGAATATCGCTCATTTTTTCTGCAACTGAAAATAAAATATCGAAGCCTTTAATTTTCACTCTGGCAAAATCCGGAGCAGCGCCGACGCTGAGAACGATGCGCTCTTTTTTGCCGTGAGGAGTCCACTGCTCTTTTTCATATCCGGTATGCAATACGGAAATATTTCTTCCATCATATTTTGCGAGACGAATTGCCTCTTGTTTTAACGATTCATCAACGGAAAGAATTTTTGTGGCATGCCGAATTCCATAACCGACAAGTTTAGCTTTCCACCAGGAATTCCATATTCCGTAATTAAACTCTTTTTCCCTCGCAACATCAATTCCGCCGATAACAATAATCGAAGGTTTGTGAAAAATTTTTGTTAATAAAACGAGAATTGAAGAATAGACCGACGCAAACCATGAAAAGGTTAAATCCGTTTTCCGGAGATGTAAGATATATTTTAGAAGAGCAGCTACGCCGCTGCTTTGAACGATTTTAAGTTCTGCAAAAGATTGAAGCAACTGAATATCCGTTGAAATGAAAGGGGTAGAGAATGTTGATGTAAAAAGTATGTTCGGCTTTCCGTTCACGATTGCAAAAACATTTTACAATATAAATCCTATAGTAAAAACATGACTCGGCGAAAACGATGCAGTCATAGGAACATAAGCGTAATTAAATGTTATAACGGAATATTGAAATCCAACACCGGTAGAAAATCCTTTGCCGGCATATCCTGTAAGATAGCCGAGTCGGAGTTTGATATTTTGTTCGTACGAAATTTCCGTTCCGAAATGAAAATGAGAGAGATTGTCGTCTAATGTCTTTACAATATCAACATTTCCGAGAGCAGAAAATTGTTCTGTTATAGGAAGGAAAGAAGAAGCGCCTGCGTGAATGCTTGCCGGAAGCGTTGGATTAACATTTCGCATGGCATTCATTGAACCGAGATTGTTAACCGACGCCGTAAGAGCAAAAGTTTTTGCAACGAAATACATTCCGCCGAAATCAATTCCGTAGCCGGAAGCTTCATCAACAAAAATTTTTTCATATAAAAATTTTGCCGTAACGCCGATCTGAATATCATCCAAAAATTTTGTGGCAGCGGAAATTCCGAGAGAAAAATCGCGTGCGCTGAATGTTCCTTCGGCCGGTCCCGGCTGCGTCCGGATTTCAATATTGCGGACGGATGTTGAATTTAGCGCTACGCCGTACGAGAACGTTGACCCGGCAATAACCGCAGCAAGATATTCGGTAGATGTTTCGGCAAACATTGCTTTATGTGAAAGAGAAAGCTCGCTGTTCTTAAATGAAGCAAGAAGAGCCGGATTATAAAATTGAGCGCCGGATTCTAATGAAAAAGCAGAAACAGTTTCTCCCATACCTAAAGCTTGTGCGCTTGCACCCGTTTTTAAGAAAGGGAATCCGGTCTTAACATTCTGCGCTGCGGCAATAACGGCAAGAAAAATAAAAAATACGATGTACTGAGTAATTATTTTCATAATGAAACTGATAAAGAGATACAATGCATGGCAAAGACATTGTACGGTTCAACAACATAAGCATAATGAACAGCCGGCTTGTAACTAATTTCAGGAATAAGAATTGAAAAACCAAATGAAGGATGTGCCGATGTTTTGTCATTCATATTCCATCCGTCAATCCCTGCGCGCAGGGTGAGAATATCCAGCAGATATATTTCGATTCCGGAGCGGAGAATTTTTACTGCATTGTCGCTGAATTCAATTTCTCCGGAAATGATACCGAGATGGTCTCCGAAAAGATACGAAAGACCGGCAATTTTTAATTGCGGGAAACGTTCCGTTGTAGAATTTCCGTTTTGTCCGTACAACTCTTCGGAAGAAGTATCCCATTTATATTTCGCCATTAAATCTTTTACAACAATGCCGGCAGTTAAACGAGGTGTAATTCGGTATAATGCTCCGATATCGATTCCGACTGCGGTGCTGCTGAGGTTTTTAAATAATTTGTAATAATAAATCTTCGAGGTAATGCCGAGAGAGAGTTTATTAAATCGTTTTGAAAAGGAGAATGAAAATTGATTTTCCGAAACCGAATAATTTTCTGTATGGTAACCGTCAGCATCACGGCCGTCGATATTTGTAACGCCGGAATTAATAATGCCGACAGCAAGTCCTGCCGTGGTATCAATCGGCTGGGCGTAATAGATGGTATTCAGCGAGCGGTCGAGCGATAAAATGCCGAACGAAAGAGCGCCGGATGAGTGAGTAATAACCGAAGGAGATGCGGAATTATAATATCCTGGAAGCTCTCCGTTACTTACGGCGGTGAGAGCATTTCCCATTCCCATTCCGCGGGCGCCGAATCCTACACGTGAAAAAGCACCCGCTGTTCCGGAAAGCTGTCCGTAAGATGAAGCAGTAAAAATAAATACTAAGCAGAACGATGAATAAACAATTCTTTTACAGTAAAAAGACAATATAAAATTCTTTTTCAAGAGAATACTTATAGGCGAAAACATCGGTCTTCGTTTTTGCTGAATATGGGTGTATGTAATTTTCAGATTTTTCATTCTTTATTGAATAACAAGAATTTTTCCCCAGAACGGTTCTTTGTTATCAATGGCGATATTATAAAAATATACTCCGTTAACGACCGACATTCCGTTATCGCTTTTGCCGTTCCAGATTTCATCATGTTCTTGAATTCCGTTACGCACAGCATGTTGAATAAGCGTTCGCACAAGATTCATTCCGAAATCAAAAATTCTTATCGTAACCGGCGCATCAATTCCTCCCGTTGAATAATGAATGCGCACGACTTCATCATCCGGAGAAAAAGGATTGGGATAAGCGTATGTTGTTGTTGCTGATGAAAGCGGCTGTGAGCTGTGCAGAATTATCCAGTTGCCACCAAAGTAATGGTTTTCATCATCAATGGAAATAACGACGCCGTCGTTTCCGCCGAACCAGATTGAATCATTTTTTGAAGCGACAGCATAAAATTTCGGC
>JACFMZ010000151.1 GCA_019455105.1 Bacteroidota bacterium | reverse complement strand
TGAACATTTATTGTAATGAAAAATCCTATTTACACAAATTATTTTACAGACTCAAGTTTTATAGAAAATAAATCGGCAATTGATAAAGTTTCACAGGAATTTAATTTATCACCGCGAATACTTGTAAGTGTGTTGTATGCAGAGCGCGGTTTAAATTACAGTTATTTAGATGAAGAACTTGATTTTTTGTTAATAGAGTCCGGTATTAATGCTTCAGCGGGTTTTAGCCAAATAAAATATAAAACAGCAAAATGGATTGAAAAGGAAATGACGAACAAGAAAAGTCAATATTGGATTAACGAACAAGCCGCAATACTTATTGGCAAATCAAACGATGATAAAGAATTAATTCAAAAACTTTCTAATATAGAATCTAATATTCGTTTTGCCGGAGCGTATCTTGCTATGATGATACAACGATGGAAACAGGATTCAATAAATATCGCTTATAGCGCTGATACGTTAGGGACAATGTATTCATCGGGTATTTGTTCGCCAAAGAAATTTTTATTTGTAAATATCGTTGGAAATACAGCAAAAGAATTTTATCAATCAAGCAAATTAAATGAATATTTTTCAGGACAATAGATAATACATTATGGGACTTCTCGATCAAAAATTTGACAGTTCAAACATTGTTGTAACAACATTAGATAATCTTTTAAATTGGGCGCGTCTCTCGTCGCTCTGGCAGATGCAATTCGGACTTGCATGCTGCGCCATTGAAATGATGGCGGCGTCCGCTTCGCATTTTGATATGATGCGCTTCGGCATAATTCCGCGCGCAACGCCCCGCCAAACGGACGTGATGATTGTTTCAGGAACGGTAACTTTAAAAATGGCGACGCGCATTAAACGGCTGTACGACCAAATGTCCGAACCGCGCTATGTAATTTCTATGGGAAGCTGCGCCAATTGCGGCGGTCCGTATTGGGAACACGGCTATCACGTACTTAAAGGCGTTGACCGCGTAATTCCTGTTGATGTGTACGTGCCGGGCTGTCCGCCGAGACCGGAAGCATTGATTGAAGGAATTTTGAAATTGCAGGAAAAAATTCGTGCGGAAAGTTTGGCAAAGAAAAAAGTTGTATAAACAGATGAACGATAACTATTAAACAAAAAAAAACATTATGACTCCGCAGGAAATTCACGATATCATCAAATCTCAATTCGGCGAAATAATTCTCGAAGCAAAATTAGAGAACGTTCCCGATCCGTCCATAAAAATTCAACCGGAAAAAATAAAAGAAGTCTCGCTTTTTTTGCGTGATGATGAACGAACGCAGTTCGATGTGCTGATGTGCCTTTCCGGCGTGGATTACAAAGGAAAGCTCGGCGTAACCTATAATCTTTTTTCTATGACGCTGAAACATAAAATTACCGTTAAAGTAGAAGCGCCGACCGAAACGCCGAATATTCCTTCCGTTGAATCGGTCTGGAAAACCGCGAACTGGCACGAACGGGAAGCCTTTGATATGTATGGAATTCATTTTGAAGGACATCCCGACCTGCGCCGAATTTTAATGCCGTACGACTGGGAAGGATATCCGCTTCGTAAAGATTATGAAACACCGGAATTTTATAACGGAATGAGAGTGCCGTATTAAAAAAGCGTGCTTTTTGCATTGTGTGCAGTAAACCCAAAAAACTTTTTTGATGCTGCACGGAAAACACGCTTCACAAAAAAACGTAAATGGAAAATTATGAACGAAACAGTACATCAAGAAAAAATTTCTCCGACTAACGGAAGATCAAGTACAGGCAAAGGACTTCGCACCGAAGAAATGGTCATCAACATGGGACCGCAGCATCCTTCTACGCACGGCGTGCTGCGATTGGAAATTGTTGTGGACGGTGAAATTATTCGGGAAGTAATTCCGCACTTAGGTTATTTACACCGCTGTTTCGAAAAACACTGCGAGTATATGATTAACTACCAGCAGGTGGTACCGTATGTTGACCGCTTGGATTATGTCGCATCTATGAATAACGAACACGCGTTCGTTGTTGCGGCGGAGCGTTTGCTGAACATTGAAATTCCCGAACGCGTGCATTACATTCGCATTATTATGGCGGAACTGCAGCGCATTGCCAGCCATTTAATCGCCATCGGCACGTTCGGTATTGATATGGGAGCGTTCACGCCGTTTCTTCATGCCTTCCGCGACCGCGAAAAAATTCTCGATCTGTTTGAAATGACCTGCGGCGCGCGCCTGCTCTATAATTATATGATGATCGGCGGTCTGTCGCACGACCTTCCTCCGCAGTTTATTGAAAAGACAAAACAATTTTGCGTTGAATTTAAACAGACATTAAAAGAAATTGACGATTTATTAAACTACAACGAAATTTTTATTAAGCGGACGGCAAACGTAGGAATTCTTCCGAAGGATGTTGCCGTAAATTATGCCTGCAGCGGACCGATGCTGCGCGGAAGCGGCGTTGATTGGGATTTACGGCGCGACGACCCGTACACTTTGTATGACCGTTTTGAATGGGATGTCTGTATCGGCAAAGGAGAAAACGGAACAGTCGGCGATGTGTGGAACCGGCACATGGTGCGCCAGCGGGAAATGGAACAGAGTGTAAAAATTATTGAGCAGGCAATTGTAAATATTCCCGAAGGTGATGTGAAGAAAGCTGTTCCGAAACGCATTCGCCCCGTGCCGGGAGAAATTTATTCGCGTACGGAATCTCCTCGCGGCGAACTCGGATTTTACATCGTAGCCACGGATTCGTTAACGCCGTACCGCGTAAAAGGACGTTCGCCCGGATTTGTAAACTTATCTGTCATCAACGAAATTTCCCGCGGCGCAATGATTGCCGATTTGGTTGCAATTATTGGAAGTACGGATATTGTTCTTGGGGAAGTTGATAGATAAGTGTAATATAATTTCTTTGCAGTAAAAAATTATCAAATAAAATTTTTTTAATAAATACGCAGAACAATGGAACTCATTAATTCAATACTTGAAAATACAATAACACAGAATGTTCTCAACGCGCTTGTGCCGTTAATTTTTGTTTTGCTCTACGCGCTGGTAACGCTCTATATGGAAATGAAACTGGCGGCGCATATGCAGGATCGTGTTGCGTATATGCACAACGGCTGGCACGGAACCCTTCAGCCGTTCGCCGATATGCTGAAACTGCTGCAGAAAGAAGATATTATCCCTTCGGCGGCAAATAAAATTCTGTTTGTTATGGCGCCGTATGTGGTCTTCGTCGGAACGTACGCGTCGTTTGCGGTTTTACCCTTCAGCAGCGCTTATATTGGAAGCAGTATTGATCTCGGAATTTTTTATCTCGTTGCTGTTTCATCGCTTGTTGTTGTGGGATTGTTAATGTCGGGCTGGGCATCGAATAATAAATGGTCGCTCTTCGGTTCGTTCCGTTCCGCTGCACAGGTCATCAGCTATGAAATTCCGAGCGTGCTGGCAATTCTTGCCGTTGTTATGATCGTCGGAACAATGAGTCTGCAGGGAATTACGGAATATCAATCCGGCGGAATTTGGAATTGGCTGATCTTCGGCGGCAGATTAGCGCTTTGGAAAAAACTTCTCTCCATTCCGTTCATGATAGTTCTCTTTATTATTTATCTTGTCGCTTCAATGGCGGAAGTGAACCGTACGCCGTTCGATCTGCCGGAAGCGGAATCCGAACTGGTGCAGGGCTACAATACGGAATACAGCGGAATGAAATTCGCAATTTTTTATCTGGCGGAATATGCAAACCTGTTCATTGTTTCTGCCGTGGTCGTGGTTTTATTCTTCGGCGGGTGGTCGTCTCCGTTCGGCGATTTCTTAAACGGTCCGGTTTGGAATGCGATTTGGTTCATTACAAAAGGAATGCTGTTTGTTGCCATCAATATCTGGATGCGGTGGACTCTTCCGAGAATCCGCGTTGATCAATTAATGTATGTCTCGTGGAAAGTGCTGACGCCGTTTGCTCTGTTCTGTGTTATCGTTTTGGGATTACTTTTAGTTTTATAGGAAAAATTATGAACGCCTTGACAACATATTTTGCTGATATCTACAGCGCTCTTCGTACTTCGGCTATTGGTTTAGGAGTAACCTTTCGCCACTTCTTCAAAAAGCCGGTAACCATTTATTATCCCTATACAAAAAAAGAAATTCCCGAGCGGGGGAGAAACCGGCTGTATGTAAATATTGATGACTGTATCGGATGCGACCAATGCGCCATTGCCTGTCCGGTGGATTGTATTACCATTGAAACCATTAAATCCGCGCCGACCGATGATTTGGGTTCCACATCAACGGGAATGAAAAAGCGGCTGTATGTTACAAAATTTGAAATTGATAATGCGAAATGCTGTTTCTGCGGGCTGTGTGTGCCGCCCTGCCCGACGGAATGTATTTTTATGACGGATGTGTACGAATATTCCGAATTCGACAGACAAAACTTGATTTACAATTTTTCTGCTATGACTCCGGCGGAGATTGAAGGGGCGGGTATGCGTGCGAAAAAAGCGGAAGAAGAAGCAGCGGCAAAAAAAGCGGCAATGGCAGCAGCCGCGGCAGCGGCAAAAGCAGCAGCACCCGTTCAGCCCACAGCTGCACCGGCAGCACCGAAACCGGTTTCGCCCGCAGCTTCAGTAAAAGCTGATGAACCGGTACAGCCGAAGCAGGAATCGCCGATGCCGACACAACAGACTCCGCCTGTTGAAAAAACCGACGGCGGTGAACAAAAGTAAAAAGTTTGAATGATATGTCATTCCGAGCGTAGCCTCAAAGGGGCAAGCGAGAAATCTCAAACTTGAACGACAGTGAATACTGAGATTCCTCATCTGCATAAAACGCAGATTTCGGTTCAAAGGAGTCTTAAGAGAATGACAGAGAAGAAGTTT
>JACFMZ010000150.1 GCA_019455105.1 Bacteroidota bacterium | reverse complement strand
CATACTCTGTAATGCAGCGTCTCTCCGATTGTGAAGACCGGAGAGACGAAGATGTTAATAATTATCTATTTGCGCTCGTTGTAATTTACCGCTGTAGTCAACATAAACGGCTTTCCATTCCGTATAGAAGTCGTACACCGTCCAGCCCCCTTCTCGGTGTCCGTTTCCTGTCTTCTTTACTCCGCCGAAAGGAAGATGAGCTTCGGCGCCGATTGTTGCTGAATTAATATAAGTAATTCCCGATTGAATGTCACGCATTGCTTTGAAAGCATTGTTCACATCCTGCGTATAAATTGAAGATGAAAGACCGTATTCTGTGTTGTTTAAGATGGTAACGGCATCTTCAAAATTTTTCGCACGAAGCACGGAAAGCACCGGACCAAAAATTTCTTCTTTCGCGATACGCATTTCGCGCGTTACGTCAGAAAAAATTGTCGGCTGATGGAACCACCCTTTTGCGAGATCACCATCGGCAGCGCGTTTTCCTCCGGCAACTAATTTCGCCCCTTCTTCAACGCCGATTTTCACATATTCTTCAACCGTTGACCGCTGGCTTTCATTCACGCATGGTCCAACATCGGATGTCGGAAGCAGTCCGTCTCCCAGCCGTAATTTATTTGTTCTGTCAACAAGCATGGATAAAAATTTATCATAAATTTTATCATGAAGAATTAATCGGCTCGTTGCCGTGCATCGCTGCCCTGTTGTTCCGAACGCACCCCACAGAACGCCTTCCAATGCAAGTTCTAAATCCGCATCATCCATCACAATCTGTGCATTCTTTCCGCCGAGTTCGAGAGAAACGCGCTTTAAAGTATCGGCAGAATCTTTGGTAATCTGTTTCCCGATTGCCGTAGAACCGGTAAATGAAATTAAATCAACATCGCGATGCTGCGTAATAGCATTTCCAACTTCGCCGCCGCCGCCGTGAACAATATTCACGACTCCTTCCGGAAGTCCTGCTTCCATCATTATCTCCACCAGCATAGCGGCAAGTTTCGGCGTATCGCTCGCCGGTTTAAATACCACCGTATTGCCGGAAAGAATTGCCGGAAACATTTTCCATGTCGGAATCGCCATCGGAAAATTCCACGGCGTAATAATTCCCGCCACGCCGATTGGAACACGAATTGCCATGGCAAATTTATTCGGCAGTTCCGAAGGGACCGTATTACCGAACAATCTTCTTCCTTCAGTCGCCGCGTAATACGCAGTATCAATTCCTTCCTGCACATCGCCGCGGGTTTCGGTTATCACTTTTCCCATTTCCCGGGTCATCTCACGGGCAAGCTCTTCTTTTTTTGCTACCAGAAGATCGCCGATCTTCCGCATAATATCGCCTCGTTTCGGTGCGGGAACTAACCGCCATTTTTCAAATGCCGCTCTGGCGGCTTTTACCGCATCATCAACATCTTCCTTTGTTGATTTAGGAAATGTGGCAACTACTTCATTCCAGTTGGCAGGATTTCTGCTTTCAAATGTTCGTCCGGATTTTGAATCAACCCATTTTCCGTTAATAAGATTTTTATAATGTTGTGCCATAGTTTCTTTCTATTTATTTAGTAATATTTATTTTTAATTTTATGGATTATATTTATTTTGTTATTCTTCTTCTAAAATTTTTCTTATTCCCAAATTCTGTTATAAAGTAATCCTTTCAAGATTTGGAAACATATTATTTATTTTCTTTCCCGCCAATAAAACGGGTTGCGTTTATGATTTACAACCGCAAGAATACGAATTTTATCCGGCAAGACATAATACATTATGCTATACGGAAATCGTTGTAAAATTTTTCTTCGCGTTTCTCTATAAATTTTTGGAAACGCCAAAGGATTTTCTTGTATAATTTCTGCAGAGCGTTCAACTTCAGCAAGAAAAGAAATACCAAGCCCTTGTTTTTGTCGTTCATAATAATCAACAGTTTCACTTAATTCTTCGTCTGCCAAATCGTTATATGAAACTTTGCTAATCATTTGTATCGTGCACGTATTTTTTTATATACTTCACTAGCCGGTTTTTCTTTTAGATTTCCTTTTTCTATTTCTTCATTACGGCGCCACGCTTCTTTCGCCCAAAGTTTTATGTTTTCTTCTTCAGAAACATCGTCTAAACTTTTTAACAAAGCGTGTGCTAAATTTGCGCGCGATTTTAGATCTAACTTTAGCGCCTGTTTTTTTATAGCTTGCATTGTCATAGAGTTTCTCCTTTCTCAATCGTTCATAATTAATCATTCATCATGCATAATTACTAATTAAAAAATTATTCTAATCCCACTCTTTTAAAAATATAATCCACGTTTGTTAAACTTTTTTTCGGATCGAACGCTTCGTCTAAATCTTTTTCCGTCAGCACTTTGTTAATCTCCGCATCGCTTGCTAATAATGTTTTAAAATCTTTTTTGGATTGCCACACCTCCATTGCGTTGCGCTGAACAATTCGGTACGCATCTTCCCGCTTCATTCCATTTTTTGCCAATGCCAGCAATACCGGCTGTGAATACAAAAGGCCGTGCGTAATATCCATATTCTTTTTCATAGTTTCCGGATAGACAAGAAGCTTATCAATAATACTGGTAAACTTCGTCAGCATGTGGTGAAGAAGAATACATGAGTCGGGGACAATAATGCGCTCAACGGAAGAATGAGAAATATCCCGCTCGTGCCACAAGGCAACATTTTCCAGCGCCGCTTGAGCATTTCCGCGAAGCACGCGGGCAAGTCCGGAAATTTGTTCGCAGGTAATCGGATTCCGTTTGTGCGGCATTGCCGATGAACCTTTTTGTCCTTTGGAAAAATATTCTTCCGCTTCCAACACTTCGGTGCGCTGTAAGTGGCGAATTTCCACCGCGAATTTGTCGAGCGAACTTCCAATCACGGCAAGCGTAGATAGGAATTCCGCATGTCGGTCTCTCTGAATAATTTGTGTTGAAACAAGCGCCGGTGTCAATCCTAACTTTCGGCAGACATACTCTTCTACGCTTGGACTGATATGGGCAAAAGTTCCAACGGCGCCGGAAATCTGCCCGACGGAAATTGTTTCAAGTGCGTGTTGAAGCCGAACAATATTCCTGCGCGTTTCATCAAACCAAAGGGCAAGCTTTAGTCCAAAGGTTGTCGGCTCGGCATGAATGCCGTGCGATCGGCCGATCATCACCGTTGTTTTAAACTCTTTTGCGCGGCGGGCTAAAACATTTTTTAATGCTTCTAAATTCTTTAACAAAAGTTCGGCTGCCTGTTTCATTTGTACGGAAAGCGCCGTATCAACGACATCAGAAGATGTCATTCCCAAATGAATGAAACGGGAATCTGCCCCGACAAATTCTCCGACACTCGTAAGGAAGGCAATAACATCGTGCTTAACTTCTAATTCAATTGCATTTATTCTCTTTACGTTAAATTGTGCTTTTTCACGAATAGTCTTTGCCGCTTCTTTCGGAATAACACCAGATTCCGCCTGAGCTTCGCAGGCAAGCAGTTCAATTTCCAGCCAAATGGCGTATCGGTTTTCATCGGAAAATATATTTCCCATTTCCGGATTTGTATAACGGGATATCATCAGTTCTTCTTTTGTAATTTCAATTCTGTTGAAATTATTTTTTTATCTCTATACAGTTTAATTTTCCAAACGTCGCCGGCGCGGCTTTCCTGCATCTTGCCGATAATATTATCTTCATTTAAAATCTTTTCACCGTTTATTTCAACAAGAATATCGGCGACTTGAATTCCCGCCTTATCCGCCGGACTGCCGCTTTTCACATCGCTGACAATAACGCCCTGCGCCTGTTTCAATCCAAAATAGCGGGCAATCTGTTCATCCACCGAACGGATTTCCATGCCGGTCCAGAAATTGCGTTCAACGTGTCCTTTCAATTTTAATTCCGTCATAATTTCTTTAACACGATTGATGGGAATGGCAAAGCCGTAACCGATAAATGCGTTACTCATTCCGGCAGTAAAAATCAGCGTGTTAATGCCGATAACTTCGCCGGCACTGTTTACCAACGGACCGCCGGAGTTACCCGCGTTAATGACTGCATCAGTCTGAATTAATCCGCGATACGATCGATTATTATCAACCGAAAGATTCATTCCTTTTGCACTGACAACACCGACGGTAACAATCGGCTGATCAATATTTTCAAACAGTCCAAACGGGTTTCCCAGCGCAATCACCCATTCACCCGTCATCACATCATCCGAATTACCGAGCGTTGCAAACGGAAATTTATCCCCTTTAATTTTAATAAGCGAAACATCGGAAATCTGGTCGGTGCCGACAAGTTCAGCCGGATATTTTTTTCCGTTCGTTAACGTAACGGTAATTTCTTTGGCATTTCCTGCCACATGGTCATTCGTAAGAATATATCCATCGGCAGAAATAATAACACCCGAACCAAGCCCTTTTATTTCCTGCTTGTAATTTCTATTTCCAAAAAATTGGCGGAAGAACGGATCATTGCCGAAAAAATTTGCAAACGGATCTCGGTATTCACGAATTTCCGTTACGTTAATTCCTACCACCGCAGGACTGACTAAGGCAACCGTTTTAGTAATGGCATTCTGACGAGATTGTATAATTTGAATGTTCGTTGAATCTTGCGCAGAAAGAGACGCAGTGAAAAAACAAAGGAAAAGAAATAGATATCGGTAAAAAGAATTTTTCTGAATCATTGCAAGTTTATTGTTTCGAATGCAGTCGTAACCTTCGCTAAGAGAAGTTAAGAACAGAACGTTAAGCGCTCGCTGAGCCATTTTTTAATGTTTCCAAAATTGGTGGTAGATGTCGTGTAAGAGAAATGAAACACACAATGGAACCGGCAATAAGCAATTCCATTTTGCCTATCGGAATAAAAACAAAATTACGTAAAACATCTTCCGGAATTAAAAAACAAAATATCGGTACGGCAATTAGAGCTATTGCGCTGGCGATATGAATATTTTTCAAAATTTTTTCTAATAGAAAATACAAAATTAACCAAACAGGAACAACTATCCACGCCGCAAACAAAAACACGCCGGCGGCAGTTGCAAGACCTCTTCCACCTTTAAATTTTAACCACACCGGATAACAATGTCCCAGCACAGCACCGTTCATTGAAAGAAAAAG
>JACFMZ010000010.1 GCA_019455105.1 Bacteroidota bacterium | reverse complement strand
AGACCGGCTTGTGAACGGAATTGAAACGGCTCTTGTTATACAGAGAAAATTTATTAAAGGAAATTTTGAAGCGATGGAACACGACGGCGATTATTATGATGCCGGTACTTTTGAAATTTTTGCTTCCAGAATTATTCAGAACGACAGCCTCTTTCGCTCGCATGTTGCCGAATATACAACGAAGCTTCATGTTTCCGATGAGCGGCGCGGATTTGTCCGCACGGCAAGCAACGACTGGTACGACGGGCAGGAATGGGTTTTTCTCGATACCCGTCTTGCTTCAGCATACTGCTGTTTTAACGAACCGCAGAAAGCCAAAGTAATGCTGGATTTTATTACCGCACAGGCGGAATTAAATTTTCATCTAATTCCTGAATTGTATGATCGGAACAGCGCCGTGTATGAAGGGGCAATTCCCATGGTTGGTTTCGGCGCGGGAACGTATCTTCTTGCGTTAATGGATTATTATCATCATCGGTGAATAAAAGTTCGCATCGCGAAGCGGCGGAATAATTGTTCAAATAAAGTTTTGGGGGAGAAATTGTGATTCGTTTTTTTTACAGCTATGCACTATGGGTTTTTCTGTTCTTCCTTTTTTCTCCGGCAGGAACGGCGCAGAATTATTCTTGTGAAATTATCCGATATGAGGTAACCGCATCGTTCAATGAATCCCGCGGAGAATATTCCGCCGAAGCATCATTGTGGATTCGCGCGCTTGCAGATTCACTGAATTCCGTCACGTTTATTTTTCCCCCTAATGTTGATTTCAGCAAAGCGGTTGATGAAAATAATTCAAAGTACAGCAAAAAATTACTGGCATCTTTCCCCGGCGAAAAGAGTAATGAGCTGATCGTTGAACTCCCCAACTATTTTTTCCGCGCTGATTCGTTTTTCATCCGATTGGAATTCGACGGAGAGTTTGAAGCCTCCGCCGGAACAGCTCAAACAATTACTTCCCAGTGTATCTTGCTGCGTCAGCGTAACATTTCCGGCTGGCTTCCTGCTCTTTTCTCAAACGGTTCGGCGGTTTCAACCATTGCATCGGCTCGGCTGAAATTGAATTTCTCTTCGCCGAAAACTCTCGCTCACGGCTCTCTTCGTGAATCGCTTTCAGATTCCGCGAAGATGCATTTTCTTTTTCTTTCGGATACCGCTCTGTCAATGGAAAATGCTTTTTCATTTCTCGGCGCGGAACAGCTTGAGCGCCGGCTGACGGTTTCGCCTGATTCTTCATTTTCGGTTTCTGCATATTTTATTAATCATTCCTGTAACGAATTATTTCTCGATTCGCTTCATCATTTTCTGATTGATGCGGAACAGTATTTTTCTTCTCTCACCGGAAAAAAAGTTTTTTCGCTGCAATATTTTCTCTCGCCGCCGCCGCTCCGCACCGATGAAGATTCCTGCGGCGCTCTTGCCGTTTTATCCGGCTCTCCCGCCTACAGCGTTTTCGATTCGTCGGCATTTCAATACTCAGCCCGCAATCCGTGGATTGTTCAACTGGCGGGAAATTTTTCTCCCCCGAGCACTGATTCGCTGCCGTGGCTGAAGAGCGCCTTTGCCGGATTTCTGGCAACAAAATATTATCAAAATATTTTTTTCAATTCGTCCGATGCTCAGCTTCGTGAACGGCGCGATGTACTTTCCAACATTTTGGATTTCTTTCCCGCTCCTTCGTTACAACAGAATACAATGCATAGCGCCTACGAGCGGCATCAGGCGTTGTTCAAAGGAAGATATCTCTTTCTTATGCTGGAATATGTTCTCGGCGAAAAATTAATGGAGGACGTTATTACGTCTCTTTCTTCGGAAAAAATATCTTCGCTGACGGAACTCCAAAACATCTGCGATCGCCGGTATGGTTCTTCTCTTTCGTGGTTCTTTCAGGAATGGACTGCCAAAACGGAAATTCCTGAATTTGTTTTTTCGCACGAAACACAGCGTATGCCCCGCGGACTGTATGAAACAAAAATTTCCGTTTCGCAGCGGGGAGAAATATTTTCCGTGCCCGTAACATTTTTCTTTTCATTCGGAACCAGAGTGCAGCAAAAGAGAATTTTTCTGGACCGCGCAAGGCAGGAGCTGTCGTTTGTTTTCCCCTCGCCACCGACTTCGCTGGAACTTGATCCGCAGTTAAAAATATTACGCTGGCTCGTTGATCTCCGCATACAGGCGCATGCACGGACGTCGGTTTTATATCGGATGTATCGTCGAAACTTGGAAGAAGCGGAACGGGAAGCGTTATTAACATTGGAACTCGATCCGAATAACGGCACGGGAACCAATGCTCTCGCTCTTTTTTCTCTCGGAAAAATTTCCATGCTTCAGCGAAATACGGAAAAGGCGCAGGAATATTTCTTCAAAGCAATGCAGTCAAAAACTTCCGATGCGCCGCAGCTCTATCCTTTATTAAGCGCAGTGAGATACGGAAACACGCTGGAAACGGTTAAAAAGCGGAGCGAAGCCGTTGCGTTATATCAGCGGGCGCTGAACGAAGCATTACGCAGTCCGGCAGTCTGCGCGCCGGTGATTCTTCTGGCGGAAAAATATTTGAACATCGAATTTGTTTCCACCGACGAAGAATGGCTGGGTGAATATTAACGCCGGTTCATTTCTGCAGCACATTTTTTCTTTTACATTTTCACGCAATTTCTTCATATTCTGTTACAACAACGCTTTCCTTTATGAACATTGCCATACTCTCTTCAGAATGTTTTCCGTTTGTAAAAACCGGCGGACTCGCCGACGTTGTCGGAACCCTTCCCCGGTACCTTGCGGAATTGGGAATTGCCGTTAAAGTGTTTCTTCCGAAGTATGATTCGATTGATGAAAAAAAATTCAATCTAAAATTTGAATCGGAATTCGGCGTTACCAACGTGCGCGTTGCCGGTATTCCGCGCGCTGTGTATCTGCATACGGCGCGCATTTCCAATTCATCGGTGGAAGTATATTTTATTGACTGCCGGGAATATTTTTTTCGCGGCAAAATCTACAGCGACGCCCCCGACGAAGACGAACGGTTTATTCTTTTTCAAAAAGCGGTAATTGAAATATTGCAGCGCCTGCAATGGAAACCGGATGTTATGCACTGCAACGACTGGCAGACGGGATTGATTCCGATTCTGCTGAAAGAAAATTATTCCTGGGATCGCATGTTTGATGCGACCGCAACGCTGATGTCCATTCACAATATCGGGTATCAAGGAAAGTTTTCCTACGACGCGCTTTGGAAAGCAGAAATTGATCCTTCGCGCGAGCGCGCCGTTGATGCGCTGCGCTTTGAAGGAGGCGTTTCGTTTCTAAAAGGAGGAATTCTTTTTTCGGAAATTATCAGTACAGTAAGCGAAATGTATGCAAAAGAAATTCTCACGCCGCACTTCGGCGCAGGATTACAAGATGTTATTAAACTCCGCGAAGCAGTGCTGCACGGCGTCTTAAATGGAATTGATATTGACGAATGGAATCCTGAAACGGATACGTATCTTCCTGTTCATTATTCTGCCGGGAATCTTTCAAACAAGAAAATTATAAAACAGACACTGCTTGCAAAAACCACCATTCCTTTTGATGAGGCTGTTCCGCTCATCGGAATTATTTCTCGCCTCGTTGAGCAAAAAGGTTTTGATCTTATTGAATCCAAAATTCAAGAGCTTCTTGCGCTTCCGGCACAGTGGATTATTCTTGGATCAGGAAAACCGCAGTATGAAACTCTTTTTCAAACAATGAGTAAAACATTTCCACATCAGTGCTGGTGTCATATCGGTTTCAGCAACGAACTTGCGCATCTCATTGAAGCGGGCGCCGATATGTTTCTTATGCCGTCGCATTATGAACCGTGCGGACTCAATCAAATGTATTCGCTGCGGTACGGAACGGTTCCGATTGTCCGCAAAACCGGCGGGCTTGCCGATACGGTGCGGGACTGGCACGACTATGCGGCGCAAAATGATTATTCAGGGAACGGATTTTCGTTTGTGCCGGCAGAAGGCGAGGCGCTGCTTCACGCCGTAAAGCGCGCAATAGATTCTTTTCATCTTCCGGACGAATGGAAGAGAATACAACAAAACGGCATGCGCGGAGACTTCTCGTGGAATTCTTCGGCGCGAAAATATAAACGGCTGTACGAACAAGCGATCATAAGGAGATAATTCGGTGAGATTACTTCATCATTTATTTGAAAATAACGTACAATGGGCGGCGCGTCAAAAAAAAGAGCAGAAAGATTTTTTTGAAAAGCTTTCCAAACAGCAGAATCCCGAATACTTGTGGATCGGTTGTTCGGACAGCCGCGTTCCGGCAAATGAAATTGTTGATCTGCTGCCGGGAGAAATGTTTGTTCACCGCAATATTGCCAACGTTGTTGTGCATACAGATTTGAATTGTCTTTCCGTTCTTCAATATGCCGTTGACGTTCTGCACGTTAAACACATTATTGTAACAGGCCATTACGGCTGCGGAGGAATCCGCGCCGCAATGCAGAACGGAAAGTTCGGTCTGATTGATAACTGGCTTCGGCACATTCAGGATATCTACCAAAAACATAAATCTCTTGTTGATGATGAATCCGCCGAGGAGCATCGCACCAACCGCTTGTGCGAATTAAATGTTATTGAACAGGTGGTAAATGTCTGCCGCACGACAATTGTGCAGGATGCGTGGGAACGAAATCAGCCGCTGGCAGTTCACGGATGGATTTACGGACTTACCGACGGGCTGCTTCGCGATATGGAAATCACCATAGAAAATCACGAACAGATTCTGCCGTATTACGAAAAAGCGGTGCAGCGGCTCGGCGTTCGATAGCAAAAAAGTTACGGCGTCTCTTTTTCCGGCGGAGATTTCGGCTTGAGAAAGGTAACGGCAACAGCCGTCGCCGAAGCGCCGGCACCGAATGCGGTAGCGTAAAATGTTACCAAATCAATAACCCGAACTTCCTTCAGCCACGAATTGAACACCGTAAGAATGGAAAGAAATATATTTATCGCCATGGTAAGAATAAAAAATTTCGTCGAGCGTTTCATGGACTTTTCCTTTCAAAAAAAATTTAAATTTCCAGTATACCTTCACACACCAAAACGGCGGAACCGCCGACGCGAGTTGCAGAGATTGTTCCGTTCGCTTTTTCTGCTTCAAGAAATAATTGACTCGGTCTCCCCATTTCAATTCCCTGTTCAATCTTCCACTGCAATGTTCCGTTGTAAAGAGAATTCTGCTGCGCCAGATATCCTGCGAACGAAGCCGCCGCGCTCCCTGTTGCGGGATCTTCGGGAATTCCCATTACCGGTGCAAACATTCTGACGCGGAAATCCACATGAGACTGCTCTTCCTGTTCTGCAAAGACAAAGACATCCTGTGAAGAATAATTACGAAGCGTTTGGTCAAGTTTCTGCACATTCACTGAAATGCGCCGCAGCGCTTCAAGCGAGGTTACCGAAACAAAAAGAAAAGGAACTCCGCACGAAACAATCTGCACCGGATAATTATCATTCCAATCGTTTGCCGAAAGCGAAAGAAATTCCATTATTGCTTTTCCGTCCGGTGCCGAAAAAAATTCCGGACGTTTTGCCGCCGTTAGTTGAAGAAATTCGGGCGTTCGGTTTTTTGAAATTATTTTTACCGGAACGCTCCCTACTCCTTCTTCTAAGACAATCGTTGTTTCTTCCGCCTCAAGCGAAATCTCGCCGATTGCCGCCAAAACAAATGCCGCTCCGATGGTTGGATGTCCGGCAAACGGCAGCTCAGCGCCGGGAGTAAAAATACGCACGCGTTTTGTGTGAGCCGTATTCTGCGGCGGATAAATAAAAGCCGTTTCGGAAAAATTAAATTCTTTGGTAATTGCCGGTAAAAATTTTTCCGGTATATGTTCGGCAGAAGGAAATACCGCAAGCTGATTTCCGCCGAAACGCTTTTCCGTAAAAACATCGCATGTGTAATATTTGAATTTCATTTTTGATGAAACTATGCGGCAGATAATTTATACAGGAAGTTCGAGAATTTTTTTCTTCTTTAAGATAAAAAATTGCGCCGTTCCGACACAAAAATAATAAAACACGCCGAATGCCAGAAGCGATGCCGGATCGCTGAACCATAATGTGCTGGCGGTAAATTGTTTTCGCGCTTCTTCCGTTATGCCGAATTCAGGAACCGGCAGCAGCAAGAAAGCAAAAATTCCAATAATGTAGGCAAAGACGCTTGACGCCCATACGGCAACCGCCGATGTTATGAAGTTCTCATCTTTCTTTCCGCTGAACATGGCGATAAGCCGGTTAATAATTAAGAGCCAAAACGACCAAAGGGGCCACCACTCTCCGTAACTTACCGAATATGCAATAACAAAAATTGAATAAAAAATGCCGAGTCCGAAAAAAGCGGCGAGCTTTGTCAACGGGGGTTTATCAAGAAAAAACACAACCGTCATAAACGCCGCGGAGTGAATGATAATAAATTCCATAAAAATAATTACCGAGAGCGAGTTCAGCATATCGTTTCCCAACGTGTTCGGATGTGTCCACGTAACAAGAAACAAGAGCGCGATAAGATAATTTGAACCCGAGGTAATTATGGACGAATATGGCAGGCGAAAATTCATACGGAAGTATAAGAAAGTAAAAGAAGAAAAAAAAGAATGCTACAGCATTTCTTTTAGTTTTTCATAGCCGGTGCGGCTGATGGGAAGCGTTGTTCCGTTTTTAAGAAGCGCTGCCCGCGAATCTTTTGCGAGTAATTCTATCTTAGCAATCCGCTCAATATTTAAAATATACGAACGGTGAATGCGGACAAACATATGCTTCGGCAGCTGTTCTTCAAGAAGCGAAAGGCGCTGCTGTTTAAGGTGCGATTTCCCCTCCACCCGAAGACTAACGTAATCATCCTGCGCTTCAATGTAATCAATCTTTTCAACAGGAATAACGAGAACTTTTGATCCTTCTTTAATTAATATGCGCTCGCGGATTTCCGATTCCGGTTTTACATCCGCCAGAAGATTTTTTACGGAATAATGCTTGTTGTGTTCAAATTGTTTCAACGCATGGTTCAGCGCTTCGGTGAACCGTTCCTGCGTGAACGGTTTTAACAAATAATCTGCCGCGTGAACTTCAAACGCTTTCAGCGCATATTGGTCGAATGCCGTAACAAAAATAACGGCGGGAAGTTCATCCAGAAGTTCCAGCACTTCAAATCCGTTCAGCTTCGGCATTTGAATATCGAGAAACATAATATCGGGATACTGTTCGGTAACGGCTTTTACCGCTTCAAATCCGTTGGCGCACTCGGCGATAATTTCAATATTGCGGTGAGCAGAAAGAAATTCCCGCACCAAGTTCCGCGCCGGTTCTTCATCATCTACAATAATTGCTTTCATTGTTTGGCGTTTCATTGTTCTGCAAAAATATTGTTCATCGGAAAGTAGACCAGCGTGCGAAATGTTGAACCTTCGCGGTACGTCTGCAGGTCTGCGGTATCATGAAAAACCGTCTGCAGCCGGCGGCGGACATTTTCAAGTCCGAGCCCGATTCCTTTTTTCTTCATACCATCATCATCAACAGGATTTTCAATGACAACAAAGACTTGTTCATTTTTTTGTTCGGCGGAAATGCGGATGGTTCCGCCGGAAAGCGAGTCGGCAATTCCGTGCTTCACGGCATTTTCCAGCAGCGGCTGTAAGATGAGCGGAGGAACACGAACCGCAAGCGCCGGCGGTTCAATATTCTGTTCAATGGTTAAGCGGGAGCCGAAGCGGATGGTTTCAATTGCTAAATAATTATTAAGAAGAGAAACTTCTTCGCCGAGCGTAATCATTTCTTTCGCGCCGAACTGCAGACTCTTTCGGAAAAAATCCGCCAGCAGCGTCGTCATTTCCCGCGCCTTTTCCGGATTGCGTGAAATAAGCGCATTAATGGAATTTAAACTGTTGAAAAGAAAATGCGGATTAATCTGCATTCGTAATGCTTTTAATTCGGCATTCTGCGCCAGCAGCTGCAATTCCAAAGCGTTCCGTTCGGCGGTCCGCGATGTTTCAAAGGTCATAAAAAAATAACTCAGCCCGACGGAAAGAAGATATAACTGCGCGCTGATAAGTACAACAATGCCGAATTGCACCGCCGTTTTTTCAGAAAATAATTGCACGGAGAAATATCTCTCAAGAAGTGTTACCCAGCCCCAGCAGAGCATTCCCCATATTCCGCTGATGAGCAGTGTAGAAACAGCCAGCGCAGAAAATAATTTCCAGAGTTCTGATTTATCCGGCGGAAAGACTTTTGCGAGAAACCACGCGGAAAGATTCAACTGACTGAGCACAACAAACATGGGAAGCGCTATAACCGCGGCATACGCTGCCGGAATTGCAGACAATGTTTTCAATACAAATGAAAAAAGAATTCCCAAACCAATCCATACGGAAAGATAGATGAAAATTCTTTTTCGTTCTGAAAGTATGGGGTGCATGCGATTGAATCTTTAAAAACCGGTATTATTACTGCAATATCGACACACTTTTGCATCTTTTGGAATTTTAGATTGACAATGCGGGCAGTTGCTGCCTGCAGTTAATGCTATTACAAAGGCAAGCGGTCCAAAGAGCAAACCCAAAATAAACCATATCCATAGAATTCCGCCGCGACGTTCTGCAATATAAACACAAGCAAGTGAAAAAATCACCGGAACAATTGTAAAAAAAGGAGAAGCGTACTTAACAATAGTGTTCATTAACTCTAAATATTCATACATAATAAACCTCCGAAACTATGTTGATATTAATTTTTTATTTCAACGCCGCCCATAATAACATTTCCGACGATGATCAGCCGTTTCACTTCTCCTTCTCTCGGCGGATATGTTTTATCTTCAACGCCTCCCATAATCGGATTGGCGCGCACAACAACAGTCCATTGTGCCGGAACGCGAAGTTGGATTCCGCCCCAGGTTGTAAAAATATCCACAACAGCTTCGTTTCCTTCCATTTGTGCATCGCGCAAATCAATGTCAATTCCTCCCATGACCGCCGTTAATTCTCCTCCTTGAAAACTTTTTGTTGTAACGGCTCGTTTCACTCCGCTCATCAGCACAAAATGTTTTAAATAATTTTCCGAACTGCCGGTTTGTGTTTCGGAATACGGCGATGACGGTTTCAAACGATTTCTGAACCATGACCCGCGTAAAAAGTTAATACCGATAATAATGAGAATAACGGGCCACCATTCGTGCCAGCGAAAATAAATAATATCAAGATTATCCAACTGCCACATGACGCCGAAGAATATTAAAATGACGCCGAATGTTCTTCCCGGACTTCCCGGCGACTGCATGACTTTCGCAATTCCCCAGAGAATAATCAGCAGAGGCCAATAGGTGTGGATGAAATCCCGCGCTTCAATATATCCGAAATTATCGGCAAGAAACATGATGCCGAGAGCAATAATAACAATACCGAAAATAAACTGCGGCGAGAGCCACGACGGCAAGAATTTCGTTTTCATACTTACTCCTTTGCCAAACGGCAGGAATGGTTATTCATTGATTTCCAAATTATACTGAAGCCGACAGCAATCACCATTGCGGGCCAGGTATCGTGAAAGCCGAGACCCCAGAGATGGTTTGCTGAAACATAAATCCAGGCGCCTAAAAAAGTCCACCAAATGCCGGTGCCGAATTCCCGTCGGTCTTCCGCAGCAAGAAGTTTCGCGATTCCGATAACAATAAAAATGAAGGGCCACATATTCCGGATTGTAAAAAGAGAAATAATATTTAACTGATTGAACAGCAGCACGGCGCCGAACAGTATAAAGAAAATTCCCGTCGTCGTCTTTTTGCGGAAATTTTGTTTTGTTGTCTGCATAAGCACTCCTTCTTGTAATGTTTTGTTACTGCAAACATACAGGAAAAATTCGGAAAAGTTTCCTTCTTTTCGGTGAAATGCCGGGGAACATCGGTGAACGGCGTGTGGAACGGAAAAATTCCGAAGCCACCGCTCGCTCCGTTATGTTTTCTGCTGCTTTTTCTTTGCGGCAGGAAAAAGAACATTATTGAGAATTAACCGGTAGCCGGGAGAATTTTTATGCAGATTCAAATCGGTCGGCGGATCCCCGACGGCATGCTGATAATCTTCCGGATCATGGCCGCCGTAAAATGTAAACGTGCCGCGCCCGTAACTGCCGTGAATGTATTTTACTTCATCGGTTCCTTCACGCTCGCCGAGGATAATCACGCTCGGTTTAATCAACGATTTTTTAAAAGCCGTTGTCTGTCCCATAAATCCTTTTAAAATATTTACATGATTCTGCGTCAGCATAGTCGGCACAGGATCATATTTTGCGGAAAATTCAAAAAGCGTAAAGTAATCGGTATTCGGGTCGCGAATCGGCACCGGGTCGCTCGGCGGATCGTCAATGTCGGAAAATTCGTAGCGGTACGGATTCATTTCAAGAGTAAAATTTTGAAAGGCAAACGTTTTGCTGAAATCTAATTTCTTCTGCGCGTCGCGGTCCGCCGGATCGCCGTCAAACATTGTTTCGCAGATATCAACATTCTCGGCGGCGAGAGCAATATCATAGCTGTCCGTTGCAGCACACATGGCAAACATAAAGCCGCCGCTGCCGACATATTCTTTAATTGCCCGCGCAACAGCTTTTTTCTCTTCCGAAACTTTTTTGAAACCGAGTTCGCGCGCGGTTTTTTCGTAACTTAATTGCTGTTCAATATACCAGGCGGAATTTCTGTGCGACGCATAAAATTTTCCGTACTGCCCGGTAAAATCTTCGTGATGCAGATGAAGCCAGTCATACTCGGAAAGTTTTCCCGCCAGCACTTCCGGATCCCAGATTTTTGCATACGGAATTTCGGCATATTCCAGCGCCAGCGTTACGGCATCATCCCATGGTTTAAATCCCGGCGGCACATAGACGGCAACTTTCGGCGCTTTTTCCAGACGCACTACATCCATATTGTTATCTTCACGCGAAACATCGCCGAGAATCTGTGCGGCTTGCGCGCCGGAAATTTCTTCAACCGCAACTCCGCGGATTCGGCATTCGTTTGCTATTCCCGAAACATTATCCGCCATAAATGAACCGCCGCGGTAATTTAAAAGCCATTCAACATCAATGCCTTTCGTCAAAATCCAGTACGCAACGCCGTATGCTTTTAAATGATTCGTTTGTTTCAAATCCATGGGGATAAGTAATTTCTGCTGGGCAAAAAGAGAAGAGCAGACAAAGAAGAAGACAAATAACGTTTTCATAAAACAGTGAGAGAATATTTTAAATGAACTTCGCACGTACTTTTTAAATTCGTTCCGCGCCGAAATCTTTATAAAGAGTTTTTATCAGCGGATGTTCTTCGATATTCGAAGAGGGAGATAAAATCTCGGCGTTCGTTTTTATTTCCTGCGCCGGTTTTGGTGTCTGCTGAATGCCGGCTTCGCCGATAAATGGATCAATGCGTAATTTTGTTTTGAAATACGAATTAATCAGTCCTTCCAAATCATCTTTACTGCGTTGAAGTGTCGTGCGATGAAATTCATTGTTCGTTGCAATTTTTAAAACACCGTTAATAATTTCAATCGGCTTCGATTCACCCAGCACCGTGCCGACGGAAATTCTTTTCTTTCGCATCTCATCTCTTATTACATTCCAACTATTTTGAATTTCATTGATAGAGATGCTGGTGAGTGAAACTGCTCCGGATGAAGAAGACGAAACCGGCGGCTCTCCGTTTGTCTTTTTCGCGGTTGATATACTATATGTTTTTCGGGATTCTCCCAGTATCGGCGGCGCAGAAGAAGACAACTGTTTGGGAATTTGAACTGCGGGCGAAGCGGCTACGCTAACGGGTTGAACTTTTTTTTTCTCTGGAAGAGTTTCGGGAGAAAGGCGTTCAATTTTTTCAAGCAGCATTTCAATCTGAATGGATTGATCCATTTTCGTTAATTGAATCATCAGTACTTCCAGCTTAAATCTCGGCTGAACGGCGTATCGAATGCTGTTTTCCGTATCGGTGACCATTTTTATTATACGAAGAAGATCATTCAGTGAAAATTCTTCCGCATCAGCAGCATACCGAAGGCGGAACGGTTCCGGTTCTTCAAGCAATTTTGTATTGCCGGTGGTTTTGGCAATAAGAATGTTGCGAAAATGTTCCGCAATGCCGCCGACAAATTCTTTTATATCATAACCGTTTTTAATGACTTCGTCAACCAGCGCAATACTGCCGGGCGTATCGTGCTGTTTTACAATTTCAGAAACACGGAAAAATAATTCCAGGTCAACAATGTTAAGCGCCTCGGCGACATCCTTCCCGGAAATAGTCATTCCGCAGAACGACACAACCTGATCAAAAATACTCTGCGCATCGCGCATAGAGCCGTCTCCTTTTTTGGCAATCATCAGCAGCGCATCATTATCGATATTAATTTTTTCCTGTTGTGCAATGAAGGTTAATCTGCCGATAATTTCTTCAATGGTAATACGGCGAAAATCGTACCGCTGGCAGCGCGAAAGAATAGTGGCGGGAACTTTATGAATTTCCGTTGTGGCAAAAATAAAAAGAACGTGCGGCGGCGGCTCTTCCAGTGTTTTTAAAAGTGCGTTGAAGGCTTCTTTGGTGAGCATGTGTACTTCGTCAATGATGTACACTTTCTTTTTGGCGCGCGCCGGCGCATAGCGGACAGATTCGCGCAGGTTGCGGATTTCTTCCACGCCGCGGTTTGAAGCGCCGTCAATTTCAATAACATCCAGCGAGCGCCCGTCGATAATTTCCCGGCAGATTTCACATTCGTTGCACGGTTCAAAATTTTGCGGATTAAGACAATTTACTGCGCGGGCAAGAATGCGGGCAGTTGTGGTTTTACCGCAGCCGCGAGTTCCGCTGAAAATAAAAGCGTGCGCTAATCTTCCCTGCGAAATAGCATTGCGCAATGTATTGGAAACATGCTGCTGTCCGACAACATCATCAAACGTTAAGGGGCGCCACTTACGGGCGGTAACTTGATACGACATAGTGTAATGTAAATTTCAAAATGGAAAATGTAAAACTATTTCTTTTTTGATTTGAGAAACACAAACGGCAGTGCTTCTTCAATTTTTTCTATCGGAATAATTTTTAATCCCTCTTTTATATTCTCCTGAATTTCCGAAAGGTCTTTAGTGTTTTCTTTCGGAATAAGAACGGTCTTTATTCCGGAGCGTTTTGCCGCAAGAAGTTTTTCATTCAATCCGCCGATGGCGAGAACTTCGCCGCGTAATGTAATTTCGCCCGTCATGGCTACATCGGCGCGCGCCGGCTTTTTCGTTAACGCTGAAAGCATTGCCATGGTCATGGTAATACCGGCAGAAGGTCCGTCTTTCGGAATTGCGCCTTCGGGAAGATGGATATGAATTTCATGCTTGCCGAAAATTTCCGGATTGATGCGGAGTTTTTTTGCATGAGAGCGAATGTAGCTTAACGCCGCCTGCGCCGATTCTTTCATCACCTCGCCGAGCTGCCCGGTTAACGTTAACCGCGCCGGGCCGCGCATCAGCGTAACATCAACATGCAGAATATCGCCGCCGACGCTTGTCCATGCAAGACCGGTAACGGAACCGATTTGCGGCGTTTTATCCGCTGCTTTGTTTCTATATTTCGGCACGCCGAGATATTCTTCAATTTTTGCTTCATTCACAGAAACCACGGCGGATTGTTTTTTCTTTTTTCCGTTCTTCTTTCGCGCCAGCACAATTTCTTTTGCCGCTTTTCTGCAGACCGAAGCAATTTCTCTTTCCAAATTTCTTACGCCGCTTTCGCGTGTATATTCGGAAATGATTTTCATAATTGCTTCGTCGGAAAATTTTAATTCATTCGGCGATAATCCATGCTCGGTAATGAGCCGCGGAAGAATATGCCGCTTGGCAATTTCCTTTTTTTCAAAATCCAGATAACTGGAAAGTTCAATCACTTCCATTCTATCCAGCAGCGGAAGAGGAATGGCATACCGCACATTTGCGGTGGTGATAAACATAACTTTTGAAAGATCATAATCCACTTCCAAATAATGATCGTTGAAGGCGGAATTTTGCTGCGGATCCAGCACCTCAAGAAGCGCGCTCGCCGGATCGCCGCGAAAATCCATACTCATCTTATCAATTTCATCCATTAAAATTACCGGATTGACAACGCCGGCACGTTTCATGGATTGAATAATTTTTCCCGGCATCGAACCGATATACGTTCTGCGATGTCCGCGGATTTCCGCTTCATCGCGAACGCCGCCGAGCGACATGCGGACAAATTTTCTTTCCAAGGCGCGCGCAATGGATTTTGCCAGAGAAGTTTTTCCTGTTCCGGGAGGACCCACCAGGCAGAGAATTTGCCCTTTCATCTCTTTGTTAAGGTTGAGTACCGCAATATGTTCGAGAATTCTTTCCTTCGGTTTTTCCAGTCCGAAGTGATCTTCATCCAGAACTTTTTTAACATTTACAATATCAAGATTGTCTTTTGTTTTTTTCTTCCACGGAAGACTGACGAGCCATTCAAGATAATTCCGCGTTACGCCGTAATCAGGCGACATGGAAGGAGTTTTTCTCAGCTTCGTTAACTCTTCATTCGCTTTCGCCAGCACCTCTTTCGGCATGCCTGCTTTTTCAATATCATCTTTCAGCTTTGCAACTTCCGGCGCGCCTTCGTCTTCGCCGAGTTCATCCTGCAGAATTTTAATCTGTTCTTGAATAAAATATTTCCGCTGAGATTTTTGAATATTATCATGAACCTTCGTATCAATTTCCCGTTCAATCTTTAAAATATTCACTTCCTGCTGCAGAATGCGGATGACTTCGGTGTATTGCTTTTGCAGATTGGTGATCTTTAATATCTTTTGTTTTACTTCAACCGTTTGTAAAATATTTGCCGCAATATAATAAAGTTTCCGCTGCACATCGCGGATATTTTCAAATGCCGCCAGCACTTCGGGCGGAATGTTGCGGTTCGCGCGGACATATTCTGCAAAGAGCGATGAGGCGTGGCGAACCACCGCATCCATTTCATCCGAGTGCTCGGGAAGTTCTACCGTAATGGCAACTTCCGCCGAAAGAAATTTTTCGTTCTTGTGAAATTTTATTATGCTCCCCTGCACAACGCCGTCCACAAGAATTTTCATTAAATTATTCGGCAGTTTTAAGATTTGAACAATTTTTGCAATGGTTCCTTCTTCATACACCGAATCAACGCCGGGATCTTCAACCGAAGGGTCTTTCTGCGCTACAAGAAAAATAAATTTTCCGTTTTCCAGCGCAAAGTTTGCCGCGCGCAGCGACGATTCTCTTCCGACAAGCACGGGAAAAATCATGTACGGAAAAATGACCACATCGCGAAGCGGAAGAACAGGAAGCGTTCTCGGAATATTATCGAATGTTTGAATTTCAGAGTCGTTATCAAAACCGGATGTTTGTGCCATAACTTTTTATCAAATGCGAAAAGAGAAAATTCTTCCCTTTGCTGTTTCATTGTTGAACAATAAGATGAAAAAAGCGTCCGAAGTGTCGGGACGCTTTGGTGATATTTATAGATGAAGATAACGAGAATTTAGAGACGAAACAAATGGACGAAAATGTATCGACTTAATCGAAAAAAACGTTCTTTTATGCTTTTGCTTTCTAGGTTTCATCCGTCGATTTTATATTTATTTACTTCAATATTTTTTTTGCTTTTTCTTTTTCTGCTTTCGTAAAGGCAGAATATTCCAGCATCTGTTTTGCCAAATCGAGCGGATAGGAAATTTTTATATCGGTGATTGTTCCTTTTGAATCTTTTTCCGGTTCCAGTTTCGGCATAACAAAACCGGTGTACACCGCCCGGTCCAATTTCTCCATTCGTTCCAACACTTCGTCGCGCAGCGCGGTATCAATTTTTAATCCGTACGTGTCAATTAGATTTTTTGCAGCGGAGAAATCTCCTTCCGATTTTATTCGTTGAATTTCCGAAAGCAGTTTCCCGACGCCCGCTTTCATTTTTTGATAATCGGTGATGCGGAAAAATGTTTTTCCGTTCTGCTGAGCACGTTCAATGCTGCCGGCATTTTTCCAAAGCCAATGTGCAATAAGCTGGCGGTTTTTCATGTGATCTTCTTCCAATTGGTCGTGCCCTTTCGGAACGCGCTGCAATTGTGTTAAACAGGCATTGCGGATTTCTTTATCATACATTGCCTTTGCCGTCTCTTCGGTGTTGGAAAGCACACCGAGCTCAACAAGTTTCGGATCCCAAATATGCCACATGGCAACAAGGTCAGCGCGGGTTTCTTCCAGCGTGGAGTAATATCCCGGAAAATATTCTTTCGGATCTTTGGTTAGCGACGAGCTCATTTTTCCTGACGCATGGCCGAGCACTTCGTGTAGCGCCGTGTGAAGATTATCGGCAAGCGAAGCGTACTGTTCGGCGCGCTGAATTTCTTCCGGACTCGCGGCAAATTCACGGAGAATATCTTTCCCTCCTGTTTTATCATACGCATCAACAATATTATACAGCGTTACGGATTTGCTTCCGTAATGCTCGCGGATGTCCTGCTCGTTCGGAAGATTGATGCCGATTGCGCTCACCGGTCCGGCATCGCCGGTTTCTACCACCACATTAATCACGGTATATTTCAGCGGCTTGACGTCTTTCTTTTTGTACGCATCCTGCCACGGCGTGTTGTGTTCAAAATACTGCGCGTTGGTGCCGATCTTTTGAAACATTTCCGTCAGTTCGGGATTTGCGAAATTTACAATTGCTTCAAACTGTCCTTTCGCGCCGCGCGCATCAAGATACACTTCAATAAAACCGTGAATCATATCCACCGGTGATTTTGTTTCCTGCACCCAGCCGATATTATAATTGCGCCAGTCCTGCTCATCGCCGGTTTGATAAAATGTTATCAGTTTTTCAAGATTTTCCTTTTGAAGCGGATTCGAAGCAAATTCTTTTGCTTTGTCCAAATAAAAAATTACGGATTGTAAATCTTCCGCATACATTCCTTTGGGAATTGTTCCGCCGAGATGACGCGTTCCGGTGCGGTAGACTTCTTCAACAAGCACACCATTTTTTTTCACCACTTTTGAATTCAGGGAATATTTTTCCTTTCCGGCTTTTGCCCACGCATCAACTTCCGCAAACGTGGTTCCTTCATAAAGATTATTTGCGCTTTGAGCAATCATATCAGCGCCGGGAGTTTTGTTTGTCTGCACCGGTTCAAAATTTTCATTAAACAAAAGCAGCTGAAGACGTGCTAATTTCTGTTCCAGCGATTCGCCGGGCTTTTGCGAAATTACCGCTCCATTTTTTACCGCGCGTTCAACCGCCGACTGAAATTCTTCAGCCGAACAGTGAAGAATAAATTTCCGGGAGGTAATATTATCATACATGGAATTATTGACCCAGAATAATTTTGTGTAGAGCGTAATCTGTTCAAGCACATGCGGAGCAATACCTTGAGAGTGGGTATAGACTGCTTCTAGAAGTTCGCGCACTTCCAACGCATCTTTATGGCGCTGGTCAACGGCGATGTCGCGTCCGGCAACGGCGGATTGATATAAATAATAGATGAATAATTTTTCTTTCAACGAAAGTTTTTCAAATCCATCGGCATACAGCTGAACAATACGGACAGGTCCGACATTTCCCATTTGCAGTTTTTCGATTGTGTATTGGCGTTCCATAAGATTTTGCTGTTTTGGTTTATCGTTTTGCTGCGCAGTAAGCGTAAGTAAATAGAATAATACAAAAGTAAGAAATAGTTTCATCGGGTTTTCCTTTATTGATAAATATCATTCTTTTAAATTTTTTCAAAAAACTCTTTTCCCTATTTCACATTCATTGCACCGCGCCGCCGTACAGTAATTTTTATATAATTGAATCAATCCCTGCTGCTGGTAAGCGGCGGTAATTTTTATTTTGTTTTTTGCCAACTGTTTTTTCATCCGGCGCAATATCGTGTTCTCTTCCAGCGGCGGCAGTTCAACGGCAATGTTAAGACTGTGTTCGGCGAGGTCTCTCTTTCCGAAGACTTTTGCATACAGGCAGACAAACGGAATTACCGTATTCACAATAATGTCATGGATGCGCGAATCGCCGAGTACCGCGTGTTTTGCCTGAACAGCTTCGGTAAACGAATAATGGTAATTCCAGAATTCATCATCAGAAATTCTAAAGAGACTGCACAGCTGTTCAATTTTTATTTTCGGCGCCGAATAACTTCCGCCGCAGACTGTAATCAGCGATTTAAACAATGAACCGTAGAGAAGTTTGTAACATAAATTTGCCGCCGCCGCAATTCGTATCGTCGGAAAATTCGACGGACGTGTCGGCGAAAAATTCCATTCCGTTTTTTGCATCGGCACAACAGCCGGTTTTTTCGGAAGATTATTCCATGCTGCCTGCAATTGATGAATAAAAATTTTCACCTCCTGATTTTTCAGCAAAGAAATTTCCGGCAGCAGCCCCGATGTTTTGAATAACGCCGACTGCAGTTCCAGCGCCGTTAATTCGCTTGCTCTGCCGGCGCGTAAAGCCGTAAGCTGATACAGAGGCATTTGTTCCGCCAGTTTTTTCATCGGCCTGCGATTGTTGGAATAACCAAGCCCGTCCATTATTTCCTCATACAACAATTGCTCCCACGGAAATTTTTGCCTAAAGAGATTTTCATCGATCGAAGCGTGCGGAAGCGGAATATCGTCCGGGTCGAGCATCTCCGCATACAACATCTGCGGCTCGTTCACCGCACGCTGCCGGCGGATAATACTATCGCAGAGCCCATCATACATTCGCTGAACTTTTTCATTGATGCGTTCGCGATACATTGCGGTAATGGTCTGCTGCAGCACGAAACTTTCCAGAGCATCATTTCTTGAAGCGCAGGGTATGTTTTTATTTTTTGATGAAAATTCTTCGCGCGATAACTGATCGGCAATTTCCTGCAGCGGAGAAAGAAGAAACGGTTCAAGAATGAGCGTCGGAATTTTTCTTCCGGATTGGGAAATTGTTTCTTCCGCTTTTCCGGAAAGGACAACATGCAGAATAACGGAATTGTACTGCTTATCGCGATGGTGACGATGCCGTTTCCAATCATCAACGGTTCGATGAAATTCAATATCGCCGGAATACATTGTTCCGTCGATTTCAATTTTCGCCTGCTGAAAATCGGGACCGCTGCCGCGGTGAAGAACTCCGAAATTCAGAATACGGACATTCTGTTTCTCGGCAGTCATCAGCCGCGTGGCATCAAATAACTGTTTCAGCCAGATATGACGAAGCAGATCTTCGTGCATTCGGCGGCTTCCTTTCAACGGTGTGACAACAATAAATATTTTCTCAATGAAAATTTATCCGCGAAGATTGAAAATTGTTTTTCGCAATGAATTAATTTCGTTGGTTAATTTTTCCGCTTCGGCGCGCGCCGCTTCCGCAAAATTTTTTCCGGAAGAAGCATAGAGAATACTGCGGCTGGCGTTAATCAGCACGCCGAAACCATCGTTTGTGCAGCCGTATTGAACCACATCCTTCAAGCTTCCTCCCTGCGAGCCGATTCCCGGAACAAGAAACGGAATGTCCGGCGCAAGCGTTCGCACGCGGTGAATATCCTTCGCTCGTGTTGCGCCGACAACAAACCCCAGATTGTGCCGGATATTCCACTGCTGTGAAGTAAGAACAACTTCTTCAAAAAGTTTTCGTCTGCCGTTTTTTTTCATTTGAAAATCCATCGCACCTTCGTTTGAAGTGAGCGCCAGAAGAAAAACACCTTTTTCTTTCCACTGCATAAACGGCGCAACGGAATCTTTTCCCATATACGGCGCAACGGTGACAGCATCAAATCCCATGGCGTTCAGAATTGCATCGGCATAATACGATGATGAATTTCCGATATCTCCCCGCTTTGCATCCGCAATGGTGAGAGCGCGGGAAGGAACGAGAGCTTTGGTTTTCTCAATGATTTCCCATCCGGCTTTTCCCAGCGATTCATAAAACGCAAAATTTATTTTATATGCGCAGACAAATTCCGACGTTGCTTCAATAATGCGCCGATTAAATTCCAGTATTCCGTTCTTTTTTGACTGAAGATGAACCGGAAGTTTTTTTCTGTCGGTATCAAGTCCGATACAGAGAAGCGAACGGGATTTTTTTTGTGCAGTGTAGAGTCTAGATATAAAATTCATTTTTTTTATTGCCTGTGGTTTATCACCATACCTCAAACAGCGTATTTATTTTTTTCGCTGCGCATTATTATAATGTGTAAAAAATATAACGCTTATTATCCTTTAATTTTATTTTCAGAATATTATCCTTCTTCAAAGTAATCGTAATCAATCTTTTTAAGATCGTAGCTTTTATCTTTTGAAACACCAACATCATAATCCATCATATATTCAGCAAGCTGCTCGCCGTCTATCAGAATAATTTTTGTATCGTTCCTCGGCTGGTAATTTAAGGCATCGTTTGTAAACTCGGAGGTGGTAATAAACACTCCTTTCTTCGCGCCTTGACCGGCAAGTGCGCCGACAAACTTTTGCAGTTCTGGTCTGCCGACAACATTATCCCATCGTTTTGCCTGCACATAAATAACATCTAACCCGAGTTTATCTTCTTTAATAATTCCGTCAATTCCTCCGTCGCCGCTTTTGCCAATCGCCCGTGCGTCGCGTAACGTTCCGCCGTAGCCCATTTTTACAAGCAGATCGACAACAAGCTGTTCAAAGAACTGCGGCGAACAGGACTTTACCTTTGCCAATATTTCCTGTGCTAATGCCTGGCGAATACTTTGATAACTTGTTTCAAAAAGCTCGGTCGGATTTTGCTGAATTTCAGGTTCATTCTGAATTTCATTATTACTTTCTTTTCTCCGCGCTTTCCATTTTTGCGTTAACTGATCAAATTTTTTTGTTGTTCTCAGTTCTTTTATTGTTAACGTTGAAGGTTTAGTTGAAAGAAACTTAATTCCTTCCTTGGTAATTTTAAAATATCCGCGGCGCGTTCCGGCAATATACCCGGCAAAAACTAAGTACGATTTTGCCCATGCAACTCTATTAGCAAATAATTTCGTGCCGCTTTGCATTACTAACGCTAATTCTTTCTCCGTTAAAGAAAATTTTTTTGCAAGCAGAGAAGTAACATTGCCGATAAAATATTCTTTTTCATCTTGAATTATTGTTAGCAGCGGAAGAAGAAGCTCTTCTGAATTTGGGATTGCCATAATGATTATTCCTTAATTTGCTGTTACTTATTTCAAATACTCCGCCAGCCACTCAAACACTGTCTTATGCCAAAACTCGGAATTCTGCGGCTTCAAAACCCAGTGCCCTTCATCCGGAAAATAGAGAAGCTTGCTCGGAATTCCTTTTCGCTGCAATGTGGTAAAGAGCTGCAATCCTTCGCCCACCGGCACGCGGAAATCGAGTTCGTTGTGAATGATGAGCGTGGGCGTTTTAAAATTCTGCGCATATTTATGAGGTGAAAATTTATCGTATTCTTTTGTCTCCCACGGAATGCCGTGTTCCCATTCATCGAACCAGGTTTCTTCCGTTGCACCGTACATTGAATAAAAATTATACACGCCGTCGTGACAGATAATTGTTTTAAATTTATCGGTATGCCCGTTCAGCCAGTTCATCATATATCCGCCGTAGCTGGCGCCGGCTGCCGCCATTTTTTTTGTATTGATGTACGGCTGCTTTTCCATAGACGCTAGACCGTTCATAATATCGGTATAAACTTTTCCGCCCCAGTCGCGGGAAATTTCATCGGTAAATTTTTGTCCGAAGCCGGTGCTGCCGCGCGGATTCGGACAGGCAACAACATATCCCTGCGCCGCCCACAATTGCGGATTCCAGCGATACGACCAGGAATTTCCCCACGCGCCCTGCGGTCCGCCATGAATCATATACACCAACGGATATTTTTTCTTTGCATCAAAAAACGGCGGCTTAAAAATCCACATCTGCACGTTTGCTTTGTTCGCCCCTTCAAACCAAACATACTCCGGATCGGAATATTCAATGTGCGAAAACAGCGCATCGTTACAATGTGTCAGCGGTTTCAATTCTCCCTTTGCATCAGCGGAATAAATTTCTGCCGGGCGGGAAAGTGTTTGATGAGAGAAAATAAATAACGAGCCGTCGGCGGAGCTGTTGATATCGCTGTTTGTTGCGCTGTTAATAATTTTAGAAATTTTTCCGTCGAGCGTAACGGACCAAATCGGCGTGTTGGCTTTTTCTTCAGCATCAAAGTAAAGCATTTTGCTGTCGCGGCTCCACACCGGCGAGCCGACATTGGAATCGAACGCAGAAGTTAAACTTTTTATTTTCCCTGTTGAACGATCAACCAGCATCAACTGCCAACGGTCAGCTTCAAAGCCGGGGCGTGACTGCGCGCGATATGCAAGATATTTTCCATCCGGCGAATAGCGCGGAAAACCATCTGCCGCAGGATTTGTAGTTAGCTGCGTGCGTGTTCCGTTTTCCAGATTAACAATATAGATATCGTGATTAGTGCTCCACGATTCATCGTGAACGGGAATCGGAGTGGCGGTGTAGGCAAGTTCTTTTCCATCCGGCGAAAAATCAAAATCATCGCCGGCGGAAAATGTGGAAGAAGTCGGAACAGCATCGCGGTCGCCCGGAGTAACATTTCGCAGATTGCTTCCGTCTGCATTGAGAACAAAAAGATGCTGGCGCTTTCCATCCACCCATGAATCCCAATGACGGTAGAGAAGTTTCGTCAACACGCGCGCTTTTACTTTGCTCTTTTCAAGAGAATCGGCTTTTGCTTTATTCATTGCATCTGCTTCGGAATACGGCAGAGCGGAAAATTCTGGATAGACGGCGGAAACGAACGCTAATTTTTTTCCATCCGGCGACCAAACCGCGCTTCCCGCTTCGGAAAAAATATTGGTGAGCTGTGTTGTGTTTCCGGAGGCAACATCAATACGATAAATCTGCATTGAACCGTTTCGATTCGATTGAAAGGCAATAGTTTTTCCATCCGGCGACCAGCGCGGATGAAAATCGGCTTTGGGTGAATTGGTTAACTGCTTTGCTTCTCCTCCGCCTGACGGAATCAGCCAAATATCGCTGTTGGATCTATTGGCTTCTTTATCCACAACACTGAGAACAAATGCAACGGTTTTGCCGTCCGGAGAAAGCTGCGGATCGCTGACCCGTTTTGCCCGAAACAAATCTTCAATCTGCATCGGCTGTCGTGTCTGAGCAAATAGCGTGGCTACGGTAAACAGAACCATTAACGAAATATTTTTTAGCGTGTTCATAATCGTTCCTTTTTTAAGTGGCGAGAATATTTTTGACAAGTGAAAAGTAAGAGAAATTACGTCGAGAGGCAATTTTGATTATTGCAGTCCGCTTTAGCGGCATTTATTCTTTAATGAACTTCAAGCCGTATTTTTCTATAAATTCATTAACTTCACAATTCAACTACTTCTTAAAATTTTTCCACATCATGCTTTCCACGGGGCGGATGGTGCGCTTGTTGTACTTGGCATTTTTCTTTTTGTTATAGGAAATTTCAATATCCCCATCCACAGTAAAATAAATTAACTGCCCGATCGGCATGCCGGCATAGACGCGTACGGGCTGCCGAACGGAAATCTCCAATGTCCAAGTATTGCAAAAGCCGACATCTCCTTTTCCTGCGGTGGCGTGAATATCAATTCCCAATCTGCCAATGGAGCTTTTTCCTTCCAGAAACGGAACGTGCGCGTGGGTTTCGGTATATTCTTCCGTTACACCGAGATACAATTTGCTCGGAACAAGAATAATTCCCTCTTTCGGAATTTCAAAATGGTGTACCGTGTTGTGTTTTTTCGCATCGAGAATTTCATCATGATACACCGCCAGATGTTTTCCCAAATGCACATCGTAACTGTTTGAGCCGAGAGAGTTTCTGTTGAACGGTGTAATAACGATCGTTCCTTTTTTTATTTCTTCAAGAATCTTTTTATCGGAAAGTATCATGACAAATTTTGTTGAACGGGTGAATGAAAAAAAAGCGCCGCGCTGTTCGGCAGGCAGTTCGTCTAATCGGAATCTTCTTTTGCTTCAATATGAAATTTATGCAGAAAGCGGTGAAAGACAGGACCGAAAATAATTCCGGCAATAAGAATAACCGCTAGACCGCTGTAGAGCGCATACATTCCGGCAAAAACTTTTCCCGCTTCCGTCTGGGGCTGTTCCAGCGGACCCATTCCGGAAAGAAGCATTGACGCATTCAAAAAAGCATCAATCCACGAAAGATTTTCGAACCAATGGTAGCCAGCCATGCCGATGTACAGTGAAATTCCGATAACACCGAGACCGAGAACCAGCGAGAGCAGAATCCGGCGGACAAATAAATGTACCGGAAGAAGAGGCTGCGAATGATGTTCAAAAGAAAATTTCATGGCAGAAATAATATCTTGTATCAAAAGTCGAAAATCAACAATAAAGATACGGCTGTTCATTTCTTTCTTGCATAAGTCTCTTCTATACGATAGATTTAGGATATTTTTATCAGAAAAGAATCATCTGCCGCTGGATCGATTTATGAAATAGATTATTCTGTCTTTATATAACTTTTACAACTTTAAAAGGGGGCAAGCAATGAGAACAAAACTATTTTTGAGCGTATTCTTCTTCGGCGGTATTCTTTTTAGCCAGCCGAGTCAACAAATGATGACCACGAACCTAGCTGTAACTGCCGTAGCCGTTGACGGAGATTATACCTATATCGGCGGTGGATTTAATTACGTCGGCTACGCTGTTGGAGGCGGAGTAAAACTAAAAATATATTATGTTACAGCAAATTTTTCGTTTCCTCTTGTCAATGGTGTGATTAATTCCATCGTTGCTGACGGAGAGGGGGGCTGGATTATCGGCGGAAATTTTTTAAAAGTTGGCAGTTATAATAGAAATAATTTAGCAAAATTAGATTCAAACGGAAGCGTCGATGAAAACTGGATTCCAGACCCGGATGGCGCAATTACCAGTATTGTCATTGGTGGTAATGATCTTTACATCGGTGGAGGATTTAACAATATTGATAATACTTATTCTCCAAACTTTGCTCTTTTCACCGATAGAGTATTACCGGTAGAACTTTCCACCTTCACTGCACAGTATGCTGAAGGAAAAGTTCTTCTCTCCTGGCAAACTGCCACTGAAACCAACAACGCCGGCTTTGTAATAGAACGCAAAGATGGAAGCGAATGGGAAAAACTCGACTTTCTTCTAGGCTCCGGAACCAGCAGCGCGCCCCATCAATACCGCTATACTGATGAAAAACCAACTGCCGGAACCTCCCTCTACCGCTTAAAACAAATTGATAAATCAGGGAGCTTCCATTATTCTTCGGAAGTCAGCGTAACAACTTCGCAGCCGCTTGTTTTCTCGCTTGAACAGAATTATCCCAATCCGTTTAATCCTTCAACAACCATTGGCTTTACGTTAGAAAAATGAGGATTGACGCAGTTAGCGGTGTATGATATTCTGGGAAGAGAAGCGGCGGTGCTGGTGAATGAAGTGTTGGAGGCAGGAGTGTATTATCAGAAACAGTTTGATGCTTCGAAGCTTGCCAGCGGCGTGTATTTTGCCAGACTGACATCGAACGGTAAACAGTTGATGAAGAAGATGTTTTTGTTGAAGTAGGCATAGTAAAAAACTTTTCTTATGCCGTCATCATGTAACAAATGGTGACGGCATTTTTTTTGCCTCTATATTTTTTACCGCTGTCCAAATATTAAGCTCTTCCTTGCGATAATGAACGATAATCATTACTTTTAAGATGCCCCTTCCTTTCACTAAAAAATCAATCGGAGAAACCATGAAAAAAATTTTTCTTGCTGCATTTGCTGTTATTTTTAATTTCAGCGGTAACACGGCACCGGCACAGCTTTCCTGGAAAGCGCTGCCGAACGCCCCTGTCAATTCCCGGCACGACGACGGCTATTTTATCAATGAAAATCTCGGCTGGGTTGTCGGCAGAGGAATAATTTCAAAAACAACAGACGGCGGAAATTCATGGACGGAGCAGTTTAACAAAGGAACAATTTATTTTCGCTCAATCGGTTTTTTTGATTCGCTCACCGGTGTTGCGTGTAATTTAGGAACCAATGAATTCGGCGGACAGACCGATACCAATCTTATTTACCGAACAACGAACGGAGGCGCAAGCTGGAATCCTATCAATAATTTCATCGGCACCAAGCCGCGGGGAATTTGCGGCGTAAGTGTTGTGAACGATTCTATGATTGTCGGCGTCGGCAGAGTCCGCGGTCCGGTCTATTTTTTAAAAAGCACGGATAAAGGGGAAACCTGGATTTCAAAAAATATGAGCAGCTATTCCGTTGATCTTATGGATGTGCACTTCTTCTCGCCCGATACCGGTTTTGCCGTGGGAGGAAACAAAGCGCCGAATCAAACTTCCAACGGTATTATTCTTTTCACCACAGACGGAGGCGAAACATGGACGAATGTTTTTACCTCATCGCAGACCGGCGAATGGTGCTGGAAAATTGATTTCCCCAGCAGAAATACCGGCTACGTTTCATTGCAGCGGGATACCGGCAAGGTGGTTAATTTTGTGAAAACAACAGACGGAGGAAAAACCTGGCACGAAAAATTTCTTCGTTCCAACGGATACTACGTGCAGGGAATCGGCTTTATTAATGATTTGGTCGGATGGGCAGGCGGAAATTCCACCTACACCTCATTGGAAACAACCGACGGCGGCGAAACATGGCACAATGCAAACTTCGGCGTCCGCGTAAACCGGTTTCGAAGAATAAACGATTCGGTAACGTTTGCTACGGGGCAGACAATTTATAAATATCAAAACTGGTCAACGGCTTCTGCGGTAAAAAAAGAGGCAGCCGCTGCCAAAGGCTATGAACTGAAACAGAATTATCCGAATCCGTTCAATCCTTCAACAATAATAGAATTTACAATTCCGCCGGAAATAAAAAATAATTCTCTTGTGCTGGTGAAAGTGTATAATTCCGCCGGACAGGAAATTCGTACAATTTATGATGAAGTAAAAGAGCCGGGAAATTTCAAAATTCGTTTTGATGCCGGCGGTCTGCCGAGCGGCACCTATTATTATGAACTCATTACCGAAGATCTTAAAATCACCAAAAAGATGCTGTACATTAAGTAATAAATTCAATAGGAATTGAAACACCGAAAAACCGCCGGAGAAAGAGCTTCCTGCGGTTTTTCTCTTTTAAAGTTCTTTAATTCCAAAGAAAATATTTTTCTTCTATCGTGCAGTTTCCTTGCCAATGTCTCTGCTCTGCCGTAAATTTGTATTGGTATTTTTATTTTATTAGAAACAAGGAGAAAGAATGTCCACTGTTGAAAAAAAAGAATTTAAAAGCGAGTTAAAACAAATCTTAAATCTTATTACGCACTCGCTCTATTCCAACAAAGAAGTATTTTTACGCGAACTCATCAGCAACGCCAGCGATGCTATTGATAAAATCCGTTTCGATTCGCTCGGCAACGAAGCGTTACTGGAAAACAATAAAGAGTGGAAAATTAAAATTATTCCCGATAAGAAAAACAATACGCTCACGATTTCCGATAACGGCATCGGCATGTCGCGCGAAACTATTATGGAAAATCTCGGCACCATTGCCAAGTCCGGAACGAAAGAATTTCTTGAAAAATTAAAAACAGCAGAAGCAGCTTTCCGCCCCGAATTAATCGGTCAGTTCGGCGTCGGTTTTTATTCCGCCTTTATGGTGGCAGATTCGGTAACGGTAATTTCGCGGACTGCCGGCGAAAAAAGCAGCGGCGTTCAATGGGTTTCGGACGGACAGGGCGAATATACCGTTGAGCCGGCAGAAAAAGAACTGCGCGGCACAGATGTTATTCTTCATTTAAAAGAAGAAGAAAAAGATTTTCTGGAAGAATGGAAAATCCGTTCGCTGGTGAAACAGTTTTCAGATTTTATCGAGCATCCCGTGGTAATGGATGTTGAAAAAGAAGAAGACAAAAAGAAATCTGTGGCGGAAGAAACGCTGAATTCCCGCAAAGCGCTCTGGCTTCGTTCCAAAAACGATGTTACCAAAGAAGAATACGAACAGTTTTATCAGCAGATTTCCAATGATTTTAATCCGCCGGCAAAAGTAATTCATTACACCGGCGAAGGGATGGTGGAATTTAAAGTGCTGCTTTTTATTCCGTCCAAAAAACCGTTCGATATGATGTTCGGCGAACCGAAAGTGGGACCGAAATTGTATATCCGGCGCGTGCTGATTATGGATCACTGCGAGCAGCTTCTGCCGCCGTATATGCGTTTTGTAAAAGGCGTGGTGGACTGCGCCGATCTTCCGCTGAATGTTTCGCGCGAAATGCTGCAGCAAAATCCGCAGCTTGAAAAAATTAAAAATAATCTCGTTAAGAGCGTTATTAAAAACCTTGAAGAAATGAAGAACAATGAATACGAGCAGTATGTTTCGTTCTTCAAAGAATTCGGACAGTTCATTAAAGAAGGAGTGCACAGCGACTGGACGAACAAAGAACAGCTTTCCGAGCTGCTGCTGTTTGAATCGGTAAAGACCGAAGAAGGAAAATTTCTTTCGCTTCCGCAGTATGCCGAGCAGATGCCTTCCGAGCAAAAAGAAATTTACTTTCTCACCGGAGAAGATCGCGAGACGCTTCTTCACACGCCGTACCTTGAAACGTTTAAAGCAAAAGAATGGAACGTGCTGCTGATGACCGATCCGATTGACGAGTTTATTCTCCCCTATCTTACGGAGTACAAAGGGAAAAAACTTATCGGCGCGGATAAAGCGGAACTTCCTTCCGATAAAGAAAAAGAACAGAACGAAGCGCAGAAAATTTTTGCACCGCTGTTCGATGCCATGAAAGCGAAACTCGACCACGTAAAAGAAATCCGCGTCTCTTCCCGGTTAAAAGAGAGCGCTTCCTGTCTGGTGAATGATGCCAATGCAATGAGCGCAAACATGGAACGCATTATGCAGAAACTCGGACAGATGGATGAATCTAAAAAGACCGAGCGGATTCTTGAACTCAATATAGAACATCCGGTAGTTATTGCGCTGCGGAATATTTTTGAAGCCGATGCAAACGATAAACGAATTGAAATCTACACCAAGCTGCTGTACGATCAGGCGGTTATTGCCGAAGGTTCAAAAGTGAAAGACCCAACGGCGCTTTCAAAGATGATTAACGATTTACTGCTGCAAACGGCGTCGCGATGAAAATATTATTGTTCATAAAGAACATACGCGATGCCGAACATAATAATTTTACAATCACTTTTTTGCTTGTAAGGAAACTCCTCATGAAAAAATATTTTTATTCTCTTGCAACAGCGTTATTCTGTTTTTTTTCACTGCTTCCTTCGCAACAGCTTCCGAAAAATTTTGACGCCTATGTTGAAAGCGTACAGAAAGCATTCAACGTTCCGGGCGTTGCCGTTGCCGTCGTAAAAGACGGAAAGGTTGTGCTTGCCAAAGGTTACGGCGTGCAGAATATTACCGCCAAAGAAAAAGTCAACGCTGAAACAAATTTCAGCATTGCGTCCAATTCCAAAGCATTTACCGCAACTGCGCTCGGCATTCTTGTGGATGAAGGAAAACTACAATGGAACGACCGAGTGATTGATTACCTGCCGTGGTTTCGTCTTTCCGATCCGTATGTAACAAATGAGCTTCGCATTACCGATCTGCTGGTTCACAGAAGCGGGCTCGGACTCGGCGCGGGTGATTTGCTTATCTGGCCCACAAATACTTACAGCTACAAAGAAGTCGTGAAGCGCCTCCGCAATGTTCCGCTGGCAACAAGCTTTCGCAGCACGTATGCGTACGATAATGTGCTATATCTTGTTGCGGGTGAAGTCATTGAAGCGGTCAGCGGTATGCCGTGGGGAGAATTTATTCAGAAAAAAATTCTGGATAAACTCGGAATGCAAAACACCACCGTTACCTATTTTGATGCGGTGAAAAAAGGAAACGCCGCAACGCCTCACGGTGAAATCAATACTATCGTTCGTCCGGTCGCCGCTTCGGACAGCGACAAAACCAATCCCGCCGCCAGCATTAACAGCAACGCTGAAGATATTGCAAAGTGGATGATCTGTCAGTTAGATTCAGGAAAAATTTCGGGCGGCGAGCGGCTCTTCAGCGCGACAACGTCAAAAAATCTTTGGACGCTTGTTACACCGATTCCTGTTGCGCCGGCAAGAAAAGAACTGGCGCCGCTGAAGGCAAACTTTGCCGGCTACGGATTAGGATTTTTTATGCGTGATTTCCGCGGCAAAAAACTTGTCTGGCATACCGGCGGGCTGAGCGGAATGGTTTCATTCGTTGCGATGATTCCCGAACTGCGGCTCGGCGTTGCCGTTTTTACAAATCAGGAACAAAGCGGCGCCTTCTATTCTATCGGTTACCGCGTGCTTGATGCGTACTTAAATGAAAATTTTGACTGGCTTGCGGGATACAAAGCGATGAAAGCGCGGAGTGATTCCATGACTGCGGCGGCGGAAAAGAAGACCGCTTCTCTTCGTGATTCGCTTTCTCATCCTTCGCTGCCGTTAGAAAAATATGCGGGAATGTATCGCGATGCGTGGTACGGCGATATTTCCATAACCATGAAAGAGGGAAAATTATTTATGCAGATGACGGCAACACCGTCACTCGGCGGATTTTTAGAACATTACCAGTACGATACTTTTATTGCGCGATGGAGCGATCCGGAAATGCGCGCTGATGCGTTTGTTACGTTTTCATTAAAACCGGACGGCAGTATTGAATCGGCAAAAATGAAAGCTGTTTCGCCGGCAACGGATTTTAGTTTTGATTTTCACGATCTGTTGCTGAAACCTGCCGGTAAACAATGAGCGAACAGCCGAACAACCCGATGCACGGCGTAACGCTGGAGATGATTCTTCACTTTCTGGTTCAGCGGTACGGCTGGAAAAAATTAGGAAGCAAAATTACCATTCGATGCTTCAATGATAATCCAAGCATACCATCGAGTTTAAAATTTCTTCGCACAACGCCGTGGGCGCGAAAAAAAGTTGAAGATTTGTATCTCCGCAGCATAAAAAAACAACCGAATGAATAAACAATGCTGCAATTTTAAAAAGCACCGATCATTGACACGATGAAACTTACGTCACTTTCTGAACTTGCATCGCTTCTTCCGGAATCCGAGCGAAAAACAATTCCGGCGAACGAAAAAAAAAGCCACGATGGAAAAGGAAAATCTCTCAAACTTTTTCTTGATACCAAAGGAAGAAAAGGGAAAGCGGTAACAATCATTTCCGGCTTGCAGCATAATCCCGCAACAATGGAAGAGCTGGCGAAAACTTTGAAACAGCAGTGCGGTGCGGGCGGAACGGTAAAGAACGGCGATATTGAACTTCAGGGAGATCAGCGTGAGCGCGCTGCAGAAATACTTCGCGCTGTGAATTACGTTGTGAAAATAATTTAACACGCCAAACGCAATCCGATTTTTTCGTCGAATTGCGTTTGGATAATTGACTTCGTACCGCTACTTCATCCACCCCGCCATTTTGGAAATTTCCAGCGTTCCTTTCTTTAAGGAATATTCTTTCATGTAACTGAAAAGTACCGGCGTCATAATCAATACATGAACGGTGGAAGTAATAAGTCCGCCGATCATCGGCGTTGCCAGCGGTTTCATCACATCCGCGCCGACTCCCGAACTCCACATAATCGGAAGTAAACCGATCATGCTGGTGGCAACCGTCATTACTTTCGGGCGAAGGCGCAGCACGGAACCTTCTACCGTTGCATTATAAATATCGGTCATGGTAATTTCTCCGCGCAGCCCCTGCTGGTGGTCGTGCAGGCGTTTATCCAGCGCTTCATGAAGATAGACAATCATCACTACGCCGGTTTCCACCGCAAGACCGTACAGCGCAATAAAGCCGACCCATACAGCAACAGAAAAATTATAGCCGAGGAAAAACAATAAATACACTCCGCCGATTAAGGCAAAGGGAACGGACAGCATAACAACAAACGATTCTTTAAAATCTTTCGTTACAAAATACAGCATCACAAAAATTATTATCAGCACAATCGGCATAACAATCAGCAGCCGGTTTTTTGCATGAATTTGATTTTCCCATTGTCCGCTCCATTGAAGCGTATAGCCCTGCGGAAGAGCAAGTTTTTTTTCAAGAACCGTTTTTGCTTCTTCAACAAAACTTCCCATATCTCTTCCACGCACATTTAAAAAGACAATGGAGCGAAGCTGCGCATTTTCGCTGGAAATCATCGGCGGACCGGGCGCAATAGTTATGGAAGCAAGCTGACCGAGCGGAATGTAGCTTCTCTCGGAAACCATTGCGGAGCCGGCTGGCAGAGAAGAAGACGCCGCGGTTTGACGGTTCATTGTGCTTGTGCTTCCTGAATTCATTCCGTTCATTCCGCCGTTGGATGAAGGCGCCGGCGAAGCAATAAACGATGCGCCGCTTTCTGTCCGTTTAATATTCACCGGAACAAGAAGATTTTTTAAATCTTCAAAATGATCTCTCCAATCTCTCTCGTATCGCACCCGAATGGGAAACCGCTCTCTCCCTTCAATCACCGTTCCGATATTTTCTCCGCCGACTGCTGTTTCAATAATATCCTGAACATCGCCGACGTTAATGCCGTAACGCGCAACCGCTTCACGGTGAATTTTTATATCAAGAAACAATCCTCCCTGCGTTCGTTCCGCATAAAGATCCGCCGCGCCGGGAACCGTGCGGAGAATTTCTTCGGCATGAATGGCAAGCTGTTCAAGCGTATCGAGATTTTTACCGAAAATTTTTACGCCTAAATCAGTTCGCACGCCGGTGGAAAGCATGTTGATTCGGTTAATAATCGGCTGCGTCCAGCCGTTTCGCACGCCGGGAATTTGCAGTTTAGCATCAAGCTCGGCAATAATATCGTCTTTAGTAATTCCTTTCCGCCATTCGCTTTTCGGCTTCAGCAGAATAATAGATTCAATCATACTCACGGGCGCAGGGTCGGTGGAAGTTTCCGCTTTGCCCGCTTTACCGAGAACCTGTTCCACTTCGGGAACAGATTTAATAATGGCATCCTGCACCTGCATAATGCGGTTTACTTCTGTAATGGATGCCGAGGGAAGCGTTACCGGCATAAAGAGCAGACTTCCTTCATCCAGCGGAGGCATAAACTCCGAGCCCATAGAATGAATCATCGGCACGGTAACAAGGAGCGCAAGAATATTTAATCCGATAGCTGTCTTCCGGTATTTCAATGCCCAGTGAATCACCGGTTCATAGATTTTATTCAGAAATTTTGTAATCGGATTTTTATCTTCACGCCGGAATTTTCCGCGTGTTAACATTGTCATTAACATCGGAACCAGCGTAATGGAAATTATTGCCGACCCGATAAGCACAAATGTTTTTGTAAAAGCGAGCGGCTTAAACATTTTTCCTTCCTGCCCTTCCAGTAAAAAGACCGGAAGAAACGAAACAACCATAATTGCCACTGAATAAAATATTGCGGGACCGACCTGCTTTGCCGAGCGGATGGAAATTTCAATATATTCTTCTTTCGAAAGTTCTCCTTTTTCTTCCTGCACCCGTGCAACGTTACGGTACGCATTTTCCACCAGCACAATGGAAGCATCCACAATAACGCCGATGGCAATCGCAATTCCGCCGAGCGACATAATATTGGAAGTGATGCCGAATGTTTTCATGCAGATAAAGGCAATGAACACGGCAACGGGAATTTCTATAATTACGCGGAGAACGCTTCGCACGTGAAGAAGAAAGAGCAGCACAATAATGCTGACGACAATTGCTTCTTCAAAAAGCGCATGCTTTAAAGTATCAACGGCAGCTAAAATTAAATCGCTTCGATCATAGGCAGTTTTAATTTCCACGCCTTCCGGCAGACCGGGAGAAATTTCTGCAATGCGTTTCTTCACGCGGTCAATCACATCTTTGGCATTCTCGCCGTAGCGCATAACAACAATGCCCCCCACCACCTGCCCTTCGCCGTCTTTCTCCAACGAACCGCGCCGAAGATCTCCGCCGATCTGCACTGCGCCGATATTTTTTATATAGATGGGAACATTATTCGCGCCGGTGCCGACAACAATATTTTCTATATCTTTGGTTGATTGAATGTATCCCTGACCGCGGATAAAATATTCCGCATCGGAAATTTCCAATATTTTTCCGCCGACATCATTATTGGAACGCATCACCGCATTTTTTATATCCGCCAGTGAAATGCTGAATGCTTTCATCTTGTTCGGATTGACATCCACTTGATACTGCTTTACATATCCGCCGATGGAAGCTATTTCCGCCACTCCCTGCACTCCCTGCAGATTTAATTTTACATACCAATCTTGAATTGCGCGCAGCGTGCCGAGATCTTTTTTTCCTTCAACGGTGTACCAAAATACATGACCGACACCAGTTCCGTCCGGTCCAAGTTCAACCGTTGCCCCCTGCGGCAGCGCGGATTGAACGGTGGAAAGTTTTTCCAGCACGCGGCTTCGCGCCCAATACAAATCCGTATGTTCGTTAAAGATGATATAAATAAACGACATGCCGAACATGGACTGCGCACGGATTGCTTCCACCTCCGGCACTCCCTGCAGCGCCGTAACAAGTGGAAAAGTAATTTGATCTTCTACCAGTTGAGGCGACCTTCCCATCCATTCCGAAAAAACAATCACCTGATTTTCCGAAAGGTCCGGAATGGCATCCAGCGGCGTCTTCACTACCGACCAAATTCCCCAGCCGATTACAACGAGATAAATAAGAATAACAACGAATTTATTTTTTGCGGAGTAATCAATAATTTTTTCTATCATGGCGTTGTTCCTCAGCGGTCAACAATAAGTTTACCGTGTACCATTGCCATTCCGCAGGAGAAGGAAATTTCTCCCAATTCTTTCGGCGTAATGGTGATGGTTGTTGTTTTAAATGCCGGAAGTTTTTTTCGAAGGTGAAGCTCTTCAAACACAACTTCTTCCGTGCATTCCGAATCTTCAACGCGGTGAAATTGCAATTGCACCGGTGTTCCGAGTTTTACATGCACTACATCAGGCGAATATGATCCGTCCACCGTAATTTTAACAATCTGCGGTTTTACTGAATGTTCTTTTTTCCCGACAGGCGTTTCCATTGCTGCCGAAATTGTTTCGTGATGTGCCGGCTCTATCGAGGAACGTTCAGGGTGCTGCAATGCGCTTTCGGAATCAAGAAGAAATCCGCCGGCAACGGCAACCATATCACCTTCCTGAAGACCGGAGAGAATTTCATAATACGAATCGGTGGAGCCGCCGAGCTTTACATCGCGCGGGTCAAACGTATTGAGTTTTGTTTCTACCCACACCACAGCTTTTTTTCCGGTAAGAAGAACGGCGTTTAACGGCACCGCTAAAGTTTTTCGCCCTTCGCTGTGAATGGATGCCGTAACAAACATTTTTGGTTTCAGCATGCCGTGTTTATTTTCAAACGTTGTCCGCACCCGAATTGTCCGCGTTTCGGGATTAATAACAGGGTCGATAAACGTTACTCTGCCGGAAAATTTTGTTTCGGGGTAAGCTTCCGTTTGAATGTGAACATATTCTCCTTTTTTTACGCACGGAATATCTTTTTCATACACATCAAGATAAATCCACACGGTGGAAAGATCGGCAAGCTGATAAAGAACGGTTCCTTCATCAACATATTCTCCTGCCTGCACTTGTTTTAATACAACCGTTCCGGAAATCGGCGAATAAAAAATAACGGAAGTCTGCACTTTGCGCTGTTGTTCAAGAGAAGCAATTTGCGCCGGCGTCATTCCAAAATTCAACTGCAGCCGCTCGCGCATGCCGTCAATCAGCGATTGCTGTTTACCGTCGAGCGCAAGAATAAATTCCTGCTGCGAGGTAATCAGGTCGGGACTGTATAATTCAAACAGCGGCTCTCCTTTTTTTACCGCTTCGCCAGTAACATTAACAAATAATTTTTCTATCCGTCCGCGAAATCTTGCGGAAACTGTCGCCTGATGTGTTTCGGCAACATCAACAATTCCAACGGCGTTAATAATATGTTCCATCGGCAGAATTTCAACGGGAACGGTTTCCACGTTGGCAAGCACCCGCTGCGTCGGTGAAAGACTTACCTGCTGAAGCGCCGTTAAATCACTGTTTTGAATTTCGTGCTGCGCGGATTTTTTTACCAGCGCCATTCCGCAAACAGGACACGCGCCGGGACGATCTGAAATAACGGAAGGATGCATCGGGCAGGTGTACACATCATGCTGCGTTTCTGATGCAGCGCGGTCATTTGTCTTTTCATTTTTTGTGCAGGATGAAAAGAGAAGCACCGCAGAGAGTATTCCTAAATAAATTGCTTTCATTGTTTTATCCTTTAAACTTTTATGGTAATTCAGTTCCCGCCGCGCGTTCTAAATCCGCGCGGTAAGAAAGATACTGCGCCGCTTCTTCGTAATATTCCATAGTGTACATCTGCACCATGCGAACGGCATCAATGAGCGAAAGAAAATCTGCTTTGTTGGCAATGTATGCGCTGCGCAGCGCTTCAAAAGTCTGGCGGGTAGAAGGAAGCACTGAAGTTTCGTACCGCTGTAATTTCTCCCAGCTCGCTTTTGCTTTGCTCCATTTATCGTACACATCAAACCGAATCATATTTCTCATGTCGGCAAATTCATGTTCTTTCTGCTGCACGGCAAGCTGCTGTTCTTCAATCTTCCCGGAATATTTTCCGCTCGCCCACGGAGCAAACGGAATGCTGATGCCGATCATCAATTCCCAGGTATCGGGCATTGCCGCCAGTTCTTTATAGGCAAGCCCGATCTGCAAATCGGGATATTGTTCTTTTTGCGACATGGATACATCGGCGCGAGACATTTCAATTTCCGCCTGCATTGAATGAAGTTCATTTCGTTTTGACATTGCATCTTGTTCCAATGCTGTTTCATTTTCCGGAAGCGGCGGCAGTGCAATGACAGGAATTGTTCCGATTGGTGTTCCGGTTGGTTTTGAGCGGAGCGCATTGATCATTCCTTCCGCCATCCGCTCTTCCTGTTGTAAGGAAGAAAATTCATTTTCCAGTTTTGTTAATTCAATCTGCATCCGTAAAACATCCGCCTGCGTTGCCTGCCCGACGGAATATTTTGCCTGAACGGCGGAAATCATCTGCTGAAGAAGCGTTTGATTTTCCTGATTTACCGAAAGACGCCGTTGAATTGAATAGAGCATCGCGTACTGTTTTTTTGTTTCGGCAATTAGCGTTCTTTTATACGCTTCGCTGGAAGAGTGCGCCGATGCCGCCGAAGCCTGCGCCGATGTTTCCGCAGAAGAAATTTTTCCGGGGAACGGAATCATTTGTTCAAGAGCGTATCGGCGCATCATTCCGTTTTTCGGAAAGTTCAGCGACGTTATCGGATTGTCCATAAATTCCACCGATACCATCGGCGCATTCCACGACCGTGCCTGGCTGATTTTTGTTTCTTCGCGCCGGTGATTTGCCTGTGCGGCAAGCAGTGCAGGATTTGAACTAATCACTTCCTGAAGAAGCGGTTCAAGATAGAGCGAATCGGTTGATTGGGCTCCCGCCGTAATTGAAAGAAGCGAGCAGAGCGCTCCAAAGAGAAATTTCATTGTTGTCTCCTAAAAAAATAATTATTGAATGCGAAGAATATCTTCGACTCAAAAAAAGAAGAGAATAATTTCTTTGGTTATTTTCTATAGAGACAGCACTTCGGAAGATTGTTGTACACCTCATCCGAAGCTTTGTATTGTTCGGTATCGTGTCCCACGGATGCCGCAATCTTCTGAAGCGAATCAACGGTAATTTTTCCGGTAACAAATGAAACGGAAAGCATCTTTGTATTTTTATCCCACGATGCTTTTTTTACTTCGCTGATCTTCATTGCTTTTTCAATGCGCGCTTTGCACATTCCGCAGTTTCCGAAGACTTTGAAGGTGGTATCCTTCACCGTTTCGCCGGCAGAGGATAATGATGTAAACAACAGCAGTATAATGAGAGTTGAAAATAATTTCGTTTTCATAACGGTTCCTTTATTGATTGTGTTTTTAACATAATGGTATTTTTTAGGTAACAGGAGATAAAAAAATACCTTTACCTAAATAAGGAACACGGAATGAGAAATATATAATGCTAATTTTGGAGGCGGATAAATTTCATAGGGAGAAGAAAAGAGTACGGCAGTTTCCTGAATTGAAACCGTTGAAGAAAGAACCGGCAGCATATTGCTGACCGTCAGCGGTTCGCAGGAAGCGGCGCTTGCGGCTAACTGCTCGTCGCTAATCTTTACCGATTTAATTTCTGTTTTGCAGCACATATCGTTCGGCATTGTTCCATCTTCGCTCCCGCACGGATCTTCAGCCGAAAGAGGCGCAAGAATGGATTCCGTTTCACCGCCGCAGGTGTGAACCATAATATTCACCCCGACGATCAGCAGCGTATAGACCGCAAGAAACAATATGACAGTGGCTTTTTTCATAACTCCCGTAAAGTTACATAATAAAACGGAAAGATGCTTAATTTAAGTTCCCGTTAATTGTGCGGAAGCTGCACCGTTTCATCATGATGCGGATGATTGTGCATAGTGGAAGCTAAATGTAAATAGACCGATTTCCAGGCGTCTTCCACATCAGGCGTAAAATCTTTTCCCAGCACGGTTTTTAAGGAAAACATCATTGCTTCGCCGAACGACGTAAACTGATGTCCTTCAATGCCGAACGAATGATGAATCTGTCCGAGATTGAAAAGCATCGGCCGAAGCTCTTCGGGATTATCAAGATTTTCCACCGCAATCACCAGCATGCGCATCAGCTTCCTTTTTTGTTCCTGCATATCGCCGCGAAACAGCGACTGTGTTTTCGGCTCCAGCTCGAACAATTTTTTATACAACAAGTCCGCAACAATTTCTTTTTTTGTTTCCAGCAGCGTAAATGTTCCGCGGACAAGATCTTTTTGTTTCGGTGTCATTGCCTTCTCCTTTAAATTATGGCTTCATCTAATTCAAATTGTTCATTCATTTCGGTTAATGCCTGTTCCAGCATTTCGCGGTGACGGTGTTTCTCCGCAAGAAGATTCCGGAACACCGGCGTAACAGCCGTATCGCCGAGCTTATGCATTGCCTGTTCCATCAGTGCAATGGATTCGTTTTCCCGTTCAATAAATTTTTCCAGAACGGTAGTCATGCAGGTATATTCATCAATTGTATTCATACCGGTACTCCTTTCGGAAGAAGCGCTGCCAGCGCCGGTTTTAAGGAAGCAATATCTTTTTCGTACAGCGCAGATTTTTCTTTAAATTTTTGTTCAAATGTTTCGTTCATTGCTTCGCGCGGAATCCATCCGGTTATTTCATTGAATGCGGCAAAGGCGCTGAGCGAAGCGCGGCTTCCCGTGCAGAGCGAACGAAGCGCGAGCCGGAGAACCGTTCCGCCGCATTCAAACTCCGGCAGAGTCTGTTCCGCAAGCACGAGCGAATTTTTTCTGCATCGCTGAAGAATTCCGTTGGCGCGGACTTCTTTTAATCCGTCCGCCGAAGCAATAATCACCACATCCGGCACATCAATGCCGGTATAGAGAATTTCTTCGCTGCTCAAACAGACTTCCGAAAGAGAAAAGCCCGAACCCTGTGTTACCGGATTATCATTTTTTTGCGTTGCATGAAGCTTGCTGCCGATTGCCGCCCGCATAGTTAAATACGAAGCGAGCTGCACTTTCTCCCCCGCTGTTCCGGCAAAAACAATCCGTTTTGTTCCGCGCAGCGGTGAAGAATATTTCTGTTCAATGCCGTCATCGGACTTTTTGAGCGGCACGCTGAGAATTTTTTCTTTATACAATTCGGAAAATTCTTTTCGCAAAGCAGGAAGATCTTCTTCCGCAAATTGCACTTTTGAAGAGAGCATTTTTCCGTCAATCTTATTAAACGGCGTCGCCCATTCGGTGCAGAGTTCAAAAATTTCTACCAGCGCAAAACCGGGGTAACGAATCGCCTCAGCAACAATTGAAGAAAGATTTTTATCGGTAACAACGGCCTGTTTAACAAACTGCGCGCCGCAGCTTTTTACAATAGAACAAATATCCAGCGGCGGAACAATGTTTCCTGCCGGCGTTGTCGGCGTAACAAAATCCAGCGGCGAAAAATGCGAATGCTGTCCGCCGGTCATGCCGTAAAGGAAATTATTGGCAACCAGAACAGTCACGTCAATATTCATCATCGCGGCATTTACAATGTGCAGCAGACCGATTGTTGAACCTCCGTCGCCGATAACGACGATGGATTTTAATTTTGAATCATTCAAAATTCCGTCGGCAAGTTCAATGCCGGTGGCAAATGCCGTTGACCGTCCGTGAGTTGTATGGAAAGTGTGCGGCGTAGAAAAAAGAGAGTCTAAAATTCCGATACAGCCGATATCACTGACAATGCAGACGTGTTCCGGATCGAGATTCAGCTTCGTCAACGCTTCATCGAGATAATTCACGTAGTGATGATGTCCGCATCCTTTGCAAAACGGAAACGACGCGTTTTCTTTAAGATATTTACTTTCAGTTCCAACCATAATTTTTTTTACGCAATGTTTTAAGAAAATAATTTCTAGAGAATTTCGCTGAGTATCATTTCCGGAGAAATCATTGTGCCGACGGCATTCACGCCGATAATTTCTTTTCCGTCGAACAAATGCCGGATAACACTGCGATATTGTCCCGTCATGTTTTCTTCCGCAACAATTATTCGTTTTACATTGCTCGCCGCTTCAATTAATTGTTTTGACGGAATCGGAAAGAGAGAAATAACGTTGGCTAAGCGAACCCGCTTTCCGCTGCTTCGCGCACGCTTCACGGCTTCGCGCGCCGTGCGGTGAGTAATGCCGAAGCTGATGATTAGCGTATCGGCTTTCTCTTGTTCATCAAGACGAACAATTGCCATCTCTTCTTTATGCACGTCTATTTTTTGCTGCAGATGGCGGAGGACTTCCAATGTTTCAGGAGAATTTTTCTGCAATGCGCCCTGCTTGTTATGTGCGGAACCGGTCATCGTTACTTTGTCTTTTCCTCCGACTGGAGCAAAGAACGGAATATCACCGCCGTTTTTAAAATTGTACGTAATATGCGGCTCGCCGTTTTTGGAAGAAAATTCTTTGCGATACCACGGCGGCGCACTGTTCAACAACGCATAATTTACATCTTCCGCCATCATGCCGACTTCTTTATCCGAAAGAATAACCACCGGCGTTCGCAACAGTTCCGCCCATTTAAAGGCAATCGTGGTTACTTCAAAACATTCCTGCGGAGTGCTCGGCGCAAACATTGGTATGGTATATCCGCCGGAAGTGCAGAATTCCGTAAATAAAATATCTCCCTGCGCATTCTGCGTAGCGCCGCCGGTGCTTGGCCCTAAACGCTGCACCATGGCAATAACAACGGGAAGTTCAGTCATCAAAGCATATTGCACTGTTTCAATCATCAGCGCCCAGCCGGGACCGGAAGTTGCCGTCATTGTTTTTGCACCGCGCGCCGAAGCGCCGACGCAATATGCAAGCGCAGAAATTTCATCCGGCGCCGAAATTGCCACGCCGTTTTTTGAAGGAAGCTGTTCAATCATTGCTTTGTAAATTCCCGAAGCGGGCGTGATGGGATAACCGGCAAAAAATTGGCACCCTGCCTGCAATGCCCCTTCGGCAATCATTTGATTTCCAGTTCTGATAACCATGCGATTTTGTATCATAAAAATTTCTCCTTCCCGATTAACTACCATTATTGTGCCGAGTTTCCATCTGTAAAAATCGCCCAAATTTGCAGAAATAATTTTTATTTGTGAGAAAGAAAGGAGGAAAAATGCGGTTGTGAGAAACGATTTTTCCTATACAATAATAGAATGAAAGAGCCGGAGATTATGCTGAAAATCTTTTTAAGCGGAAAGTATAGCTGTTTTTAAAACAACAAACCGCTGTCGTAACAACAACGGTTTGTTAATTTTTTCTTAGTTTTTTTTATTTATCAAATGCCTGATTTCTTACCATCTTTGTCATATCATACGGCGCGGGGTCGCCTCCGAGATATTTGTGAAACCAATCGAGATGAGCATTGTAATACAGCGGCATTGATTTTACATTGTTGGGCCAATGTCCGTCATTCGGAAAAACAATCAGGCGGGAAGGAACATTCATTAATTGTAAGTCGGTAAAGAATTCCAGACTTTGCGTGTACGGCACGCGGTAATCTTTTTCACCGGTAATAACTAAGCAGGGTGTTTTGAAATTCTTCACAAACTGATTCGGCGACCATTTTAAATATAAATCGCTCGTCCACGGCAATCCATTTAAATCCCATTCAGGAAACCACAACTCTTCTGTTGCGCCGTGCATTGCCGTTAAATCATACACTCCCATCATGGCAACAATAGCTTTAAATCGTTCGGTGTGTCCTTCAAGCCACATCATCATATACCCGCCGTAGCTCCAGCCCATTGCGCCCATGCGGGTTGAATCTACAAACGGAAGTTTCGCGCAGTAATCCGTTACCGCCATAACATCTTGATAAACTTTTCCTCCCCAATCTTTGGAAATTGCCGCCGTAAATTCCTGTCCGTATCCGGTTGAACCGTGCGGATTGGGAAATACTAAAACATAACCGGCACCGGGATACACCTGCCAGTCGCCGCGGAAACCGTCTGCCCATTGCGACTGCGGTCCGCCGTGCACATTAATGATGAACGGATATTTTTTATTCGAATCGAAATTATGCGGCTTCACAATAAATGTATGAATCTTTTTTCCGGTCGGCGATTCAATCCACATCTCTTCTGCGGGGCGAATATCAACCGAATCTTCCACCGGTTTGTTGAAGAACGTTAAGCGCACCGGATTTTTTGCAATGCCTTTAACAAGCGAAGCTTTCCACATTTCCGACGGTTCGCCGACAGAGCGTCTGGTGTACACAACAGTTTTTCCATCGGGAGAAATTTCAAACGCATCAATGGATTTTGCATTTAACACGGGCGTAATTGTTTTTGTTTTTAACTCAATCGCATACAGCGGAACATTTCCCTGCACCTGTGCCGTAAAGTAAATTGTTTTTGCATCCGGCGACCATTGATAGGAATTTATCCAATTATCAAATTTTCCTTCGGTAATGACATCGCTTTTTCCCGAAGCTCTGTCATACACCGCCAGCCGAATAAGATCAGATTCATAGCCGGGAATTTTTTGCGTTTTGTATGCAATATATTTTTTATCGGGAGAGTACACCGGTTCATCATCATACGCCGGATTTTCTTTGGTAATATTTTTTGCTTCGCCGCCGTTTATTGAAACAAGAAACAAATCTTTATTAGTGGACTGTGCCTCTACCTTGTCGTGATTGGAAACGAAACAGACTTCCGTTCCTTCGGGAGAAATTACCGCTTCACCCATTCCGTACCCCGGCGCATCAAAATCGCCGGTCGTTAAATCGGCAACTTTTTTTGAATCAATATCAAAATACATAGTGTGCGTTCTCTTTCCGTCTGCCCACGATGTCCAATGGCGATAGAGCAGTTTATCCGTCATGTGCGCCTGAATCGGTCCGTTATTTTTCGCATCGTCGGTTTTTTTGTTCATAGCATCATCGGCGCCGAATTCCGGATAGACATCCGTAGCGAAAATAAATCCTTTTCCGTTCGGTGCCGGTTGAATATTAGAAACGCCGGTGGAAATGGATGTTAACTGTTCCGCCTCGCCTCCGTCAAGCGGAAGTTTCCATGCCTGTACTCCATCCTTTCGGGAAGAGAGAAAGAGAAGCGACTTTCCGTCCGGCATCCATTTCGGAGAAAAATCTGCCGCCGGATTTGAAGTTAATTTCTTTAAACCGGAACCATCCATATTGATAAGATAAATTTCAGAATTCGTTTTTCCTTTTTCCAAAAAACTTTCCGATACCACAAAGGCAATCTGTTTTCCATCCGGAGAAATTGTCAAACCTCCGACCCCTTTTATTTTGTAGAGATCATCAAGAGTAAAAGCGCGCTTTTGTGCAATGCCGAAACTTGTAATGCAAAGCAGGATAATAAGTATTTTTTTCATCGGTGTACCTTTCTGAAGATTGTAAGAACAAAAAAATATACGAAAAAACAACTCTCGCATAAACAGAGGAGTTACCTTCAAAAGTTGTGTAAATAAAAAAGCGCATCCGTATCTTAGGTTAG
>JACFMZ010000149.1 GCA_019455105.1 Bacteroidota bacterium | reverse complement strand
AGCACGGCATGTTCCGCACCGCCGACATATAAATCAATCGGCATCCAGTATTTCATTTTTTCTAAATCACAAAAACTTTTTTCATTTTTCGGATCAATAAAGCGGAGATAATACCAGCAGCTGCCGGCCCATTGCGGCATAGTGTTGGTTTCTCTTCTCCCTTTCATTCCTGTTTTCGAATCAACAACATTCACCCATTCGGAAGCGAGCGCAAGCGGCGACTCGGTTGTTCCGCTCGGCTGAAATTTTTCAAGATTCGGAAGTTGTAACGGCAATTCGTTTTCATCCACCGGACTCATCGTTCCGTCTTCCCAATAAATAATGGGAATCGGTTCGCCCCAGTACCGCTGACGCGCAAAAAGCCAATCGCGCAGCTTGTAATTTATTTTTTTCTTGCCAATTCCTTTCGATTCAAACCATTCAACCATTTTCGTAAATGCTGCTTCATAGTTTAAACCGTTAATGCTTATTTCCGCATTGGCAGAATTGACGCATACTGAATCGGTATCCGCATACATTTGCTCTTGAACATTGTGTGGACTTTTTATCACTTCAATAATTTTTAATCCGAATTTTTTTGCAAATTCCCAGTCTCGCTCATCGTGTGCAGGAACCGCCATAATTGCGCCGAAGCCGTATCCCATTAACACATAATCGGCAATCCAAATCGGAATTTTTTCCCTACTCGCCGGATTGATGGCATAGCTACCGGTAAAGACGCCGGTTTTATCTTTATCCATTCCGCGGTCAAGTTCTGATTTTAATGATGCCTGTTTTACATACTCGGCAACGGCGCTTTGCTGCTCGCGTGAAGTCAGCACTTCAACGAGCGGATGTTCAGGCGCAAGCACCATATAGGTTGCTCCGAAAATTGTATCCGGACGTGTTGTAAAAATATTTATCGAATGTGTTGAATCCGCAATCGGAAAAATTACCTCCGCTCCTTCCGATCTGCCGATCCAATTTTTTTGCATTTCCACCGTTGAGGGGGGCCAATCCAGATTTGCGGCATCTTCCAACAGCCGTTCGGAGTATGCGGTAATGCGCATCATCCACTGCTTCATCGGTTTGCGTTCAACGGTATATCCTTTTTCCACCCACTCATCAACTTCTTCGTTGGCAAGAACAGTTCCGAGTCCTTCGCACCAGTTCACCGGAATTTCCGTAACATAGGCAAGGCGAAATTTCGCAATAAAATCGTGCTGTTCTTTTTTAGATTTCTTCTTCCACTCTTCAGCAGAAAATTTTTCATGAAGAGTAAGTTTTGTTGTGCCGAACTGCATTAATTCATCAATTAATGTTTCAATCGGAAAGGCTTTCTTTGCCCGTTCATCGTACCATGAGCCGTACATTTTCAAAAAAATCCACTGCGTCCATCGGTAATAATTCGGATCAGTCGTATTAATTTCGCGCGACCAGTCATAACTCAATCCGAGCATTTTAATCTGCCGGCGAAAAGTAGAAATATTTTGCTCAGTCGTAACTGAAGGATGAATATTGGTCTGCATGGCATACCGTTCAGCCGGAAGTCCGAACGCATCCCATCCCATTGGGTGCAGAACGTTTACGCCATTAAAGCGAAAGAAGCGGCATAAAATATCTGTAGCGGTATATCCTTCCGGATGTCCGACATGCAGTCCTGCGCCGCTGGGATATGGGAACATATCCAGAACATACATTTTGGGTTTAGAAAAATCTTCGGTGGATTGATACGTTTGATTCTTGTCCCAATAATTTTGCCACTTTGGTTCAATTTCAGAAAATGGATAGCTCATCTTTTTAACAATTAATGAATATGATAAAGTACTTAACGAATAATAATTTTTAAGTTATCGGCAGAAAATTTTGCCTGCGCAGCTTTGTCTGTCTTCAATTTTTTAATTTAGTTTTTCCGTTCTGTTCAATATACCGTTTTGCCGTTGCAAGACGTTCAATGCGAAACTGCAGCTGAAGTTCTTCCGCGCTTGCTCCCTTTTGAATGAAGGAATGAATTGCAGAATGCCGTAATGAAAAAGCCGTAATTTTTCTCGCTTCGCCGTTTTTAATTCCGGAAATTTCGAGATAATGATTGACTCGTTCTCGTATTCCGCGCGAGGTCATCCGTTCGCCTCGAGTTCTGTTTCCTGCGCTCATAAAAAGCGGATCGTGCGGTTCAGCTTTTGTGCGGAAGACGAGATACGCCCGCATTGCTTCCCGCACCGGAGGCGTAAACTGCACAATAACATCTTTATGTTTTTTCCCCTTCCCCTGAACGGCAAGATGCATTTTATTTCTTGAAATTTTCAAATCGCTCATATTCGCGCGCACAAGTTCAATTTCTGAAAGCCCGCAGTCAATCATCGCTTTAATCATTGCGTAATCGCGGAACCCGCGCTCCTCATTTCGTTCAATCGTCTGCAGCAATTTTTGAATTTGCGGCAATGTTAATGTTTTTCGTGTATGGTGCGGCTGAAATTTTCCCGCTTTAATTTTTGCCGCAGGGTTTTCCTGTAGTACGCCGATTTTTTTTAAGTGCGTAAAAAACTGCCGCAGTGCGGTAATATAGGTCATCACGGAAGCATTTTTCAGTTTTTTCCGTTTTTCCAAATAATCACGATATACCAGCACATGCTCTTCCGTACAGCGAAATTCCCCTTCGGTCTGCACCCAGCGCAGAAATTCGCGCAGCGACCGCTCATACGTTCCTCGCGTTTCTGGAGTGCGATTTTGAAGTTCAGTGAGAAAATCTGAATGTAAAACGAGAAGGCGTTCTAAGGAAATTTTTGGCAACGATTGTTTCATTAGAGGTAAAAATAGAAAAAACCGTTATTAGAAGCAATGAAACTTCTTTTGGTGAACCGGAATGGAACGTTTCTTACCATGAGAAATACCATTACTGAATCATCTTAAAAAATAGATTCCGTTCACTTCATCTCTTTTCTTGAATTTCTGCCAATCTTTCTTTAGAATGTTACGTGAAAAAAATTATCTCCGATACGTTTAAATATATTTTTAACGACAATGAATGGTTTAATAAAATTCTTGTCGGAGGAATGTACATACCGGCAGCTGTCTGCGGAATCGGGATAATTATGATCAACGGTTTTATTGTTGAATTTATGAAAGGTATTGCTACGCCACATAGTAAAATGCCGTACTGGAGAAATTCAAAGCATCTTTTTCAAACGGGATGGAAAGTTTCTGCCGCGCTTTTTCTGTATTACGGCGTCGCCGTTGGTACAGCTCTCATATCGGGTGTTCGCTTTTTTTCTGTATCAATGGGAAGTATTTTTTTTGTTCTTTTACTAACGCTTCATCCGCTTATTTTATCAGTCTATGCAAGTCACGGAACATTCGTTTCGTGTTTCACTTTTTCTTTCCTCCGGAAATTTGTCATTCAGCATTGGAAAAGAATTATTCCTTCGCTGTTGTTTTCCGCACTCTTTATCTCCGTCTCTCTTTTGTTCGGCTGGATGTGGATTGTCGTCGGCTGGCCTCTTTTAATTTTTCTTTCACTGCTTGTGCAAAATGGAATGTTAATGGTTATTTTTTCTTCTCACTTAGAAAGCCATTCATCATAAAGCCGTAAGAATTCTTCTTCAGAGAATCGCTTCCCGTCGTACATTCCCTGTTGTTTTCGCTGCCGTAATGCTTCATAAATTGTTACTGCACAAGCAACAGAAACATTCAAGCTCTGAATCATTCCCATCATCGGAATAAACAATGTGGCGTCGGCATGTTGTGCTGCGTCATCACTGACGCCGGAATGTTCATTGCCGAAAACAAACGCTGTCGGTTTCGTTAAATCAAATTCGTACAGATCTTTTGCAGAATCGTCTAAGCGGGTGGCAAGAATTTGAAAACCTTCTTTTCTCAACTGCACAAAACATTCCGTTGCAGAAGAAAATTTTCTCCGCTCAATCCATTTATTTGCACTCGAGGAGCTTTTACTGCCGATTCGCGGAAATTTTTGATTGGTGTAAAGAAGATTGACGCCGAGAATTCCGACGGCATCCGCCGTACGGAGCATTGCGCTGACGTTATGCGGATCGTGAATATTTTCCATCACCAGCGTTAAATCCGGCTGGCGGCGTGAAAGAACTTTACGGAATTTTTCTTTTCTCCGTTCGGATTTGAAATCACTCCTGCGCAATAGTAATCTCCTCGTTGTGCGACGTTAATTGAAGAAGAATTATTGCAAAGACAACGCAGACCGTACCGATGATTTGCATAACTCCCAGCACGCCGCTAAGAAAAATCCATTCACTGATAATGGCGACAATCGGCTCCAGGGTGCTGGTAATAATTGCGCGGCTCGGCTGTAAATAATGCAAACCGAAAAAATACAGTCCGTACGGAATAAGCACAGTAATAGTAGAAACAAAAGCAAAAATTCCCCAATCATTAAGCGAATAATGCGCTTCAATAATAACATTCGGCGGATTGACAAATAGCCAGAACAATGCTGTGGAACCGAAAACATAAATTATTGCCGTCCAGACCGAATATTTTTTTGTCAGCGGTTTTCCGCCGACGGTAAAAATGGAATACGAAATCGCCGCAAGCAATGCCAGAACTATTCCTGAACTATTCGCCTGGAATATTTCTTTATTGTATCCGCCGACAGCAAAAAATATTCCGAGAAAGGAAATAACAAGCGCGGCAAATTTTGCAACGCCGAGTTTTTCTTTTTGGACAATGGTTACATACAGCATCACCAAAATCGGCGCGGTGTACTGCACTAAAATAGAGAGTGCAACGGATGTTTCTTTAATTGCGGCATAATAAAAATAATTAGAACCTGCCACGCCGAAAATTCCGACGAAGAGAAATAGCGGAATGTCTTTCAGTTTTATTCTCAGCAGCGATCGGTTAAAAATCAAGAAGTAGAGTATCAGCACAACAAAGGCAATGGTTGTGCGCATCTGTACAATAATCAGCGGATCGTACGTTTTGTTGAAAAGAAATTTAACAAACGTTGCTGATGTTCCCCAGAATGCCGCCGCAACAGCAACAAAAAAATACCCGCGCAGTTTTAACATTACGCGCCGGCTCCGTGTTCGTTTGCTTTTAAGCGGTAATATTCTGCAAGGTCAACATCCCCGGCAATTTTGTATAACACAGAAAGCCGCTCTCAGACTGATTTTTTACTCGGCACAAATTCTAATCCGAATTTCAAAAATTCAAGAAGATCTATCATCGGCGGTA
>JACFMZ010000148.1 GCA_019455105.1 Bacteroidota bacterium | reverse complement strand
TAATCAACCGGAGCGGCACCTCCTATTTTTTACACAAAGATACGGACGTTACCAATATTATTTTCTGCTTCATGTTGTTTGTCTCCTAACGAACGGGAAATATGATATACCGTAAATTACGAGAAGAGCTCGTTGAAATATTTCAGATTGGTGGATAGTATTTTTAACTTAAAAGTTTTTGGTTGATAAATTTAGAATGAACGAAAACTGCTTTTTAAAAACGCTATGCTCAAAGCTATGACTCTTACAGAAAAAGACACTTCGCTCGGATTCAATTTCGTTATTACTTGATGTTCTTAGCAGCGATTAATTGGGCTGTTTAAAAAAAGTCTTAAGATGCGGCAAGAAGACTTTTTACAGAAATATCTTCATCTACATCTTCCCAATGAATACCGATTCCTTTTCCGATCAAACGCCAGTTTTTTCGCTGCTGTTCGCTGGCATCGCGCAATCGCGGAAACCATTCTAACGGAGCGGAAACTTCTCTTCCATCCGCAAGCACTACTTTAAGTGCATCAGAAGTAAATGACAAATCGATAATTCTGGGTTCAACTTTTACTGCTAAAGTATTCATTCCACTTCTCCTCTAATAAAGTCTTATTCTCTTGAACTAATTTCCTTAATTCTAAAATCTCGTTGCTGCGAAACCCTTTCGATTCCGCTAATTGAATTGGATGTAACCAGAATTTTGCATAGCGCTCCGCCTGCTCAATATGGATATGTGCCGGTTCATTACCTTCACGGCTGAAAAAGAAAAATCGATAACCTTTAATTCGCAGTATTGTTGGCACAACCAAATATACAATTTTGTAAGGAAGTTGGAAAGTGCTAACGCTTTACAGTTCTCAGGTGGCAGAGTTTTTCTATTGCCCCCATTTCTTTGGAAAAAACTGGCAAAGATTGTACATTACAAGAAAAATTTTTTATGGCACAGCAAAATTCATTCGATATTGTTTCGGAAATTAATATGCAGGAAGTGGATAACGCGCTTAACCAGGCAAGAAAAGAAATTGCCACCCGCTACGATTTCCGCGATACCAAAACAACAATAGACTTCAACCAAAAAGAAAAAGAGATTACCGTTCTTTCGGATAATGATTTCCGCATGAAAGCGGTAATTGATATTCTTCAGAATAAAATGATTAAACGGGGCATCCATATAAAATCACTGAAATACGGAGCTCTTGAACCGGCGGCAGGCAGCATGGTGCGCCAGAAAATTACGCTCTTAGTGGGCGTGGATAAAGAAAATGCCAAAAAACTTGTGCAGATTATTAAAGAGACAAAAATCCGCGTGCAGGCGCAGATTATGGAAGATCAGGTTCGCGTAACGGGAAAAGACAGAGATGATTTACAACAGGTGATTGCAATACTGCGCGAAAAAGATTTTCCGCTTCCGCTTCAATTCATAAACTACCGCTCTTCCTGATGGCAAAAATTATTTTCATCTCTTCTTTTATTTTTTTGTTCTTCTCTCCGAAGGGCTTTGCACAGGCACAGACGTTTCGCAGCGATTCCATTGCGTACGCTAATGCAGCAATTTCCGATAAGACTATCTTTCTTTCAACGCTGGAACGGGACAGCACGCAGTTGGTTTCGCTTTCCGATATTGCAAAATTTTATTCCATTCGAACGTATGAAAATCCGACGATTCAAAAGATAGAATTATTCTGCCCGCGCGGCGTGGTAAAACTTAATGCCGGCAATCCGTTTATTACTTCGCGCGAAGTAAGTTCCCGCATTCAGAAAATCAGCCAGCTTTCTACGCCGGCGGTGTGGAGCGGAGGAAAATGGTTTTTGCAGCGGGAAGAACTTCTTTCGGTGGTACGGGAATTTATTGATTCAACATTTTTTCTTCCGCCGAAAAAATTTCAGATTGAACCGGCTGTTCCGATTGTTCCGCACATTACAAAAATTGAAGTGACAAATAAAAAGAACGGCGTGCTTATACGGCTTCATGCTTCGGCAAAGGTGAAAGAATTCAGCGGCTCGGCGCAAAACGGAGATTGGATTTACGTAACGCTGCCGGGTGCGGTGGGTGATTCAACGGTGCTGGATTCTTTGTATGCAATGGGAATTGTCCGCGAAGTAAAAAGCGTACAAATGGAAACGGCGCTGCAATTAAGTTTCCGGCTTCGTGCAAAAATACTTTCTTCCGATCTCTCGCAGGATTTAACAAGTGATGATCTTCTCTTTTCGCTTTTTATGACGGAAACCGCGCCGGCAGATACTCCGGTTCTTGCAAAAGAAAAACCTGCGGATGCGCCGAAAAAAAATGATGATTATCAAAAAAAGATTGAACAGCAGAAGAAGAAATGGAAATTAGATGTTGTGGTTATTGACGCGGGGCACGGCGGACACGACCCCGGAACAATCGGCACAATCGGAACGCGCGAAAAAGATGTCGCGCTCGGCATTGCACTGAAGCTCGGCGAATTAATTGAAAAGCAGCTGCCCGGGGTACGCGTTGTCTATACCAGAAAGACCGATCGCTTTGTGGAATTATTCCGGCGCGGACAAATTGCCAATGAGGCGGAAGGAAAATTATTTATCAGCATTCATTGTAATTCCACGGAGCGAAAACCTTCCAATGCCAATGGATTTGAAATTTATCTTCTCCGTCCCGGGAAGACCGATGACGCTATTAAAATTGCCGAAAAAGAAAATGCCGTGGTGAAGCTGGAAAAAGATTATGAAGGACGCTACCAGGAGCTGACGGAAGAAAATTTTATTATTCTCACCATGGCACAAAGCGCATACGTAAAACAAAGCGAACAGTTTGCCGAATTATTGGAAGAGACGATGAACGAAAAACTTCCTTCCAAAGATAGGGCAGTAAAACAGGCAGGGTTTTATGTTCTTGTCGGCGCTTCCATGCCGAATGTGCTGATTGAAACCGGATACCTTTCCAATCCGAAAGAAGAAAAATATCTCCGGAATCCTTCGGGGCAGACCGTTATTGCGGAAAGTATTGTTGAGGCGTTGAAAAAATATAAAGCAGAGTACGAGAAAAGCTTTTAAGAAAATGATGAAGGGTGAAGAGAAATGCTAAGCCATAATTCCTTCCGAGTTGTATAAGTAATTCAAAATGTTTGAAAAATCCGTTATTTTTAAGTTAAATTTTCCTTTCTAATATTTAAGATAAAGCCCTCTTTTATCCCGCATTTCTTTCGTGCTGAAAGACACTTGAAAATGAAAAAAGTTTTCGTAGATTGGGTGCAAATGAATCAGCGAGAAGATCATTCTATCATTTCAAACATTAGTATTTCCAAACCAGAAGCAGAAAAGTAGAAAATATCTGTTGTAAAAGTTTCTGTGTTTATCATCTGTAAAAAATAATTCAATTTCCAAACAGCGGTAGTAAATTCACAATTCCCCCATAATTAATTTAGGAGACTTTATGCGTAAAATACTCTTGAGCATTTTATTTCTCTCGGCAGTTCTCTTTGTTGTCGGCTGTAAAAACAGCGAAGATGATTCGGCGGCGACGGATACACCAACGCGGACGCCTTCCATTGCTTCGTTTCAGCCGAAGGGAACAATTTCCGGTTTAATTGTTGACCGAATTACGAGAGTTCCGGTGGGCAATGCCGTTATCTCTGTTGGGTTCGACGGTGAAGCATGGACCACTACTTCCAATGCTTACGGTGTTTTTTCATTTGCGAATGTTCCCGCCGGACAGTACCGAATGGTGAACGGCAACGCTGTGGCTACCGGCACGTACACCATGACGGTTTCGTTAGTTGATTACAATGCGGCAAAAAAAGATTCATCGCAAAAATATCGTAATTATTATTATTCAACCGTTACAATTACCTTTACCTCTATTTCTCAGGGAGATTCAGTTCCGGTCGGAGGAATGGTTGGAAATGTTGTGGTGAATGTTTCTCATTTGAATACCACACTTAACGGAAGTGTTGTTGATCAAGATCAGCAGCCGGTTGCCAATGCACTGGTAACATTGTATGATGCAACAGTCGCTCCTAATGTTGCGTTGGGACAGACGAGAACCGATTCGGCAGGGGCGTATCATTTTACAAATATTGATAACGGGTTAACTGTTGATCTGACGGCTGAAAGCGCCGACGGTTCGCTGGAAGGAAGTTTCCCGGGAACATTTACGCTTCCGGCAAATGTTATGACCGATTCACTGCGTATGCAGGTGACAGCAGAAGTTCTCCGTTTAGCGCCGGTGGATAATGTTGCGCCGAAAGTCATTGCAATTTCTCCGAAAGAGAATGAAGATGTAGCGGCAACATTTACTATTACAATAGATTTTTCCGAACCGATAAAGCAAACGCCGTACACCAGAACGGATTTAGCGCTGGGGCATAACACCATTATGGATGATTTGAAACTGACGTTCACCGGACTGAAAAAAACGAATGGAGATCTTACGTTTTCAGCGCAATGGCAGAATAACAACAGAACGCTTCTTATTACTCCGCAGGGAATAACAGGCGCATCAAAATATACTTTTGATATGACGGCGGCGAGTAATTCCGGCAAGCTGACAGATATTGCAAAGAATGCTCTTGTTAATAATGCCGCGCTTACCGGAGATTTTGAAGCGCTGCAGTTTACAACGAACGGAAACTCAACAGCTCCTGCGGCACCCGTGCTGGTACGAAGAATGGTAAAAAATAATTTCAGCGATCTTAACTATACCGGCGGCACAGTGGGGCTGCAATGGAATTTTGATGCGAATGTAAGAAGTTACAATCTCTATCGAAGCATCGGCAATGAACCGTTTGAACTTATTCAAAAGAATATTTATAACACGCAATTCTCAACAAATACCGGCTCCCTGGTTATTCCTGCCGGCGCCAACGATCCGCTGAAAGCGGTTAGCGTAAATTATATTGTGAAAGCGGTGAGCAAAGATTTAATTGAAAGCAACCCGAGCAATACAATTACCGTTAGCGATGCCGTTGCTCCGAAATTAAACGGCGTTACCGTAACCAATCTCGGAAGCGGAGCGTATCTGCTGAGTTTGGCATTCAACGAACCGCTTATTATTTCATCGGCAGAAAATATTTCGAACTATTCTTTCCAGAATAAAGACACGGTGAGTGTCACCATAACAAAAAGCGATTATCTCGGCTTTTCCGGCGGTGCGTATAAAGTGCAGTTAGCTGTTACGTCGAATCCTGAAATATTGCCGCAAGGTTATACGCTTACCGTGGCAAGCGCGGTTGTTGATCTTAAC
>JACFMZ010000009.1:40922-44766 GCA_019455105.1 Bacteroidota bacterium | reverse complement strand
CACACATCGTTCAAGCCCCAATCTTGCCTCAGCGTAGTAGTAATTTTTCCGTTACCCGGAATAATATTTTTAGAATTTACGCCGTCATCATTTTTTTCTGAGCGGACAATATTCGATAACACACCGGAAATAAATTTGCTAATGTAGCGCGTATCATTAAGTTGCCGTGCAATCATTTTCTCTGGAATGTCCTCCAGTAACAATTTATTTCTCTTTGAGCCATTTTTTACATAGTGGTCTTTAACAAAAATTTTATAGTTCTCCTCTGAAAAAATTTCAACAGTTTTCTTAAATCCTGTTTCAACTTTTTCACCGTGATGGTTCTTAATAAACTCCAATCCGAGTTGATTATCTTTTAATTTATTGACAGCCGCTTCGCAAATTACTTTGTTGTTAAAGCTATCATCGAAATAACGGCTTTTGGGAATAATATGTTCGATTTCATATGCTGTAGTAAAAAGTTTACTGAGGGGAATTATTTCCCCTGTATAGGGTGAACGGTATTTTTGTTCTAACCAAAGTTTGTAGCGTTGTAATTCTGTTTTGGTAGGTTGTGCTGATTTGCTGATTTTAACTATATCTTCAGGAATTTCTCTTTCAGCGTTTAATACATCATCTTCATATATTTTTAATATTTCCTGCTGTACCGGTGAAAAAGGTCGAACATCATCAACTGCCAATGATCCGTCTGAATTATCCTTCAATTCCATTATCAATGCTTTAATGCGAAGGTTTGTATTTTCGTTTTCCCATACTTGATTGGTTATTTGTTTACGATCATCGGCAGTATTTTTCATTTCACGGCCTAATTCAATATGTATTTCGTCAAAGAAATCTTTCGTTCCGTTGCCGTGTTTTATCCAAATATCTTTGACTACACGGAGAGTTTCTGTTATTACCTGTTCCACGATTGGATTGCGTAACGAATGTTGTTTAAATTCCTCTAAATAGTTATGTAACTCTTCTGCAGAGTTCCACTTTCCTGCGATACTGGATTCGGAATGGCGGTTATACACAACATAGCTTGCAAGCCATGGCGGAAGTCCTTGGAAGTCATTTTTTGTTTCTAAACTTTTCTTTTCAATTTGCTCTCTTATACGGATTTTTATTGTATCATCAACTTCACCGTTTATTAAATTTTCAATTCGATTTTTTGTGTTGGTATCAATAGCATCCCAACTCCAATATTTCCCGACTCTCATTAAGGAGAGAAGTTTCTTGATTGCTTTTTGGGAATAAGAACCGTACTCGTTTTTAAAGGGAGGAAAATTTTTAAAATTATCTACAAAAGAAGTTTCATCCAGTCCATATTTATTTGCAAAAGTTTTTAACGCTTTTTCAAAATCAACTTTGTCGGTAACAGAATAAATGATATGCCATAACTGTTGTTCAATTTTAGATGTTAAAAAGTTTTGTGGAACATTTGGCACATCCTTTAAACGTCTCCTAATGTCATAACCCGTTGCATTGCAGGGATATGTTTTAGATTTATCTTCTTCTTTTTCTTGAGTATCATCAAAAACATAATTCCAACGATATTGAGCGACTTCTTTTGCTATTTCTTTTTTTAGAGCGGCTGGTTTAGCATTCGGATATTTCTCTTTCACAATGGGTGTAATGAAATACTTCAAAAGGTCCGTATGGTTTATCTCTTTTTGCAGCATCAAAAAGTCAAATAATTTTACCACGTCCTCTTGAGATTTAATAAATTCTACGGTTACATCTTTATTTTCGTCTTCTCGGTAAATCCTCAAATTAAAAAGCCACTGCCAAATTCTATATTCTTGATAAAGCGGATGAGATTTCGGAATTGCCTTCAGGTATAATGTTTTTTCAATTTCATTACCTTCTTCATCCTTTATTTTAAATTTTCTATTCTCAAAGGCACAATTTCCGATAGAAGATTTTTGGCTTTTAAGCGGACGTTGATAAAATATAATATCATTTAAAAATAGATGAAGAAAATCTCTTTTACTTAAGGTTAATTGATGCACTTCATTGTTGCGGTATAATTCACGAACACAATCATTGTATAAATTGTTTGTAAATAATTCCGGTTGTAACTCAATTTGTTTAGTTAGAATCGTTTTTAATTCATCTTTATAAAACTTACGCTCAATTGTGCGCACCAATTTTCCTCTTATTTTTTGATTAGGCTTCTTTAGTAAAGTATCATAAATATATGCGCCTACTGTTTTGCCGCTATTGCTGATAGTTATTTCTGTTCTAACTTTTATTTTCTTGTAAATTTTATCTTGCTGTTCCTTGCTCATTAAATCAATTTCTTCAAATGATGGCAGGGGAGTAATTTTTCGTTTTTCTTTTCCCCCTTTTTCTTTTGCAATCTTTACAATACCATTTTCATCAATTTCTTCAGTGATTAAGAATTCTCTTTCTGTATTTAACCAGAGTGGTTCAGTGGAAAATGTGGCAGAATAAATCCAACCGTTTTCCAAGGTAATATTATACCAATATTTTTGAGTATTCTTTTTGTCTTGATTTCCCTTTTGTATTTTGACGACCTTAAGCCGTTCTACATATTCTTTAATATCCGTTCGTGTTTCATCATCCTCGCCACGCAGCTGGTAGTATCCGCGCTTTTGATTGAAATTTAATATTAGCCATGCCAATTCTTCTTTTTCAAGTTTTTGCGAAAGTGCTTTTTTACGTAAATAATAAATTGTCCAATCATAAGGTATTTTAATATCTTCGCCGTTTCTATTTTTTCTATTCAATAATTCAGGTTGATGCTTTTTAAAATCTGTCAACATTTCTTCAAAAGAACTTTTGAAAAGAAAATCTTTATTGTTGTAAGCTAATTTGGGTTCGGTTTCTTCTAAGAATTTTCCCAGATTCTTTTTAAAGTCAATTTGTTCAGCATAATGTTTTGGAAGAAATCCCAATATATTTAAAACTCTGTGTAAACGTTCTCTGCGTAAAAGTTGTCGTTCGCGTAAGCGCCTTGTTCCGCGGAAGCCAGTACGCTCGGCAGTTTGAGAAACAGAATTGCCTTTATCAAACTCTCCTAAAATATCTTGACTCATAGGAATAATTCTGCTGCCCATTCCAAGAATTTTACCTTTTTTATTTTCAAAATCTTGTTCAACTAATGCCCAGCCAATGCTGTTCGTACCTAAATCTAAACCAAGAATATTTTTCATAACTATTGACCTTTTTAGTTTTAGAAACTATATTTAACACATCTACCTAATCAAATCACAATAAGGATTATTCCGTTGTGAAAACATTTAAGGCGGCAGCGAAAGTTGTCGCCTTTTTTTATTGTGTTTTCGTCAATTCAATATCATCATGTTGTAGAGTTACAAAAATATTATGAAAACTTCAATACAGAATTATTTTAGTTTATAATTGATATCACCATGAATGAATGAAGCTAAGCTCAGTCCCAAAGTGATGCCTTTGGCAAGTAACTAGAATATTCCTCCGAGTCACTCTGAGCGACTCCGACGTTGTTTGTCGGAGGAGTCGAAGAGGGACTCGGTTTATACTTCGACTCACTTCGTTCGCTCAGCATGACTCAATCGCTTCGGTCATAAAGTGATGCCTTCAGCGCCTGTAGGCGGGATTGAAACATGGACAATTCACCCTTCGACTCATAAAAAACATTCGCTCTCTACGAGTCCCAAAGTGATGCCTTCGACACCAGTAGGCAGAGTGACTTGAAGAATAATTTGGGAGATTGATTCTCTTTATACAATTGTTTTCTATCAATATCGCTATGTCAAAGAACAACTTACAGTCTTTTTATCAACACAAACTGAGTATTAAATCCGGAATGACAGTGTTGCCTGTTTTTTTTCACTTCTTTGTCATTCCGAACGTA
>JACFMZ010000009.1:0-40822 GCA_019455105.1 Bacteroidota bacterium | reverse complement strand
GTGAGGAATCTGCAGGTGATTATTATTCGCATTTGAGATTTCTCACCTCCTTCGGAGATGCCGAAGGCATCCCTTCGGGACTCGGAATGACAGTGTTGCCTGTTTTTTTTCACTTCTTTGTCATTCCGAACGTAGTGAGGAATCTGCAGGTGATTATTATTCGCATTTGAGATTTCTCACCTCCTTCGGCACATGACTGGTTGTTTATGCTTCGATCCTCAAAGTGATACTTTGCCGTTAACCGGTTTGTTTTTCAATTTAATTTTTTAGATGTTTTATCCATTCAAATTATTAAACCATACTATAAAATAAAAATAACAATGGACTTGCAGCTACAACATACAACGGCAATGGTAGCCGGCGGAAGCAAGGGACTGGGATTTGCCGCAGCAAAAATTCTTGCGGAAGAAGGGGCGAATGTTTCTCTTGCATCGCGCAATCCTGAAAATCTTTCCGAAGCAAAAAGAAAAATTGAAGCAGCGGCGCGGGGTACTGTGCTTACCGTACCGGCAGATTTAACCCGCAGTGAAGAAATTATGTTCTGGAAAGAGGAAACGGTAAAATCTTTCGGCCGGGTGGATTTTCTCTTGGTCAATTCCGGCGGACCGCCGTCAGGGAGCTTTGCTTCGTTTACCGATGAGCAATGGCAGGAGGCAATTGATTTGCAATTGTTAAGCGCTGTTCGTCTTGTCCGGGCAGTGCTGCCGGTAATGCAAAAGCAAAAGAGCGGAAGCATTCTGTTCTCGACATCGGTTTCCGTAAAAGAACCGATCAACAATCTTATTCTCTCGAATGTTATTCGTCCGGCGGTGGCGGCGCTTGCCAAGTCCCTTTCGTTAGAATTGGTTAAAGACAATATCCGTGTCAATCATATTCTGCCGGGGAGAATTAATACCGACCGCATTCGCGAACTGGATGCGTTTAATGCCGAAAGAAAAAATATTTCTCCCGAAGAACAGAGCCGGCAAATGACGGCGGCAATTCCCATGGGGCGGTACGGCGAACCGGAGGAATTCGCGCGGGCGGCGATCTTTCTGCTTTCGCCGGCGGCTTCCTATATTACCGGAGCGTCGCTGCAGGTAGATGGAGGCATCATTAAAAGTGTGTTGTAAAATTACTCTTGAAAATTTCGGTAAGAAAAAATCTTCAGCGGAATTTTATGTTACGCTTTTTTATCAAGCAGCGAACGGACTTTTCGTAAGAGACTTTGTAAATCGTACGGTTTGTTAATAATTAGATCGGCGCCCAGTTCAAGAATAACGGCGCGTTCACTCGGCTCAATAAATCCGCTTGCCAGAATAAATTTCATCTTCGGAGAAATCTTTTTAATCTCTTTCAACACTGTAATGCCGTTGGCTTTCGGCAGTCCAAGATCGGAAATGACAAGAGAAATATTCTGCTGTTCCCGAATAAATGTTTCTATTCCTTCTTCGCCGTTGGCGGCGCTGAGAACAGAATATCCGTTGGCTTCTAACATAGAGCGGATAAGTTCAACCAGCAGTTCTTCATCTTCAACAATTAACACTGTTTCATTTTTTCCTTTCGGAACGGCGCTCTGCTCCTGGCGTTCTTCAACGGTTTCGGCAGCCGGCATAACATTGTGAACAGGAAAATAAACATAAAATGTCGTTCCCTTGCCGACTTCACTTTCCACCGTTACAAATCCTTTATGAGATTTTACAATTCCGAAGACCACCGATAAGCCGAGACCGGTTCCCTTGCCCGGAGCTTTTGTTGTAAAGAACGGTTCAAAGATACGGCTTAACCGTTCTTTCTCTATGCCGATACCGTTATCGGTAATGGAAATAAGAATATACTGCGGTTCAGAGGCTTGGGGAAACAACTGCCGTACAAATGCATGCTCTTTCAGCGCTGTGGAAATTTCTATGGTTCCGTTTTCATCCATCGCATCGCGGGCATTAATACAGAGATTCAGCAACACTTGATGAAGCTGTGTCGTATCGGCAAAAATCACCGGAAGATTTTGCTGTAAGTGCACGGCAAGAGAAATAGATTTTGGAAATGTTTCGTGAATAATTTTTTCAATGTCCTGAATTATTTCATTAATGTGAACGGAGGTATGTTGAATTTCGCTTTTGCGCGCATAGGTTAACAGCTGGCGTACAAGTTTTGCGCCGCGCTCCGTGCTTTTAGCGATTGAGGTAATATATTTCAGCGCGCTTGAATTTGTTTCGTATTTTGTTGCCAATAATTCGGCATTGGCTAAAATAATATTCAGAAGATTATTAAAGTCGTGCGCAATGCCGGCGGCAAGCGTGCCGATGGATTCTGCCTTGTGAATTTGGAAAAGCTGTTCCTGCAGTTTTTGTTTCTCTTCTTCCGCTTCCTTTCGTTCTTGAATATCACGAACCAGCACAAGAATATTTTCTGCGCCGCCGATTGCCGCTTTTTTAATGCTTATTTCCGCCCAAAATAATTTTCCGCTTTTGTGTTTTGCTTGCCATTCCGTAATAACCGGCTTTCCCGTTGCGGCGGTGCGGAGAAGCTGTATGGCTTCTTTTATTGAATACGGAGAAGTGCCGGCGCTGATATCCTGAACGGTAATGGTGCGGGCTTCTTCTTCGGTGTAGCCGAACATTTCCAGCATTCGTTCGTTCACGGAAAGTATTTTATACGTTTTAATATCGTGTAGAAAAACACCGTCGTTAACGCTGTTAAAAATTGCACGGAAATTTGTTTCGCTGGTAAGTGCGGCTAATTCGGCTTTTCGCATTTCGGTAATATCCTGAAGAACTCCCTGTACTAAAAGAGGCGCTCCGTTTTTATCCCGCACAAGCTCTGCCCGTGAGCTGATAGAACGGATTTCGCCGTCATTCTGCCGGCGAATTTCATACTGCACATTATACGGCTCATCTTTTTCAATAAGATTTTTCATCGCTTCATCCAGTATGGAATTATATTGAGGCAGCCGTGAAGATTTAACAACTTCCATCGGTATGGCGTTGCTGGCGGGGTCGTAACCGTAAATACTCAGCGCCTCTTCGGAAGCCCACGCTGTCTGTGAGGCAATATTTATCTCCCAATTTCCAACGTGAGCCATCGCCTGTGCTTTTTTTAAGCGTCTTTCGTTAATACGGAGTTCTTCTTCAAAATGTTTTCGCTCGGTAATATTGCGAATAATTGAAAGAACCTTTTTATCGGAAAGCGGAGCAATCCGATCTTCAAAGAAAAGCAGTTTATTTTTTATTATTAAAGTATATTCAAAAATTTCAACGGTAGAGTTTTGTAAAGCATTTTTTATTGCAGAATGAGTTTTTTCTGCCACCTCAGAAGGCAGTACCATTTCAATTTTCTTTCCGAGGAATTGCTCCGGCGGAACATATAAATCTTCGGTATTGAGACCTTTATAATTCAGAATATATCCGTCGTCGGTAATTTCAAACAGAAGATCGGGAACAGCGTTAATAATGGCATTATTCCGTTCAAGACTGTGCTGTAAAGAAAGCTCGGCAAATTTTCTTTCGGTAACATCCCGTGCAACACCAATCATCGCAATCGGTTTTTTGGAATCATCATAAATCAGCGAAGTCCAGAGTTCAATCGGAAATTTCGTGCCGTCTTTTTTCCGGTTTTCTATTTCGCCGTACCAGCCTCCATTATAAGTTTTTTCCAAAACATCGGGAATAATCTTTGAAGGATCCGGTGAGCTGATTACGGCAGAAATATTTCTCCCGATAAGTTCTTCACGTTCATATCCGTAAAGTTTAAGAAAGGCATCATTAACGAAAATAAGATTGTTGTTAAAGTCGGTGATACTCACGCAGTCTTTAATGGAAGAAACTGCCTGCGCTAAGAGCCGTAATTCTGCCGTTACTTTTTTTCGTTCGGAAATATCGCGGATAATGAATTGGGCAACTTTTTTTCCTTGAAAGACCGACGACATAGTTTGAACTTCAACATCAATAACCGTTCCGTCCATACGGATGAGCTTTTCTTCCACAAGCGGAAACAGTACGTTTTTGAGCAAGACGCTTTTCATTCGTTCATTTGCCGCTTCGCGATAATCAGGATGAATAAAATCTGAAACAGGGATTTCGCGAAGTTCATCGAAATTTTTTGCGCCGATTATTTTAATGCCGGAATTATTTAAATACAGCATTCGGTTGTTATGGTAAACGCCGATGGCATCGGGAGAATTTTCGACAAGACTTTTATATTTTTCTTCGCTTTCACGCAGAGCATTAATGGAAGAACGCTGCGCCGTAATATCATCTAAAATAACAAAGACTTGATACGGCTGCGATTCGCCTTCTTTAAATTTCGGATAGGCAGTAATATTTACCCAGAGATAATTATTGAGAGTTTTATTAAAAATACCAAGAATGGAATTTTGTATTACTGTTCCGGTCATCAGCGCACGAATGCCGGGAAGTTGTTCGGGAGTAATTTTTGTTCCGTATTCATTTATAAATTTCCATTCCTTCGTAAAAGAGGAACGGGAAAGAAATTCCTCCCGCGATAAACCAAAAATATTTAAAGCAGCAGTATTAACATCAATGTAACTGCCTTCTGCGCTCTGATAAAAAACTCCCTGCGCCATAGAATCAAACAGCGTGCGGTATTTTTCTTCCCGTTCAATAAGCGCGGATTCATTTTCACTTTGCTCGGTCTGGTCGATTAATGCGGCGACATGCATAGCACCGATTTGAGCAAAATAAAATTTAATAATTTTCGTTCTGCCGCTCTTACAAGTAACATTAACAAGCAGTGAAGGATTGGTTTCTTTGTTGTTCCGTGCTTCTTCGGTTAAAGCACTCCACTCCGCAATAATTTTACTTCGATATTTCTCATCCGGATAAGCCAGTTTCCACCATTCTTCAATTCCGGGAATATCGTCAATAGTATATCCTAAAAGATTTGTAAATTGCCGGTTAAGCGTTGTTGTTTTTGTTCTGCCATCTGAAAGAATTATGGCAATCGGCGATTCGTCAATTAATTGTTTTAAAAGAAATTCATTTTCTCTTAACGCCGTTTCGCTCTTTTTATGTCGTGCCAATTCTTTGGAAACCAACAGATAAAGAAGAAGACTGGTAACCGTAACAAAGAAGAATCCTTTGTAAAGAGAAAATTTTACCACCAGTTCTTTATTATCAAACAACAGATTTATGGCATTATCGGAAAAGAAAATCCATAACCCGGCAAGAACCGCATAGAGGATTACAATTTTGAACGAGGCATATTTTTGTAAAAAATTTTTCATGCCGTTTAAAAAATTATGGGTTAACAGTTTTTTTGAGGGTGGGAACCGCTGAATTGCTTAATGTTTAATTTTTTCTGTTAAACACCTGTAAGAAAGGTAGAAACCTGTTAAACAAAAGGCAATAGATTTTAAAAAAATAACACCGGAAGAAAATAAAAAATTTTGTTCATGAGAGTTTTATCCTTATATTTTTAGTGATGAGATTTTTTACACGTAACATATTAAAATTCTGTTCCGCGATAGTCATTGTTATTATTGCGCTGGCATTTGTCCATTCCGAACTGGGAATGTTTATTCCCGAACATCATACGCATATTCTTTCCGATGAATATTGCAGAATTTTAGACGGCGCCACGAACCAGATTCAGAAAACAACGCATTTAACGGTTGAAAAAAAGATTGCCGTTGCTGAAATTTGCTTTCACTCTGTTCGTGAGTTTTCGCTTCAGCTTCAGCGAACCGGCTTACAGCATGCCCGGGCTGATTATCTCTCTTCACTCTCTCTCGCAGAAATTTACCTGACGCAGCGCGCATTTCTTATTTAAACCGATAGAATAGTCTTTTCACTTGGTTTCCTTATTCAAGGAAACGCTCTCATTTTTATTTTCAACAATAACGGAATACTGAATGAACAAAAAGTATTTTTTGTTTGTGCTGATTTTTTCAGTTGCATCTTTGAACAGCCAAACACACCGGCAAACCGGCGCGCTGACACTGCAGGAAGCCGTGGCGCTTGCCCTCAAAGAGAATCCGGAAATTCGCGCTGCGCAGAAAGAAGTTGCAGCGGCGGAAGGAGGCATTTTACAGGCAGGAAAAATTCCGAATCCTGAATTCGGCATAACATGGAATGAAATTTCCTCATTGAATCTCGGCAGCGCCGGCGAGCGGGATATTGGAATTTCCCAAGAGATTGAATATCCGTCCAAGCGTTCTTTTCGAATACAAAATGCCCAGCTTGAAAAATCCATTACTGAACTTCGCGTGGAACGAATGAAGAAACGCGTTGCAGTGCGCGTAAAGCAGGCGTATTTTTCGGCGCTTCTTGCAAAAACAGTTCTTGCCAATCTTCTTGAACAAAAAAAAATGCTGGAAGATCTTGAGCGGGTTATAACGGATCGTTTTACCTCGCAGGCAGGTAATTATGTGGATGTTCTCCGCATGAAAGTGGAAATTGCCCGGTTGAATAACGACCGCACCGAAGCAGAGCGTGAAGTAAAAAGAAAATTAAACGAGTTGAATCTCGCCGTCGGAGCGCCGGGCGAAACGGTGTATGATATCGGCGATACGCTTTCGTACCATGAATTGCCGTTGAATCGAGATTCGCTGATTGCCGAAATGCTTTCGCAAAGCATTTCGCTTCGCATTGCTGAAAAAGAAAAAGCATACCGGCAGAATATTCTTTCGGCAAGCGGCGCAAATTATCTGCCGGATTTCAAAATTTCACTGGCGCAGCAGCGCCGCGTGGAATCCGGCGGTTACAACAACGGACTGTGGGGAATTGAAGTGAATGTTTCCGTTCCGCTTTGGTTTTGGCAGGAGCCGAAAGGGATAGAACAAGATGCCTCTGCACGGCTCGATGTGGCGGTGATTCAGCAGGAATCCGTTGAACGAAAAATCCGCATTGCCGTAAACAACGCCGTTGATGCCGTGGAAGCGGTGCAGTCTCAAATTGCTGTTTTTAATTCTTCGCTGTTAAGAGATTCCGAAGATATTTTTGCAACGGTAATTTCACAGTACCGAAACAATCAGACCGATCTGGTAACGCTGTTCGATGTTTATCGAACGTATCGCGCGTCGAAAAATGAATATACGCGCACCATTGCAAATTATTTTCTTGCCGTAACCGAGCTGGAAGCGGCCGCAAATGACATAGAACCGGAATAAAAAATTTTGGAGAAGACAATGAGAAGTTTTGTAATTATGATGATGCTCGCTTTTCTTTTTGGATGCGGAAACAACAGCACGGAACAGAAAAAAGAAGAATACGCGGAAAAGAATGAAAGCGAACTTACCATTCAACTTACGGCAGAACAGCGCGCGCAGGCAAAGATAGCAACGGCGCCGGCAGCAATTCAAACATTCAGCGGAACATTGCAAATACCGGGGCGGATTGATTTTAATCAGCAGCAGCTTGCGCATATTACCGCGCGCGTATCAGGTAGAGTAGAAGCAGTATTTGCCTTTGCCGGCGACAGAGTGCAGGCAAATGAAGTGCTGGCAACTATTTACAGCCAGCAGTATCTTGCGGCGCAGTCGGAATTTCTTCAGGCAAAACAGCGCCTTGCGCATATTGAAATGAAAAATGATACCGGAGAAATTCAGACGGCGCGTGCAATTTTTGAATCTGCACGACAAAAACTTATTGTTCTCGGCGTTTCGCAAAATGAAATTGCGGAATTGGAACAGACTCAAACACAAAAGACAATGCTCGAAATACGCTCTCCGTTTAACGGCTCCGTTATTGATGCCAATGAAATTCTCGGACACTTTGTAGAAGTCGGCACGAATCTTTTTCATATCGCCAATCTTTCAACGGTGTGGATTATCGCCGATGTTAATGAAAAAGATATTGCACAATTAAAAACCGGGCTGCATGCTTCCGTGGAAGTTTCCGCATACCCCGGCGAACTGTTTGAAGGACGCGTTACGAGAATCTTTGATGTGCTGGATGAAAAAACACACACCGTTAAAGTGCGGATTGAAGCGAAAAATTTGCAGGGAAAATTAAAACCGCAGATGTTTGCCTCGGTAACGCTTGCGCTGGAAGAAGGAACACGCGCACTGATGATTCCGAAAGAGGCGGTACAGCTTGAAGGAAACGAACAAATTGTTTTTGTTGCCGGTGCAAATAATATCTTTACAAAACAAATTGTAAAAACAGGCAGAGAGCTGGGAAAGAATATTGAAATAACAGAAGGACTTCATGCCGGCGATACCGTTGTTACCGAAGGTGCGTTTACAATAAAATCCGAATTTCAAAAATCTGAATTATCGGGAGAATAATGATGATTGAAAAACTTATCAATTTTGCGCTGCACAACCGCCTGCTGATACTTCTCTGTACTATTATTGTTGTCGGTTTAGGAATTAACGCCTTTCGTACCATTCCTATTGATGCGTTTCCCGATGTTACAAATGTGCAGGTTCAGGTTATTGCGGAAGCTCCCGGACGATCTCCGGTTGAAGTAGAAAAATTTACTACCTATCCGATTGAAACGGCAATGGGAGGTTTGCCGAAACTTCAGGAGCTTCGCTCTCTTTCAAAGTTCGGACTTTCACTCGTTACTATTGTTTTTGATGATGATGTTGATATTTATTTTGCCCGGCAGCTTGTGCTGGAGCGCTTGATGCAGGTAAAAGAAAATCTTCCGGCCGGCGTTGAAGTAAGTCTCGGTCCAATTTCTACCGGACTTGGAGAAATTTATCAATATACTCTTGAAGATCCGGATACGCCGGCAGCACCGGATTCTGTTCACCGGTTAATGGAACTTCGCACACTGCAGGATTGGGTGATACGCCCGCTTCTTAAAACAATTCCCGGCGTCGCGGATGTGAATGCGTTCGGCGGATATGTGAAGCAGTATCAAATTCTTGTTCATCCGGATTTACTTCTCAAATATCAATTAACCATGCGGGAAGTTTTTGAAGCTGTTGCAAACAATAATGAAAATACCGGCGGCGGAATTCTCGTTCATTCATCGGAACAATATCTTGTTCGCAGCGTCGGTCTTCTTCAATCGCTGGATGATATAAAAAATATTGTCGTTACGGAACATGAAGGCGTTCCGCTGTATGTGAAAGATGTTGCCGATGTAACGTTCGGCGCGGAAACCCGGCAGGGGGCTGTTGTGAAGGATGCTCACGGCGAAGCTGTTGCCGGAATTGTGATGATGATTCGCGGCGCAAGCGGAAAAGAAGTTGCTGCCAAAGTAAAAGAAAAAATTCATGAAATAAATTCTTCCCGCCTTCTTCCCGGCAAGATAAAAGTAAAGCCGTTTTACGACAGAACGGATTTGGTAAACGCCGCTATCGCAACCATTACTTCAGCTCTTGAAGAAGGAGGAATTTTGGTGGTTGTTATTCTCTTTCTTTTTCTCGGCAATGTGCGCAGCGCGCTTATTGTTGCGGTGACGCTTCCTCTTTCGGTTCTCTTTGCCTTTATCATTATGCGCCTTCCGGCGGTGAATCTCTCCGCAAATCTTATGTCGCTCGGCGGACTTGCCATTGCCATCGGCATGATGGTGGACGGCTCTGTTGTGATGGTCGAAAATATTTACCGTCATCTTTCCGAACAGCGAAATTCTCATGATTCGAAACGTTCAATTATTTTTAACGCTGCTAAAGAAGTTGCCAACCCGATGGTGTTCGGAATTTTGATTATCATTATTGTCTTTCTTCCTCTCTTCACGCTGGAAGGAATGGAAGGAAAAATGTTTGCGCCGATGGCGTTCACTATCAGCATTGCGCTGTTTGGTTCGCTGATTTTTTCACTCTTTCTTTCGCCCGTCTTGTCGTATTTCTTTTTAAAGGGAGGAAAAGAAGAAGAGAATATTGTTATGCGTTCCATTAAAAAAATCTATCTGCCAATTTTAAAGCGTGTGCTGGTGCATAAAAAAATTACATTAATCTCTGCAATTCTTTTGCTGCTCGGCAGTGCAGCTCTTCTTCCGTTTATCGGAACAGAATTTATTCCTGTTCTTGATGAAGGAGCGCTGACGACGCAAATTATTCGTCTGCCGAGTATTTCATTAGAAAAATCAATTGATATAGAACTGCAGGTGCAGAAAGCGCTAATGAAATTTCCGGAAGTACAGACCGTTGTCTCAAAAATCGGAACGGCGGAAATTGCCACTGATCCGATGGGACCGAACGTGAGTGATCCGATTATTATTTTAAAACCGCAGAGGGAATGGAAAACGGCAAAAACAAAAGAAGAGCTTATTGAAAAAATTCGTGCTGAGCTTGAAAAAATTCCGGGAATCGGTTTAAATATTACGCAGCCGATTGCCCTTCGTGTGGATGAACTTATTTCCGGCGTAAAATCTCAAATTGCGGTAAAGCTTTTCGGCGAAAATATGGACGTGCTGAAATTGAAAGCCGATGAAATTGCAAAAGTTCTTTCAACAGTCAGCGGCGCTGCCGATCTGCAGGTAGAACAGGTCGGCGGACAGCCCTCTGTAGCTATTGAAATTGATCGCGCAAAAATTGCCCGCTACGGAATTAATGTTTCCGATGTTCAGGAAATTATCGAAACAGCCGTCGGCGGAAAATCGGCAACGGAAGTGTATGAAGGCGAGCGCCGCTTTTCTGCCGTGGTACGATTTCCGGAAGAGAAACGAAACAGCCCAGTCGCTATCGGAAATATTTTAGTCAGCGCATCAAACGGCGCCCGCATTCCGCTTTCGCAGCTGGCGTCAATTTCTCTTGCCGAAGGCCCGGTGCAAATAAGCCGTGAAGATGCCAAACGCCGGATTGTGATTGAATGCAATGTGAAGGGAAGAGATATCGGAAGTTTTGTTGCCGAAGCACAGAAAAAAATAGAAGAACAGGTACCGCTCCCTTCGGCATACTATCTTACGTGGGGCGGCGCATTTGAAAATCAGCAGCGCGCAATGAAGACATTAATTATTATTGTTCCGGTGACCATTGCCTTAATTTTCTTTCTGCTCTATTCGAGTTTCAATTCACTGCGGCAGGCGCTGCTGGTAATTACCAATCTTCCGTTTTCCATTATCGGAGGAATTTCGGCATTGTATTTGTCCGGATTGTATCTCAGCGTTCCGGCATCGGTCGGATTTATTGCATTGTTCGGTGTTGCCGTGTTGAACGGACTTGTGCTTGTTTCATATATCAATAACATATCTTCCAAAGGCGTCGATATTGTCGAAGCGATTCTGAAAGGATGCGAATTACGTCTGCGTCCTATTTTAATGACGGCGCTTGCCGCCGCGTTAGGATTACTTCCGCTGATGTTTGCTTCCGGCACCGGTTCTGAAGTTCAAAAGCCGCTTGCTGTTGTTGTAGTAGGAGGTTTAGTAACATCAACAGTCATGACGCTTCTTGTTCTTCCTGTCTTGTATGCGTTGTTTGGAAAAACTCCGGTTGATTCCGAAAGAAAAATTAATTTTTAAAATTTTATATTACTTTTTTTTGCGTAGATTTCGTCTAAGTAAATATATTTTGCATTTGGTGAAAAAATGGAACATCACAGCCACAGCCATAGTCACGGCGCGCATCATCACGAACCTTTAAATCATAACAAAGCGTTTGCAATCGGAATTTCGCTTAATGTAATTTTTATTGCTATCGAAATTTTTTACGGCATTGCAGCCAATTCAATGGCGCTGGTTGCGGATGCGGGACATAATTTTTCCGATGTGTTGGGATTGCTGCTTGCCTGGGGAGCTGCTTATCTAGCCAAAACGCTCCCTTCCGAAAAGCGAACCTACGGACTGCGCAAGTCCACAATTCTTGCGGCATTTTTTAATGCGGTAATTTTACTTATTGCGGTCGGCGCCATACTGATTGAATCAATTCATAAAATCATTTCACCCGAACCGATCGGCGGAACAACGATGATGATTGTTGCCGGAATCGGATTTATAGTAAACGGCGCAACGGCAATGCTTTTTGTAAAAGGAAAAGAGCGCGATATCAATATCAAGGGGGCGTTTCTTCATATGGCGGCAGATGCCGGTATTTCTCTCGGCGTTGTTGTTACAGGGCTGCTGATTAATATTACCGGTCTCTTCATTCTCGATCCGGTCATCAGCGTATGTATTGTTATCGTTATTACCTACGGCACGTGGAGTTTGCTGCGGGATTCGTTTGAGCTTTCTATGGATGCCGTTCCGCCGCATATTGATTTGAACGAGGTGAAAAGTTATTTGGAAACGATACAAGGCGTTTCGGAAGTGCATGATCTTCATATTTGGGCAATGAGCACAACCGAAACGGCTCTTACCGTTCATTTGGTTATTCCGAATGAACAAAAGAGCGATAAGTTTTTAGAAGAACTCTGCTCGCAGCTTCACGCGCTCTATAATATCGGACATGCAACTATTCAGATTGAAAAATACACTCATGAAAAAAAATGTGAAGTTGGAAATGCGTAACAATGGAGAAGGAAAAATACATTGACACTGCCTATCGAAGGGCGGTTATATTAGAAATTTCTAATGCAAATTTTATTAAAAAGCGCAGTATTAGAAATTTCTAATTATGAACGCTCTTTCTCTTTTAAGAATTCATAGTATATTTCATGCGAGTGTACGGGAGGAAGTATTCTTCACCTCACATCTACACTCGTGTGCTGCACACTTGGGGGGTGCAGCTATGAAGTCGTGAGGTGAGAATTGACAAGCGCATTTTGCAATCTGCAGAATGCGCTTTTTTATTTAGTGTTAACCGTAATTATGAAATTGTATTTGAATATTAAAACCCGCTTCTCTACCTTGTTATTACCGGGGAGAAAAAAATATTTAAACTTTTAGTTCCTTATTCCGTTAAAGAAATTGTTTATTACAGCAGTGCGCTTTGTCGATATGTCTGTTCAAAGATTCGCTCTTTCGCCGGCGGCTTCTTCTCTCACCGCAGTTCGGGAAAATACAGTTAACCGGAATTTCGCAGCAATGAATTTGCCGTAAACTCAAAATATTTCATGACAGCCCCCAAAAATAAAAAAACAGTTCTTCTTGTAGAATGCAGTACCTCCTCATTCCAAGAATTGCACGCCGTTCTTGATATTTCTGACTATCACATCATCGGCGAAACGCCGGACGAAAAAAAAACCATTAACTATATTGCCGAACACTTTCCGGATCTTGTACTTATTGATTTGAATTTTCAAGAAAGCATTGAAACGGCAAAAAAAATAAAACAAGAATACGACATTCCTTTTCTTTTTCTTGTTGACGGCACCGAGAAAGAAAAAATTGAACATGCAAAAAGTCTTCGACCGCACGGATTTATTACAAAACCGTTTCGCGGGAAGGAAATTCTTTTTGCGCTGGATTCGGTGATGCAGCAAGTTCAAGCTGAACAGGAAATGCAGCGCAGCAAACAGAGACTCGCTGCTACACTTAATGCCGTCGGCGATGCGGTTGCTGCAATTGATGAAAACGGCAGAATTCTTTTTATGAATAATCGCGCCGAACACTTATGCGGCTGGAAGGAAGAAGAATCCGTCGGGAAACCGGCAGATGAAATTTTCCGCCTTGTTGATAAAAAAACAGGAAATCGATTTTCATTGGAGGAGTTGAATCCATCCCGCCGCGCGGAAAATATAAATCGTCCTGCGCGCGTAATTCTTCATTCAAGAGAAGAGAAGGAATTGTTTATCGAAATATTTTCCGCGCCGATATATGACGAGAAGAAGAAAAACATCGGCAGTGTTATTACCCTGCGGGATGTTACGGATCAAGTGAACACCGCTGAAGCGCTGGAGCGCGCGGTTGTTCGGCTGAATCTTATTGCGCGGGTGACCGGTGAAGTGGTCGGCTCGCAATCGATTCAGCGGCAAATGCACACAATTTCTGAACTGATACAAACGGCGTTTGCGATTGATGTGGTTATTGTCCGAATTCTGGAAAACAGCAGCGCAAAACTAATTTCCGTAGCCGGATTGCCGGACTATGAAGTCACCGCCGATCTTCCTTCAATCCACGGAATTACCGGCAGAATACTCAATAGTAAGCGCGCACTGGCAATAAATGATATTACAGAGATTCAAGATGTGCTTTATCCGTCAGGGCTGTATGTTGAAGATAAAACAAAAGGGATGTTTGTTTCGTGCGCCGGCGCTCCTCTTCTTATCGGCAGCAGCACCATCGGCACGCTGGCGGTGTACACCAAAAGCGTTCTGCGGGAATTTTCTGGAGCCGATCTTGAGCATCTTCAGATTATTGCCAACCACATGGCGATGGTTATTGCCAACAATCGGTTGTTTAAAGAAATAAAAAATCAGAATGAATTACTGCAGCAAGAAATTCAGGTGCGCGAGCAGGCGGAAATTTATCTGCGCGAGAGTGAAGAACGCTACCGCTCGCTGGTGGAATTTTCTCCAATGGCGATTGCCGTTCATCAAAACGGCATTGTAAAATTTGTCAACGAAGCCGGCATGCGGCTGATCGGCGCGTCGGCAAAAGAGGAGGTTATCGGAAAAAATATTTTTGAATTTTTACACCCCGCCTATAAAAAAGAATCGAAGCGGCGTATTGAAAAAGTGTACGGCGGAAGCAGTGCGATAAATTTTGAACAAAAATGGATTCGATTAGACGGCAAAGAAATAGATGTTGAATTATCGTCGATATCGTTTGTGTATAACGGGGAGCCTGCCGCGCAGATTATTGTCAGGGATATTTCCAAACAGAGAGAAAATGATTTGCAGCTGCGTGAAGCGGTGCAGTTTACCAACGAAATAATTTCCAATGCCGGCGAAGGAATTATTGTGTATGACCGCGAGTACCGGTATAAATTGTGGAATAATTATATGGAGCGGCTGACGGGAATTATGCAGGATTCGCTGCTTGGGAAAAATGTTTTTGAAATGTTTCCGCATTTACTTGCCGAAGGAGTGGACAAATTGATTGCGCGCGCGCTTTCGGGCGAGGTCGTTACCTCAGAAGATGTCTCTCACTTTGTTCCCGGTACTATCCGTTCAAAATGGCTGAGTTCAACCTACGCGCCGCATAGAAATTTTGAGGGAAAGATTATCGGCGTTATTGTTACGCTCCGCGATATCACGGATAGAAAAATTTCGGAAGAAGCGCTGCAGGAATCCGAAGTTCGCTTCCGCACATTATTTGAAGATGCAAAAGATGCCGTCTTTATTTCTGATCCGAAAACCGGAAAAATTATTGATGCGAACAGAGAAGCGGAACTGCTTCTGCGGCGCACTCGGGAAGAAATTATCGGTATGCATCAAACCGAACTTCATCCGCCGGAACTTGCGGAAGAAGCGTCGAATATTTTTCAAGAATCGTTATTGGTGCTGGAAAAAAGCGCGGTGGAATTTGAGATTCTTCGTTCGGACGGCGTTGTTGTTCCCGTAGAAATAAATGCCAGCGCTATTCGTTTAGATGAGAACAGAATTGTGGTACAGGGAATTTTCCGCGATATCACCGAGCGGAAAAAAGCCGAACAGGAGCTGCGGGAAAAAGAAGAACGCTACCGAGCGTTCGTGGAACAGAGTTCAGAAGGAATTTACCGCACGGCGTTCGATCAGCCGATTCCGACAACGCTGGAAATAGACGAACAAATTCGCCTGATGTATAAATATTCGTATATCGCCGAGTGCAACGTTGTTTTTGCAAAAATGTACGGCGTTGAAACAATACAAGAAGTCATCGGTACGCGCGTGAGCTCTTTACTGCTGGAAGACGACCAAGGCAATTTAGACTTTATGAGAAAATTTATTTCCAACGGCTATCGTATTTTCGATTACGAATCCCGCGAGCAGGATAAAGCCGGCGAGCCGAAATATTTTCTCAACAACGGCATTGGAATAATGGAAGATGGAATGTGGACCGGTGTGTGGGGAACGCAGCGAGATATTACGGAGAAAAAATTACTTGAAGAGCAGTTAATTCAATCGCAGAAGCTGGAAGGAATCGGGACGCTTGCCGGCGGCATTGCACACGATTTTAATAATCTGCTCTCAATGGTTCTCGGCACGGCGGAATTAATTAAAAAACAAATTCCGGCGGAAGGAAAAATTTCAACCTATGTGCAGAAAATTATCGAAGCATCGCAGCGGGGCGCATCAATTTCAAAACAACTGCTTCTCTTTGCCCGCCCCGAGCAGGCGGAGCTAAAACCGATTGTCATCAACAGTTTCGTAAAAGATATTTGCGAATTCTTTTCACACTTCCTTCCCAAATCTATCGTTGTGGATTATCAAATCCATGAAGATCATTTAACCATTATGGGAGATGACGGACAGCTTCATCAAGTCTTTTTGAATCTTGCCATTAACGCCCGAGACGCCATGCAGAATACCGGAACGCTGTTTATCGGTGCAAAGAGAAAAAAAGGAACGGAGATACGAAAATTTATTCCGCACGCCGAAGAGATAGACTATGTTCGAATCAGCATCAGCGATACCGGAATCGGCATGCCGGATGCGGTTCGGCGCAGAATTTTCGAGCCGTTCTTTTCCACAAAAGAGCGGGGAAAAGGAACAGGGCTCGGTCTATCAATCGTTCACGGAGTGGTAAAATTACATAAAGGATTGGTGGATGTAAAAAGTCAGCCGAATGAAGGGACGACTTTTTATCTCTATTTTCCACTGGTGCAAGTAGAGCCGGAAGTTCCTGGGAAAATCCCTTCCGGTTCAACGGAAAAACATTTCGAATCAATTCTTATTGTTGATGATGAGGAAATGATTCGAGAAATTTTAAAAGAAAGTTTAGAAGAGGTCGGCTACAATGTTTTTTCCGCTTCGGATGGATACGAAGCTTTAAAAATATTTCAGGCTCGTTCCGAAGATATTCACATTATCATTTCCGATCTTGATATGCCGATTATGAACGGCTATGAATTGTTTAGAAATCTCATCAGCATTGATCCAAACGTTAATGTTATTATCTCATCAGGATATTTGGAAATGCAGGCGCGAAAAAAATTATATGATTTAGGCGTGCGCGAGGTAATTACCAAACCGTATAAATTAGAGGATATTTTGGAACTGCTCCGGACAATTCTGAATGAAGGCTCGTCATGAAAATAATTATTACCGGCGGAACGGGATTTATCGGAACAGCATTATGTAATCTGATATCGAGAGAAGCTCATGAGCTTGTGCTTTTCTCGCGATCAATCCACCCGAAGAAAAAACTTCAGCAGGCAGTTGTGCGGTATGTTCAATGGAACGCCGGCGAAGAAGGAGAATGGCAAAATGAGATTGAGGGAGCGTCGGTTGTTATTAATCTTGCCGGGAAAAATCTTTTTGAACACCGCTGGAATAAAAAAATAAAAAAAGAAATTTGGAACAGCAGAATCCTCGCAACCAAAAAACTTGTTGAAGCTGTTCAATCGGCGCGGCATAAACCGGAGCTGCTTATTTCCGCCTCGGCGGTCGGCGTGTACGGCAATCGAGGCAGTGAATTGTTGAACGAACAATCTTCGACAGGAAATGATTTTTTAGCAAATCTCGTTGCTGCTTGGGAAAAAGAAGCCTTCAATGCCGAACAAGCCGGCGTTCGGGTTGCAACTCCCCGCATCGGACTGGTGCTGGAGAAATCCGGCGGAATTATTGAACGCATGCTTCTACCTTTTAAATTGTGTGCCGGCGGACCGATTGGAAGCGGAGAACAAATTCTTTCATGGATTCATATGGCCGATGTGGTACGCGGAATAATATTTCCGATAGAAAATAAAAACTTCTCGGGAGTGTATAATCTTACCGCCCCCAATGCCGTTACGATGAAAGAATTTTCCAAAATCTTCGGAAAAATTCTTCACCGACCTTCTCGGCTGCCTGTACCGAAAGCGGCATTAAAAATTTTATTCGGCGAAGCCGCCGAGGCAATTGTTTCAAGCCAGCATGCCGTTCCGGAAAAGTTATTGCACGCAGGATTTTCTTTTTCCTTTCCGGAAATTACATCGGCATTAGAAAATATTCTTAATCCGCAATCCTAAAAAAATACAAAACGCTGTAATGTTTTTCTGCTAAAAAATATTGAAAGGAGCCCGCACTCCAATGAAAATATTCTTCGGTATCTTCGTACTGCTTCATGGGATAATTCATATCATCGGATTTTTAAAAGCGTTTAACATAAAAACGTTTACACAGATAGCTCGTCCGATTTCAAAGCCGATAGGAATTCTTTGGCTGCTGTCGGCGCTTTTCTTTTCCCTGTTTGTTATTTTGTATTTCAATCATTCCGACTTTTCCTGGATAGCCGGATTTACCGCCGTACTGCTCTCTCAAATTCTTATTATCCAATTTTGGAAAGAGACAAAATACGGAACCATAGCGAACGGAATTATTCTTCTTGTATCAATTTTTTTATTCGGCATGTATACTTTTCATCAGCGTATTCAGAAAGAAACAATACAGTTGCTGCGCCAAAATAAAATGAGCAAAGACAGCATTGTTACTGCAGAGGAGTTAAAAGATTTACCGAAACCGGTTCAGCAATGGTTGTATCATTCAGGCATTGTCGGAAAACCGTACATCCGTATCGGTAACGTTGTGCAGAAAGCAGAAATGCAGATGAAACCCGATGCTGAAAACTGGATGCGCGCTTCGGCGGTTCAATACACCGTCATGGAGCCTCCTGCATTTCTCTGGACGGTTGATGCCTCAATGAATAGTCTGCTAAGTTTCCAAGGAAGAGATAAATTTGAAAACGGAGAAGGAGAAATGTTGATAACAATAAATTCCTTAATTCCCGTCGTCAACGAACGGGGGAAAAAATTAGATGAAGGAACAATACAAAGATATCTGGGAGAAATGGTGTGGTTCCCTTCCTTAGCATTAAGCCCGTACATTCACTGGGAAAAAATAAATGATACTACTGCGCAGGCAACGATTACCTATAACGGAACGGAAGGGACCGGAACATTTTTCTTTAGCAGCAACGGTATGGTACATAAATATTCTGCGCTGCGGTATAAAGAAAATGATGCGCAGGCAAAAAAATATGAATGGATAATGTCCATTGATGATTATAAAACTTTTGAAGGAATAACTGTTCCGTCGAATATGAGGGCGACATGGAAACTTGAAGAGGGAGATTGGATGTGGTTGAAACTGGAAGTGCTTGAGATCCGCTATAATGAGAATGTGAAATTTTAAATACAATATTTCTCTCGCCAATCAGCCGCGCAAATATTTTTATTGGAAAGAAAATCAAAGAATCGTATATTGGTGTGCATTGTAAGTGAAATTCCCATAACGACTTAATCAATCTTTGCGGAGTTCGCTGTTCAAGGGTAGATAAAATTTTACATGCACCCGTAGCTCAATCCCAAAGGGATTTCGCTATCGAGAGAAGGTAAAACTTCACATGCACCCGTAGCTCAATCCCAAAGGGATTTCGCTATCGAGAGAAGATAAAAATTCACATGCACCCGTAGCTCAACCCCAAAGGGGTTTCGCTATCAAAAGTAGTTAAAGTTTCATATGCACCCGTAGCTCAACTGGATAGAGCACCAGCCTACGAAGCTGGGGGTTACAGGTTCGACTCCTGTCGGGTGTACCAAAAAATGTCCCAATGAACGGGACATTTTCTTTTTTAAACCACTTTTTGATTCCGTATTCTTTTGTATATTAAAGAAAAAATTTGAATATCGTTTTATGCTTTTGCCGAAACCATACAAGCTCTATAATAAAATTCAACATTATTCCTGGGGAACAAAAAATGCCGATGCCTTTATTCCGAAATTTCTTGGAATAGCGCCGGAAGCCGATGTGCCGTATGCAGAGCTATGGATCGGCGCTCATCCGAGCGCTTCTTCGGAAGTTGAAGCGAATGGAACGCGCACGAGTTTGTTTGAACTTGTCCGGCAGTATCCGGCTGAAATTCTCGGCGAACGCACCGCAAAAAAATTTAATAATACATTTCCTTTTTTGTTGAAAATTCTTTCGGCATCGCAGGCGCTTTCAATTCAAACTCATCCGACGAAAGAGCAGGCGGCGCTTCTTCACCAAAACTATCCGCAGCATTATCCGGACGATAATCATAAACCGGAAATTGCCGTTGCCGTTGATTCGCTTCTTGCCATTGCCGGATTTCGCCCCGCAGATGAGATTGTGCGGTTTATTATGCAGTTTTCCGCGCTTCGAAAATTCGATAACGAAGGTATTATTCAACGATTGATAAAAGAAAAAGAGGAAGATGAGAGAAAAAAACTTCTGGTAAAATTCTATGCATCCATTATGCGTTCCGCAGAAAAGAAAGAGCTTTTAAAAGAAGTGATTGATGCCGTTCTTCAACAGCTTGCTTCCATTAGAGATATTACACGGGAAGAAGATTATTTTATTATGCAGTTCGGAATTTACGGATATGATGTCGGGTTATTTTCATTTTTCTTTTTTAATTTCATTCAGTTACGTTCCGGTCAGGCAATTTTTACGCCGGCAGGCGTTCCGCATGCGTATTTATCCGGAACGATTGTGGAATGTATGGCAAATTCCGATAATGTCGTTCGCGCAGGATTGACTCCGAAATATAAAGATGTTGAAACGCTGCTTCAGATTCTTCGTGCGGATTTTTCGAACTATGAAATTATTAATGAGGAACAGAAGAACGATGACGTTCAATACATCACTGCTGCTGAAGAATTTGTTATAACGAAGTTTTCTGTTGAGAATAAATTTACCCGGTTATTTAAAACCAAAGAAAAGCCGGTAGTGCTGTTAATGATGAGCGGGAAAATTGAAATTCAGTGGAACGGAGAAGGAGAAAAAAAATCTTTAGTAGGTAAAAAAGGAGAGGCGTATTTACTTCCTTCAATAACAAATGAAGTTGTTCTTTCGGCGGCTGATGAAGCATCGTTTTTTTATGTTACCATTCCGGAATAATGAGATAAAAAATATTTATTCTTGTGAATTGATTGTATGAAATCAATATATGAAGTCGTAAAAAAATTTATCCTGAAATATCCTGCCGTGCTGGCGGCGTATTTTATTTACAGCTATTATTTTATCAGCACAATGGATTTTTATATAAAGTTTAAGCGGAAACATTTCAGTGCCAGCGAAGCACTTCAGCATTTTGATACGTTGTTTTGGATGTGGATACTGGCGTATGCAATGATTAAAGTGATTGGACTTCGAGAAAAATTACACTTTAAGGAAAATGAAATTACCTCGCACGAAAATTCCCTGAAACTGCAGGAGACACAAATTACAACACTTCATGAAGTCATCGGCACGTTAAAACATGAAATTAATAATCCGCTGGCAATTATTTTAGGATATGTACAACTGATGAAGAAAAAAATTCTTGATGAAGATATGATGAAAAAATTAAATGAAATTGAAACCGCTTCGCTTCGGATTAACAGTGCATTAAGCGAACTGGCGGAAATGAAAACCTACCAAACAACTTCTGCACCCGTGGGAAAAATGGTTGAACGCGCTCAACACACCCCCGATGCTTCATCGGAGCCGCCGGCGCAATGACGACGCACGAACGCTGGATGAAATCAGCGCTGAAAGAAGCAGAGCGCGCATTCCGTAATGATGAAGTTCCGGTGGGTGCGGTTGTTGTGTATAATAATACGATTATTGCCAAAGGATATAATCAGATTGAAATGATGCGCGACCCGACGGCACATGCGGAAATGATTGCGCTGACAGCCGCCGCTGCTCATCTGGAAAATAAATTTTTAAAAGAATGTACGCTCTACGTAACCATGGAGCCGTGCCCGATGTGCGCCGGCGCAATTGTTCTTTCACGCATTCCGGTAATAGTGTTCGGATGTTATGACGCAAAAATGGGAGCCTGCGGAAGCGCTGTAAATATTACGGAGAATAAAAAGTTTAACCACTCCGTGCATGTTATCGGCGGAGTGCTGGATAATGAGTGTGGTTTGATTGTGAAAGAATTTTTTGAGAAGAAGAGAATTTTATCCGCGAAGAGCGCGAAGTAACCGAATAAATTTATCATTCATAATTTCTAATTCATAATTTTAATTACCTCCTGTTCCTTCTTTGAGCCGTTCCGCTTTTTCTGCAATGCGCAATCCTTCAATCATTTCATCAAGATCGCCGTCAATAAATTTATCTAAATTATAAATTGTCATTCCGATGCGATGGTCAGTGACGCGATTTTGCGGAAAATTATACGTGCGGATTTTATCGCTCCGGTCGCCGCTGCCTACCATAGATTTTCGTGCCGCCGCTTGCGCCGCTTGTTGCTTCTGCAATTCCAATTCATATAATTTTGAGCGGAGCATTTTCATTGCGCGTTCACGATTTTGTAACTGCGAGCGTTCCTGCTGACACGCAACAACAATTCCGGATGGTTTGTGCGTAATGCGCACTGCGGTTTCTACTTTATTTACATTCTGTCCCCCTTTTCCGCCTGAGCGATACGTTGCCAGTTCAAGATCGGCAGGATTGATTTCCACTTCGCCGACATCTTCTACTTCCGGCATAACGGCAACGGTGGCAGCGGAAGTATGCACTCTTCCCTGTGCTTCCGTTTCCGGAACGCGCTGCACGCGATGCACGCCGCTTTCAAATTTAAGCGTTCCGTACACGTCTGTTCCTTGAATGCTCAACGTAATTTCTTTGAATCCGCCTTTGTCCGTTTCGTTCCAATCCAGCGTATCAATGCGCCATTTCATTCGTTCGCCAAAACGCACATACATTCTGTATAAATCGGACGCAAAAAGCGCGGCTTCTTCGCCGCCTGTTCCGCCGCGAATTTCCATAATTACGTTCTTGTCGTCGTTCGGATCTTTGGGAAGCAATAATTCTTTTACTTCTTCTTCCAGCGTTTCCAGTTTCGGTTTTAGTTCTTCAATTTCCAGCAGGGCGAGTTCTTTTAATTCGGCATCACCGCTGTTATTTAAAACGGATTTGCTTCCTTCAAGATCATTATACGTTTTCAGATACTCGTTGGCTTTTTGAACAATCGGTTCAAGATTGCGGAATTCTTTTCCGAGTTCTTTGCTTCGTTTCTGGTCGGAAAGAACCGCTTGCGACGACATTAATTCTTGAATTTCCGCAAAGCGTTTTTTTATTGTTTCTAATTTTTCAACTAATTGGCTCATATATTTTTTCTATAAAGAGGGCACATCATGCCCGAACGTTTTAGTCGGGCATCTATTAAAACTCAAACAATTCAAAAAATAAATCTTTCCATTCCGGATTCATCTTTTCGATTAATCGTATTTTCCATGTGCGATTCCATTTTTTCAATTGTTTTTCTCTTACGATTGCATCTTGAATGTCTGAATATTCTTCAAAATATACCAACATTGACACTTTATATTTTTGTGTAAAACCTGGAATCAATGATTCTTTGTGTTGGATTACACGGCGTTTAAGTTCGGCGGTAACACCGATATACAACACGCCATCTTTTTTACTTGCTAATATGTAAATGTACGATTTCATTACAACATTAGATTCCCGCCAGAAGCATGTCCCGAAGGGATTCCTTTGGAACGGGAATGACGGATTGTGGTATTTTTATTGTTTCGCACCATCAATCTGCAAGGCGGCTTTAATTGCTGCAAGCGAAACGTCCATCATAGATTCATCTGGTTCTTGCGTGGTGATTTTTTGCAGCCACAATCCGGGTGCGACAAAAATTTTTCCGATTGTTGAATTGCTGTGCTTCGCGGAAAATTTCAAAAATTCGTAACTGATTCCGCCGAGGACGGGAATGAACGGAATATGCGTTGCAAGACGAATCGGCAGAGAAATGGAATCAATAAATTGCAGAAGAATTGTATCCATTACGGCGAATAAAATAATTGCAATTAACATTACTTGCAGAACAAAACTTGTTCCGCAGCGGGGATGAAAGCGGGTGTATTTCATTGCTTCGGAAATTTCCAGCGGCGCTTTTTGTTCAAACGCGAACACGGCTTTGTGTTCCGCACCGTGATATTGAAAAAGCCGATGCACGTCTTTCATTTTAGAAATTGCGTACAAATAAGCAAGTAGCAGAAGAATGCGGATTGCTCCGGCAACAAGATTGAAGGCGATCGGTTTTTGTTCAATGGTAAAGAACTGTGTTGCGGTATAGAGCGGAAGCAAAAAGAAAATTCCGATGCCGACCGCAAGTGAAAAGAGAAGCGTTACCGCCAGTGCAAATTTTGACTGTTCTTTTTTCTTTTTGTTTTCGTCTTCTATTGCAATTTCAGCGGAATAGTTCAGCGTGCTGATGCCGATGTACATCATTTCAATCAGCCCGATTGCGCCGCGAAGAATCGGGATGTTGAGTTTTGGATATTTCTCTATAATAGAGGTAAATGGCTGACGTTTAATAACAATTTCGCCGTTAGAGCGGCGAACCGCCGTGGCAATCATTCCTTTGGCACGCATCATTACTCCTTCAATGACGGCTTGCCCGCCGACTTGAATGGGATTGTTAGGATCGTATTGTTGTTCTGACATAAATTTTTTTGTCGCAGAGAAGGATTGCCTTCGGCACCAGTAGGCGGAATGACAAGTTCTTTCGTTAATAAAAATAAAAACCTGTGAATTGTTTCCACAGGTTTCGATGGTGAAAATATACAAAAAAAAAGAAGGAAAAAGAAAACCGTTTCATTTTTTCTTTTTCCCAAATATTGTTTTTAGAACGAGGAAAAAAATATTGACGGAACTCTCTTCGTTTGTTTTTGTTGCACCTGTATTTGTGTTAACGCACAATGCGGGCGTTTTCTTTTGCACACATAATCATTTTCTCCTTTCTTTTTACATTGTTATGGTTTGTAAATCCAAACAGAATTTTGATAGTGGTAGCAAAAACGCAATCCGTCTGGCTCCCAACATGGATCAGTTGCTTCATATATTCCACCATCTTGAAATCCTGTGTTAAAATTATAAATCATAGATGCTGGTGTATATTGATTAAACCCCGTGTTTAATAAACCCCAATATACTAGTCTGTTTGTCACTTCATTCCAGCGTTGTTGACCACTGCTACCTATTGCAGTAATCTTATTTTTTTTGCTTAATCCTTCTGTTGTATTAGGCAATGGAAACCAAAATAAAACTGCTATACCACCAGTAATTTTTACTTGACGAATTCCTATCTCCGAAGAAAAAAACAAAATAGAATCATTCATTCCCCACGTCGGAAAAAACAAAGAAAGTTTATCGCCAATATACAGCGAGTCGTAATTAGTAATTACAACCCGGTTAATTTTATTGCTGTCTAAATCGTAATAATAAATACTGCTGTCGGGCGATGGCTCGCCATAAATAATCGTACCGTCGGTTAATAAGCGTGAGGCGGTTTTGTTGGCAAATGCAATCCATTTGCCGTTTGCACTCCAGTTTGGCGTTATGCCGTCAGTAAGGTAAGTTTCTTGTTTTGTCTCTACATCAATCCAATAAATTTTTTTGTCACGCTCAAACGTAATTTTTTTGCCGTCGGGAGAGAAATTTGGCTCTGTGCCTGTGGTAATAAACTCTTCGTGTTTATCGGCAAAATACCATAATCGTATGCTGTCGTTGCGCACAAACGCAATGCGTTCTCCTGTGGGAGACCAATCGGGATAACCCGCGTTGTCAATTAATTTACGCGGGTTAGCGGTTGTGTCTTCGCCTGGCGGTGGTGGGTCGGGCGGTATTATTGTGCCGCCGTCTTTTTTACAATCAATGCTAAGTATGAATAACGGCAGCATTACAACGAAAATTATTCGAAGAGATTGAGGATTCATAGGTCTTGCTTCCTTTAAGAATTTTTATTCATCGGAGAATTAAAACGGAAAAGTGATGAGGAACCTTAACTTACACTTAAAAGCAAAAGTGAGATTCCTCGTCGCGCTGCTCCTCGGAATGACAAAGAAAAAAAAATATGCTGTGAGCGAATAATTAATATCCCACAGCCGCGCCGTAGCCGCGCGGGTCGGTGGCGCCGTAATAAATATTTCGTTCACTGTCTATTATAATTCCTTCGGCAAGTCCGGAATTTCCACGCCGCTCAATCATTGTTTGTCCCATTGCTTTTAATTTTTCCAGTGTGTCGAATGAGAGTCCGCGCTTTTCAAAGAATGTTGAATCGGGGAACCATTGCTGGTGAATGCGGGGCGCGTCAATCGCTTCTTGAATGTTTATGCCGAAATCGATGACGTTGCAGATAACCTGCATAACAGTTGTAATAATTGTGGTGCCGCCGGGAGTGCCGATAACCATAAAGGGCTTTCCATCCTTTAAAACAATTGTCGGCGTCATGGAAGAAAGCATTCGTTTGTTCGGCTGAATTTCGTTGGCAACATTTCCGAGCGCGCCGAACATATTGGGAACACCCGGCTTAGCGCTGAAATCATCCATTTCATTATTTAATAAAAATCCTGCACCGTCAACCACAACGCATGAACCGAAACCGCCGTTAATGGTGGTGGTAACACTCACGCAGTTTCCCCATTTATCCACAACGGAATAATGCGTAGTTTCATCCGGCTCGTGCGGCGGTTTTGTTCCGTGAGAAACTTCTGAACTCGGCGTTGCGTGAAGGGTATCAATTGTTGCGCGGCGAAGAGCGGCATAATCTTTTGATGTAAGCCACGTTGAAGGAACTTTGTAAAAATCGGGATCGCCGAGAAATTCCGCGCGGTCTGCGTACACGCGGCGCATTGCTTCAATGTACCGCTGAAGAGTGTTTGCGGAGTTGGCGCCGTAGTTTTTTAAAGGATAGCCTTCAAGAATATTTAAAAGCTGAATGAGGGCAATTCCGCCGGAACTTGGCGGCGGCATGGAAATAATTTCGTAGCCGCGGTATGTTCCGCTCACCGGTTTGCGAAGCGCGGCGTGATAATTGGCAAGATCTTCCAATGAAATTAATCCGCCGCCTCGTTTCATCTCTTCCACAATTAATTTTGCCGTTTCGCCCTTGTAGAATCCGTCGCGTCCCTTTTCAATAATCCGCTGTAATGTTTTTGCAAGGTCGGGTTGTTTCCAGATTTCTCCTTCTTCGTACGGTTTTCCGTTTTTGGTGAATGACTTCATGGAGCCGGGAAACGGCAAGAATTCTTTAATAGAGTATTTTATATCTTCTGCTAATTCTCGCAGCAGCGGAAAACCATCGTTGGCAAGTTTATACGCGGGAGAAATAACCTGCTTACGATTCATCGTTCCGAACTTTTCCAACCCTAAAAGCATCCCGGCAACGGATCCGGGAACGCCGGAAGCAAGATGACCGTACTGGCTTTTCTGCGGAAGAAAATTTCCTGCCGAATCGAGATACATATCGCGAAATGCTTTACCGGGAGCTTTCTCGCGATAATCAATAGTGATGGATGTTCCGTCCGCCAACCGGATATTCATAAACCCGCCGCCGCCGATATTTCCTGCAGCGGGATATGTTACTGCAAGTGCAAAGCCGACTGCGACCGCAGCATCTACAGCATTTCCGCCGGCTTTAAGAATTTCCAGCCCTGCTTGAGCGGCAAGAGGATCAGCGGCAACCACCATTCCGTGTTTTCCGCGAACCGGCTTTTTTGATGCGCTGAATAATGACGGATGAAGAAAGAGAAAAATTATAAGAAGCAGAGATATTTTTTTCATTGTAAATCCTTAAAAAAATTCAGCCCCGTATTTTCGGGGCTGTAATTAAAAAATTAAACGTTATAGTATTTAGAATGGGAGATCATCATCTTTTGCCGCAGTATCGACGGGAGCCGAGAATGTTTCGGCATCGGCTGAACCGCCGTTTTGTTTTCCTGCGCTGTCGAGCATAATAAAACTATCGGCAACAATTTCGGTGATATAGCGTTTTACGCCGTCTTTTTCATAATTTCGGGTTTGCAGTTTTCCTTCAAGGTAGATTTTTTTCCCCTTTTTTAAGTATTCACCGGCAATTTCAGCAAGTTTCCGCCAGACAACAATATTGTGCCATTCTGTTTTTTCCTGCTGATTCCCATCCTGATCTTTCCACGATTCAGAGGTAGCGATGGAAAATGTTGCAACGGCAATTCCGCTGGGAGTGTATTTCAATTCAGGGTCTTTCCCTAAATTTCCAATCAGCATAACTTTGTTTAAGCTTTTAGACATATCACCTCCATGTTATTAATATTGTGTGTGAGAACATACAATTTTTGTTTTATTTTGTCAATACTTTAAAAATTATAAAATATCACAATAAGGATTTAGCGGTAAATTATTTATTGCATGTTAAGATATGATTATACATATTCCATGCAGTAAGAGAATATATTTTTATACATTTTATCTAAAAAAAGAGAAATATATTATAGTTAATTGATACGCCTTTCATTTCGGTAAAATAATCTTTCGTCCATAAACTGAACTTATTGCTTATACACTGTTGAAAAATTCTTACGTGTAAGGAACCTGTGTCTTATGTTAGAAATAATTTTACATCGCATTGCTTCAAAAACTCACAATCACACCTACTTCACCACAACACACAACAATAGAGGAGAATCTTCTATGAGACAATCTGTTAAAATTTGTTTGGCGGCATTTTTTATGCTGCTGATGGGTAGTTGGAATGTATCGTATGCCGGTACTTATGCCACCGGGTTAAAAATTACCAATCCGGATTCGACGGCATTTGACGGACAATTCCAAGACGGGACGGGGGCACGACTTTGGTTTACGATTAACGGCAATGCCGATACTGTTGTTGTAAGAATTAAAAGCGGAAATAACGTTGTACGATCATTCGATCCGATTTTAAATCTTGCTGCAGGTACGCATAACATGGAATGGGATGGAAAAGGAAACGACAACAAATTAGTTCCGATGGGCAGATATGTTGTAGAAGTCTTTACCTCAGATACCGGTAATTCAACATCTAACTGGGTACAAGGATGGCAGAGTGCAGTTCGGAAAGAAGGTTCGGGACTATCAAGTAGAGATATTGAAGTTGTGAATGATCCCGCAAGCCCGATGTTTGGAAATATTATTTTATCGGAAAGCGGCGGCGGACACGCACGCCTTTTAGTTGCCTCAAGCGCCGGCTCGGAAATTTCAGATTTTGGAAGCGAATATTATGTAACACCTCCAAATGGAACTGATCCTTGGTATATGACTTTTGCGCCGAACGGTGATTTGTATGTTGCGGCTCAGCAAGGAACAACTGGAAGTTTGGGAAATATTCGGGTGTTTCATAACGGCGTTCTCACGCAAACAATAGAAGATACGGCGGCATTTCCAATGCCCCGTGGTATAGCCGCATTTGGCTCAGGAAGTCCGACATTATTAATTGCCTATGCAAATAAACTTATCCGCCGCACGCCGAACGGTGTTGCCGATACGTTATTTACAACAGCTGAAGCAGCAGGATATCTCCGTGATGTGGCTGTTGATGATTCCGGTTATGTCTATTTTTCATTCGGTGCTTCATCGACTACATACTCAAAGCTTGGACGGGCAAAATTTATTTCTGGTACATTTACCGTACTTGATACTCTTACTTTTCCCGAACGCGTAACGCATTTAAATGTCTTTCGCGGCACAAATAAAAATTCAAATGCCGATGATATTTTATATGCAAGAGTATTAGGCGCAAACGGAGGAGTATTTAAAGTTGATTTGGATGGAAAAGCTTTCACAAAATTATTTATGCCGGTTTCTTCAACATCAGCATATCATGCTATTGCTACAGACATTTTAGGAAATATTTATTTTGCCAACCCGTCGACCGAATGGGTAAGAATGTATGTGCCGCCGATGACCGCTCCGACAAAATGGACAAGCAGCGCTGTTATTGTTGTTGGTACAATTGGCACAAAAATTCTTGATAACTTTAATGTCAATGCCGGACACTTTGGAAATCCAATAAATTCAGTAAACCCAATTGCTCCATCTTTTTCCGGAACAACCGCGGGACTTAGTTCAAGTTCAGCAATAAGAACGGCATCACGAAACCATGGTAATGGTGCAGGTTCTGCATTGGAACTCTCTCTCACCGGCGCCGGCGGAGCGTTTACGGTACGAATGCTCTCAGGAATCGGCACGCCTGCAAACAACGATTCTTTAGCTCCGTACGGATATATTGGTTATTGGGCGCGCACTTCTACCGCTCCAGCGGGTGCTGTGTTTGCAATTTATATGGATGATCCGGGAGACGGAGGCGCCGCATCAAAAACCTCAATCGGACTTCCGGTTATTAACGACGGCGAATGGCATCTTTATCAATGGAATTTAGAAGATGAAAGCCAATGGATTGGCGCGTTAGCAGGATCTCCGGCGAAAAAGGCAATGTCCGGTTCGCGTATTTCTATAGACGGATTAAAAATTTGGGCGCCGGGAGGAACATCACCGTGGACTTTAAATATTGATGATGTTTCTTACAATCCGTATGGAACAATTGGCATTACTGCAGGTGTCGGCGATATAACCGGAGATGGAAGCGCCTCTGCCTTAGACGCTTCATTGATTCTCCAATCTGTTGTTGGAACAATAACATTAACGGATGATCAAACAAAAATCGGCGATGTTAATCTTTCCGCTGAAGGAACCTCAGTCGATGCTGTTGATGCAAGCTTAATTCTTGGTTTTGTTGTCGGAAAAATTCCGTATCTGCCGTGGACACAACCGTTAGCACCATTCAGAAGCATTAAGAAAAACGAACCGGCACAGCTTGCGATGACTATTTACAACGCAAGAGGAAATGCCGGACAAACAGTCGAAATTCCTGTTGCCATTCCAACCGATTTGGCAGGAATTCGTTCAGCAGAAATGAAACTGTTATACAACAGCTCTGCAATAAAAATTAAAAACATTAAAAAAACTGATCTTACAAAAACCTTTACCATTGCTTCTAACATACAAAGCGGATATGTAAATGTTGCTATGGCAAATGGCGATGCTCTTGACGAAGGCGGTCAGCTGTTTATTGTTGAAGCTGAAGTGTTGAAAGCGTCGGATAATATTACCATCCAAGCTGAAGATGTGAAGTTTAACGATACGCGGATTAGTTCTGTAACCAGCGTTGGTGCGGGAAAAATTGAAGTCCCGTCAACCTATACGCTTTCACAGAATTATCCGAATCCGTTTAACCCTTCAACAACCATTGAATACCAATTACCGCAAAATGGTTTGGTGCAGTTAAAGATCTATGATATTGCCGGACGTGAAGTTGCAACGTTAATTAATGAAGTACAAAATGCCGGTTCGTATCGCGTGCAGTGGAATGCTACCGACGTACAGGGAAGCAAAGTTGCATCCGGTGTGTATTTCTACCGGTTAACATCCGGCAGCTTCAGCCAGATTAAAAAGATGATGCTCTTGAAGTAATATTTTTTTGCGGCAGAGAATGAAAATATCATTCGCTGCCGCAAAATATTTTTTATTACACATTATAACACAATGGATTCACTAACAAAAAAAGGAAACACTATGAAAAAGAAAATTACATTTCTTGGTGTTGCGTTGTCGCTGATGATGATGGTCTTTTCCGGATCAGCGTTTGCGCAGTTCACTGAAGTGTGGAAAGTTGTGGGCGGAACAACGCCTCAATTTGCAGCATCGGGAGATAATGTACGCGGTGCAGCATTAAACAGAGCAACAGGACATTATCTTATTGCCAGCAAAGCAACCGCTCCGCCGAAAATTTATGTCTATAATGCGGCCACAGGAGTATTGTTAGATTCATTAAACACAACGGGAATTTCGGGCGGGACATTGTCAATTGTGGATATTGAGGTAACAGAAGATGGTGTTGTGTACGCCACAAATCTTGTTACAAGTCCGGCAGCATTTAAAATTTATCGCTGGAAAGATGATAGCAGTACAACTATTCCAACGGTTGCGTTTGAAGGCTCATTGTTAGATGTCAATGGACGTTATGGTGATGCCTTTGATGTTGCCGGTACTGGAGTTAATACCGTTATTTATGTCGGCGGAAATAATGCCGCAACGGATTCCGTAATGGTCTTCACAACAACTGATGGTATTAATTTTCACAACACCGGATATAGAAAAGTAACCGGAAACCAAGCAGCTGTGGGAATAGCTCAGATTACTCCCGGCGGAAATTTCCTGGCAGCTCAGCAGGGTGCCGCCGCGCTTCGTTTATATAATACTACCGGAGGAATTGTTGAGTCTGTGCCGACGAAGACGGCGCCGCTTTCTGTAGATATTGCGTATCGTGAAGCCGCCGGAAGAAAGTGGGTAGCTCTTGCTGAAAGCGCAATTACCGCTGGTCATAACAGAAAAGGAGTATTGTTAAACGTTACGTACGGTTTCGCTAATGCGGTAAGAGTTGGTGAAACACCGATTTTAGGAACAACTGGTGCAACGGGAATCGGCTCTGATATTGATTTACAATATAACGATGCAGACAGCACGTTTATCATTTATATGCTTGCGGATAATAACGCATTCGGCGCCTGGAAAACAGGAAATGTTCTTCTTCAGAACTTAAATCCTCTGGCTGCTAATTTCCGAAGAACACAATATGTTCCGTTTAACAACCAGCCTGATACGGTTTATATAGATGTGCGGGATGACGGATATATACCGAAAGACAGCGTATGGATTTCTTATACTATTAACGGTACAGTCAATGGTAAGGTTGTTATGTCGCTCGTTTCCGGTGACTCAACCAACGGTACCTATCGTGGAATACTTGCCGCGGCGAATAATTTGAACGGAAACCGTATTGAGTATTACGTTACCGTTGCTGATGACCGCGGTGCGCGCGTTGTAACGGCAACCGAAAAATATTTTGCCGGCGTAACCCCAATGGCTCTTTCTACTGTTCGCGCTATTGATGAAAACGGTGTAATGCTTTATAAAGGATTTGCGGCGCGCTTTAAAGGCGTTTGTGTACAGGAAGACAGCTTAATTGCCATTCCGACCAGCCGTCACGATGTGATAATTCAAGATGATTCCGGTGCTGTGGATATTGTGGAATTTGCCGTCAGCGGCGTTGCTCCGCCATGGCGAATGAAACGCGGAAATGTCTATTATGCCGCCGGTAAAGTAGATCAATATAACGGTAAAATTCAAATTGCAATTCCGGGTACCGGATTACATATAGAAGTAATTGATGACGGACCAGGTGTAGAACCGAAGCCCAAAGAAGTTACCATTGCAGATTTATCGTTTGACAAACTCGGAGAAAAATTAGAAAACTCCGTTATTATGATTCACAATGCACGCTTAACACCGGGTTCATTAAAATGGCCCAATGCCGGTGCACCGGGAACAAATATTACTATTACCGATAACGGTACTGATTCTTTAACGCTCCGTGTTCCGGCGTTAAGCTCGGCAAACGGTGTTCCGCCCCTTACACAGCCGTTCACCGTCGTTGGTGTTGCCGGTCAATTTGATAACTCTTCACCGTTTACTTCCGGCTATCAAATAATTATGCGACAAGTTGATGATATTATTCCTGAAGTTCCGATGTCTATAACTACCGGCAGCGGAGATGTTGGTGCGGAAGTTACTCTTTCTGCAGTAACAGGAATGAAAGTTGATACGTTTAATATTTCTTCGTATCAATTTAATATCATGTTCGATTCGACGAAATTGCAATATGTCAGCGCAACAAATAACGGAACAATCAGCTCGGGCTTTACCTTCGCCGTGAACCAGATTAACGGCGCAATGCTGCGAGTGGCAGCTTCCGGTTCGACAGCGCTAAAAGATTCCGGTGCGTTGTTTACCTTTACGCTGAAAATTAAAAACGCCGGAGAAGGATATGTAGGATTTAACGGACAGTACAATGAAGGTTCACCGTATGCAATGCCGGCAAGAACAATGATCTCCGGTTCTGTTCCGTTTGACAATCCTGATACAGTTCATACCATAACGGCAAAAGTAACACTCGATGGTAAGCTGGATGAACCGGAATGGGCAAATGCCAGCACGCTGATTTTCGGACCCTCTGATGCACCAAAATCCGGAAATGAAAAGACTGTAACCGGCGGCTTTGATATTAAAGCATCGTTTGATGTCGGCGGCGTTACTTATCACATTCCGTACAAAGATACCAGCTATACCAAAGTGAAGTTCCTGCAATACGGCAGTGATTTATACATTGGCATTCAATCACCCGATAAATCAATTTGTAAATTCGATTGGGAAGCCGACGGAATTTTTGTTCAAATTAAGAACAAAACCGGCGAAACAAAAGAATACAAATTGTATTATCAAAATATTGATTCAACGGCAAATACCATTCGGTATGAAGAAAGCGTGTTGAATTCCGGTGCCGGTGCAGGAGTGTTGGGAGCCGGATCAACCGTTAATGATACCACAAATGTTGATAATGGTTTTACCGCTGAATTAAAAATTAAACTCGCCTCACTCGGTTATGCAGATGGAGATAAGGCTGTTCCGGTTTCAATGGTTATCTTTGATCCGGATGGCTTCCAATTTAATTCTACTCTTCCTTGGCCGTATGGTATGAGTCAATGGGACAGCGCGCGAGGCAGCTACTATAAATCATGGTGGGGAAGTGAATGGGGAAGCTCGTTCAAAACAATTGCATTGCAGCCGATGACCGGTGTTGTAGAAGCCGCGCAACTGCCGACAGAATATGCATTGCATCAGAACTATCCGAATCCGTTCAACCCGACAACAAATATTCGTTACTCAATCTTACAGCAGGGTCCGACAACATTGGTAATTTACGACTTGCTTGGGCGCGAAGTTCGCACTCTGGTAAACGAAACACTCAATGCCGGTACTTATGAAAAAACCTGGGATGGAAAAAATAACTTCGGTTCGCAGGTCGCTTCCGGTATCTATATTTACCGAATTCAGTCAGGCTCGTTTGTTTCAACGAAAAAAATGATGCTGCTGAAGTAGCAATAAAAGAAAGAGGTATTTTCAGGCGGTGCAGATTGAAAAATCTGCACCGTTTTTTTTGTTACTTTTTGGTTACAATGTTGCATCTCAAGAGAACAGTTTCTACCTTATGCAAACATGAATATCCGTTTCCATATTTGAAGCCTATGTCGAAATGCCTGCTTATTGCTGAAGATGATGAAGACAATCGAGATTTAATGATCTTTATGATAGAGCGCAGCAAGTTAGATCTCCGGCTGGTTGTTGCCGAAAACGGCGCTGAAGCAGTACAGCTTGCAAAGTTAGAACTTCCGGATTTGATTTTAATGGATATGCAGATGCCGGTGATGGACGGCTATGAAGCCGTTAAAAAAATTAAGGGCGATTCGTTAACCCGCTCAATTCCAATCATTGCCTTTACCGCGCAGGCGCGTTCTGAAGACAGAGAACTAACGCGCTCCATCGGATGTGCGGAACATTATACCAAACCGATGGACCCGGAAGAGCTGCTGAAACTTATTCGAAAATTTACCAATCTTTAATTCGCAACGATATTGCAGGAAACCTAATTATGCTCCGTTCGCGTGTCTATCAAAAAGTTCTCGGAAATTTCGGCTTGTTAATTGTCATCCTTATTGCGATGACCGTTTTGGTGACGAATGTTCTTCATCAAATGGAAAGCCATTATCAATACGCCGCTTTGGATGTTGAATACCTCGGTAAGATAGAACATCTTCGCACGAACCTTGAAGATATTCCGGAGTATCTGGACTTCTATCAAAAAACTAAAGCGCCGGAATATAAAGCAATTTTTCTTACCAGCTTAAACGATTTTACAAAATCGCTGGAAGAACTGAAAGCCATTCCGCAAGACACAATTGTTCAGCAAACAATCTATCAGGTAGAAACAATTTTTCATGAATGGGTGATAGCCGTTGCGGAAAAACGCATTGCCCTTGCGCAAATAAATTCAACGTTCGATTCTGCAGAAATAGAATCGGCAGCGCTTGATACTCTTGAAGTTCGCGAACATTATCTCACTACGTGCCGTTCATTAGTTTCATCGGTGTATCAAAAATTACTTTCTACGCAGGAACGGCGCATTCAAAATGCCAGCACCTTAGGCACGGATGTTTCCCGCTTTATTCTTTTAGTGAATATTCTTTTTGCTATTTTTGCGGTCGCGCTCGGATTTTTTCTTACACGGAATATTACCAAGCCGCTGGAACTTCTTCGTGAAGGAACGCGCAGCATTATGGAATCGAAATTTATTTCCATTAACGTGAACCGCAGCGATGAATTCGGCGAGCTGGCGCGCGACTTCAACCGCATGGCGGAAATGCTGCAGGAAAATTATTCCCGCATTAAAGCCTATTCCGATATTATGACGACTTTAAATCAGAATGAAACATTAACCGGCGTTGTTTCGGAATCGCTTGAACTACTCTGTCAACAGTCTCGTGCAGGAATCGGCGCACTCTATATTTACAATGAGCAGGAAGAACGTTTATCCCGAGCCAGCGGATTTGCAATGATGAACGAAAAAGAGGCGAACGTTACGTATAAACTCGGCGAAGGGATTCCCGGAGAATGTGCGCGGCTGAAAAAACCAATTGAAATTATCGATGAAGCGTCGACCGCTAATTTTACGGTTGAAACCGGCGTGCAGGCAATTGTTCCGAAATATATTTATGCCTTCCCGATTATCTTTCAGGAAAATTTAATCGGCGTCATTATCTTCGGTTCCACGTACCGTTTCGGCGATATAACGAAAGGATTAATTGAAAGCGTTATTCCGCAGATCGGCGTTGCCATTACCAATGCGCAAAATCTTGAACAGACGCAGCAGCTTTCGTGCGAAATTTCCCAGAAGCATGCAGAGTTAAACGTAAAGACACAGGAATTAGAGAAAGCGTATCGCGTAAAATCCGACTTTCTTTCCAACATGTCGCACGAACTTCGCACGCCGTTAAATTCCATTATTGGTTTTACTTCTATTCTGTTAGGCGAACACGGCGATCCGCTTACTTCGGATCAGCGGAAAGCGCTGGAAAAAGTTTTAAAGAACGGACGGCATCTGCTGCAGCTGATTAATGATATTCTCGACTTCTCAAAAATTGAATCGGGAAGAATGCACATCAGCATTGAAACGGAATCGGTGGAGAGCGTTGTTGCCGGCGCTATTATGACAACGGAACATTTAATCCGGCAGAAGAATCTTGAATTAAAAGATATTCTTGCGCAGAATCTTCCTCTCTTCCGAACGGACGTGCTGAAAGTAAAACAAATCATCGTCAACCTGCTCAGCAACGCGTCAAAATTTACGGATCAAGGAGTGATTGAAGTGCGCGCCTGGCAGGATAAAGGATTGGTGTACATTTCCGTAAAAGATTCAGGAATCGGCATTGAGCCGCAAAATATTGATAAAATTTTTGAAGAATTTCAGCAGATTGATACAAGCCACTCCCGAAAATATAAAGGAACAGGACTCGGACTTCCCATTGCGCGAAGATTGGCGCGCCTGCTCGGAGGCGATTTGGTTGTAGAAAGCGAAATCGGAAAAGGTTCAACATTTATTTTATCCGTACCGCCGGAGCTTCCGAAATCTTCAGCGGAGGGAACGGAACAAAAAAGTGAAAAAGCAATTCCTGCGCCCGCACCGGCGCCGTTACCGATGCCGCCGAAAGTAATTCCCGCTGCGCCGGCAGATCTCCCTTCCGTACAGAAACAGCCGGTAGAAATGCTTTCCGCTTTGAAGAGTCAGGAAATTACTCCTTCCATTGAACCCTCTTCGCATGCCGGAGCAAAAGTGTTGTGTATTGATGATGAGCCGGATGTAATAGAAATTTTACGTAACTATCTTACGCCGGAAGGATATACGGTGTTTTCCGCTAACAACGGATTTGACGGATTGAAACTTGCGGAAAAACTTCAGCCGAATGTTATCACGCTCGATATTCAAATGCCGGAAAAAGACGGCTGGCAGGTTCTGCGCGAATTAAAAGCCAATCCGTTTACCAGAGATATTCCCGTGCTGATTCATTCTATTGTAGAAAATAAACCGCTGGCATTTTCGCTCGGCGCGGTGGACTATATGCCGAAGCCGGCGGATGCTTCGGTAGTTATCCGCCTGGTAAAGAAAGCCATTACTTCTACCGATAACTATATTCTTGTTGTGGAAGATGAAATTGATTATAGTATCTTAATTCAAAAATTTTTGAAGGATGCCGGCTACTCCGTTGATTATGCGCTGAACGGAAAAGAAGCTATTGATAAAGTGCAGCAAAATATTCCGGCGCTGATTTTGCTGGATTTGAAAATGCCGGTGATGGACGGCTTTGAAGTGATGCGGCATTTAAAAGAAAACCCGAAATGGCAGATGATTCCCGTAATCATCATTACCGGAATGGAATTAAACACCGAGCAGCGGGATGAGATTGAAAGCAAGACCATTAACTTCTTGCGGAAAGCAGATTATACCATGGAGTCGCTTTCACAATTAATTAAACGTTCGTTAACCCCCAACTAAACATTGTGTATGCATGGCAGATTTTGAATCCAACATAAAACAAATTCCCACACTTCTGGTGGTTGATGACACAGAAGATAATCTCGATTTGCTGGAATTTGCGCTGAAGAAAAAACCGATACACATGCTCCGCGCTTCCAGCGGAATGGAATGTCTGGAAATTGCTCTGCGCGAACAGCCGGATATTATTCTGCTGGATATTCAAATGCCTGAAATGGACGGCTTTCAAACAATGGAACGGCTTCGCGCCGATCCGCGCACGGCAAAAATTCCGGTTATCTTTTTAACCGCCGCAAAAAAAGATCCGCAGAGCATTGCCCAGGGAATTCTTGCCGGCGCCGAAGAATATCTCACCAAGCCGATTGATGTTGATGAATTGATTGCGCGTGTCCGTTCTATCTATAAAGTAACGGCAACCGAACGGGAACTGCAAAAACTTCGCTCGCAGTTTATGGCAATGCTCGTGCACGACCTGCGCACGCCGCTGACCGTTATTCTCGGCGGAGTGGATTATATTTTAGGCGTTGCCGAAGACCACCAGCCGTTAGATCAGGATGCGAAGGATATTTTAGTGCGGATGATGAATTCAACCTCCGGCATGATTAATCTGGTAAATGAGCTGCTTGACCTTTCAAAGTATGAAGCCGGACAAATTACACTGGAGAAAAAACCGATGTTCGTGCAGGATTTTCTTTCCCGTTCGCTTCATCTTGTAAAGCTGCAGTTTAAACGGAAACAGATACAGTTAGAAACATCCATTGAACCGAACCTTCCGCCGATTAATATTGATGCGAAAAAATTTGAACAGGTCATTTCCAACCTGCTCGGCAATGCGTTAAAATTTACGCCGAAGGGAGGAACGGTAACGGTGAGCGCAAAATGTGATTCGCCGGGGAAACATGTTCATATTGAGGTAACGGATAACGGCGTGGGGATGAAACCGGAAGAGTTAACCTATCTGTTTGAACATTACCGCCAGGTTTCTTCTTCGGAAAAGACAAAAGAAAAAGGGACAGGACTCGGATTAGCGATATGTAAACTTATTGTTACGGCGCACGGCGGAACTATCTCCGTTGTAAGCGAAGAAGGAAAAGGTTCAACTTTTACCGTTGCCATGCCTGTTTCAAACGCCGGGTAGAAAAAATATGCCTGTACAATAAAGCCGCGCAGAATGCTGTGCGGCTTTATTGTTTTAAAGCAGGGGGCTCTCTCTTTACACAAACTTACTTTTTTCTCTCATTCCCAATATCTCTGACTGTCTGTGTCCGGCAAAAGAACAATTGACATTTTCGTGTGAGACACTGAAACGAAGTAAACGGATACGAGTGTATGCAGCATCGGCGTTCAAGCAGTGTTTGCTTCGTTCTGTATGCACACGAAGCCGCACCAATGGTCGTTGTATCTATCGGCGGGTTGGTGAATCGGTGATTGAAATAATCCAAGCGCGAATGAAAGACTATACGCAGAAAGCAAGACAGAAAAAACAGTTGGTGGAGCATCCCGTTGGCACGATGAAGCGCCGGATGAATTGCTCAGCATGACTGCGATTACCTATCCAACGGAGATTTTACGGAAATGCCGCCGTTGTTGAGTACGTGCGTGTAGATCATGGTGGTGCGAACATCGGAATGTCCGAGAAGTTCCTGCACGGTGCGGATATCGTAATGATTTTCAAGCAAGTGCGTTGCAAAGGAATGACGGAATGAATGACACGATCCTTTTTTTGTGATTCCCACTTTCTGAATTGTTTCATTCACAATGCGCTGAATGTAGGTATCGTGCAGATGATGACGCATTATTTTTCCCGTGCGCGGATCTTTGGAAAGTTTCGACGATGGAAAAAGATACTGCCATCCGAGCTGTGTGGCGGCGGAAGGATTCTTTGCGGCGTACGCATCGGGCAGATACACTTCGCCGTATCCGTTCGCACAATCTTCTTTATGCTGAAGCATAACTTTTTGAATCTGCAATTGTAACGGCTCAATCAATGTTTCCGGAAGTGTTGTTACTCTGTCTTTGTCCCCTTTTCCCCGGCGCACCGTAATTATCTTTTGATCGAAATCGAGATCGTGAATGCGAAGACGGAGCGCTTCCAATAAACGGAGTCCGGCGCCGTAGAGAAGAGAGACGATGAGCTTGTTCGTTCCCTGCAAGTGTGAAAGGATCTTTTGGACTTCATTGGGAGAAAATACTACGGGAAGCCGTTTGGTGCGATGCGCGCGTTCTACATCTTCAATCTTTGCCAGCGGAATTTTTAAAACACTTTCATACAAAAAAATTAATGCATTTAGTGCTTGATTTTGAGTAGAAGAAGATACATTTTTCACACGGGCAAGGTACGAAAGGAATGCACGGATATCCTGCTCGGTGAGGGATTGCGGGTGGCGTTTTTGGTGAAAGAGGATGTACTCGCGTATCCAATAAATGTAGGCTTCTTCGGTTCGAATGCTGAGATGTTTCAGCCGCATACATTCGCGAACATTGTCAATCAACTTTGATTCTGCCATAGCATTACCTTTCTAACGTAATTCTTACGAATAAGAATTTAATTAACGCTGGTAGACAATATACTCATTAGCGCAGAAATTGTCCACTCAGTAGACATAATAACTAGTTATACCGCAAGGAGCGAGAGAGTATGTCACACAATATATTTAAAACGCTCTTT
>JACFMZ010000147.1 GCA_019455105.1 Bacteroidota bacterium | reverse complement strand
TCTTCCGATCTATATTCCTCGCGAACATACGCTTTTACCACGCGGGCGCCTGAAAGATTTTCCTGCGCTTTTGTCGTAAGTACGGAAAATTGTTCCTGCCGGTCTTTAAATTTCGAGTGAATAATTTTTCCCAAGCGATAGACGGCGTACGAAACAAACGGAAGCGGAGCGAGCGCAAACAACGCCAGTTCCCAATTTTTTACAAACATTAAAGTCAGCGACATGGAGAAGGTCATTAGCGTATCGGCAGGGTACATAATTCCGGGACCGAGAACATTTCGGACGGCGCTGATATCATTCGTTGCATGCGCCATTAAATCGCCCGTTGAGGTATTTTGAAAATAGCTGTACGGAAGTTTTTGCAGATGCGCTAAAAAATCGTTGCGCAGATCATATTCAATTTTCCGCGAGACGACAATGATTGTCTGCCGCGTAAGAAAAAGCATAACGCCGGCAATAACGGCAAAGAGAACAACAAGAATCGCATAAAAGAGCAAATCGGTCTGCACAAGATTTCCGGAAGCAATTCCGGTTTTCAATTCATCAACGGCTTTTCCGATATACCACGGTGCAGCGACAGCAAAAAGATTGCTCACGATAACCGTGAGCAGTCCGTAGAATAATGTTGTTTTATAGCGAAGCAGGTACGGTTTGAGTCGTAAGAGAGATTTCATTCAATGATGGTAAACTTAGTGTACGGATGAAGAACTTTCGGCACAACAACTTTTCCTTCCGGTGTTTGATATTGTTCAATAATTGCCGCAACAACCCGAGGCAGTGCTAAGCCGGAACCGTTTAATGTATGTACAAATTCCGGCTTTCCGGTTTCACGGGATTTAAATTTGATATTCATTCTGCGCGCCTGAAAGGTTTCAAAATTGCTGCACGAAGAAACTTCCAGCCAGCGCTGCTGTCCCGGCGCCCAGACTTCCAGATCATATTTTTTTGTCTGTGTAAATCCCATATCGCCGGTGCACATCAGCAGAACACGATACGATAAACCCAAAAGCTGCAGTAAACGTTCCGCATCGCCGCGCAGTGTTTCCAATTCATCATACGAAACGGCGGGGTGAACAAACTTTACTAATTCAACTTTATCAAACTGATGAAGACGATTTAGACCGCGCACATCTTTACCGTACGAGCCGGCTTCGCGCCGAAAGCAGGGGGTATAGCCCGCATATTTTACCGGAAGTTCTTTTTCTTCAAATGTTTCCTTTCTGTGAAAATTTGTAACCGGAACTTCTGCCGTCGGAATCATATATAAATTATCGCGGGCAGCAACATACATTAAATCTTCTTTATCAGGAATCTGCCCGGTGCCGCGCGCGCTCTCTTCATTTACTACAATCGGCGCCTGCAATTCTTTGTAGCCCCGCTCCGCTGCCTGATCTAAAAAGAAATTAATAAGCGCACGCTGCAGCATTGCTCCTTTGCCGATGTAAAACGGAAATCCTGCGCCGCTGACTTTTGAACCGCGTTCGAAATCGATAATGCCGAGCTTCTCAATAATTTCCCAATGCGGGCGCAGTTGAAAATCTGCGGTACGTTTTTCGCCCCATTCAAAAATGGATTGATTATCATCCGGCGTTTTCCCCTGCGGAACCGACGGATGCGGAATATTCGGAACGGTGAGAAGAAGCTCGTTCAATTTTTCTTCCGTCACTTTTAATTCTTCATCAATTTCCTGAATGCGGATTTTCACCGAATCCATTTCTTTTATTACGGCGGCTGCGTCTTCTCCTGCTTTTTTCATTTTCCCGATTTGCGCGGAAACTTCATTTCGCTTTGCTTTCAGCCCTTCGCCTTCTTGAATTAAAGCGCGGCGCTTTTCATCCCCTTCAAGAATTGCATCAATATTATCATCGGCGCCTTTCGCCGCGATGCCGTTTTTTACTAGAGCGGCGTTTTCACGAATAAATTTTAGATCGAGCATAATAATTATTTTTTTTGTTGAACGTGAAGTGTAATCAGCACGGCTTCGGCAGCATTATATTTAATTTTATTTGCAGCCGCCGGCGTTATGGTTGAATTTATTGAAACATAAATATGCTGCGGCATTACCGCTGCCGCAGAATCCAATACGTTGCAGAGAGAAAAACTTTTTTCCAGCTTGGCGGCTATTTTTCCGTTGGAAGGCTCGCCGAACATTCCGCTGATAACCAGCGGATAATCTTTTAATTTTTCTGCCAGCTGAAGAATTTCATAAGATTGCTTAACGCGTTCCGAAAAAGATTCATCATCCAATTCCGTTGTGGCAAAACCGATTCCGCGCAAACCGGTATCAATAATGCCGTAGGTTAATGACCGCCGCACTTTCCCTTTCCCCGTCGGCAGTTGAAAGATATTTGTCTGTTGAATAGGATACAAGCTGAATAAGGCATTCCCGGAATCGAAACCTTGGTAATATCGTGCTTTTCCGAAAAACATTCGCATATCTAAATTTTTTGCTAATTCCGCAGCGGCATCAAATCCTTCGTTTCCTTCCCGCGGCCGTTCAATTTCCTGCACAGAAATCACTTCCGCACCGGTTGTCTTCAGCCAGTCGGCAAACTTTTTAACGCTGGTCTTATCAACAAGCTGATGCGCCGCGTTCACCGAAAGTATTTTTACTGTTTGTGCCGGAATATTTTTTTTGAAGACTTCTTCTTCCGGTTTTTTTTCTGCTTCTTTTGTCGGCGCACAGGATTCTATTATTACGAGAATAAAAAATATAACCAGTGATAAAGAAATTTTTTTCATATTAGTTCAGTGTAATAGTTCCAAGTTCTTGTTTTAGGTTTACCAACCCCTGCTGCAGTGTTGTTGGTTGAAAGCGCAGCTCGTTCTTTGCTTTTTCTAGAATAAAACCGGTTACCGGCGGTCTTTGCGCCGGCAGCTGCATATTACTGAGTGAACGTTTTTCAATAAGTGACGAATCAAGATTAAATACTTTTGCAATTTGCACAGCAAAATTATACCGGCTGACCGCTTCTTCCCCGCTGATATGATACAGTCCTTCGGCATCTACTTCAATAACTTTTAAAACCGCCAGAGCAATGTCCCCTAAAAAAGTCGGGCTGGCAATTTGATCTTCAAAGCAGCGAATCGGTTTATTTTCTCTTAATGATTTTACAACCCACAAAGCAAAATTATTTTTTACCTGAATGCCCGTTCCATAGATTAAAATCGTTCGAAGAATTGCATTCCGCACCCTGCTTCCAATAATAACATTTTCACCGGCAAGTTTTGTTTTGCCGTAATAATTCACCGGATTTGTCCGGTCGCTTTCTTTATACGGTCCGTTTTTTCCGTCGAAGACATAATCCGTGGAAATATGAATAAGTTTTGCACCGATTCTGCGGGCAGACTCGGCAAGATTTTCTAACCCAATCACATTTGTTTTCCACGCCGCTTCACGCTCGACTTCACATTGATCGACATTCGTCATTCCGGCAGGATTAAGAATAATATCCGGGCGATAACTTGTTACTAAACTTTTTACATCGCTTCTTTTAGAAATATCCAGCTGCGTATAATCAAACGGATAATTGCCGAGGAAAAACGAGCGGTGATACGAGGTGTGAAGCACTTCGTATTCCTGGTTATTTTTTAACATCCACGCCAGTTTTTGCCCAAGCAGCCCGTTGCTGCCACACACCAAAATTCTTTTCATACAGCGAGTTCTTTTAACCTCACAAATTTATCCGGTTCACAATACTTCGCACTCGCCGTCATAATCTTAACGGCAGTTTCAGCAGACTGTAAAATATTTTTTGTTTTAGTGTAAAAATAAAAAAAGAGAGCGCCGAAAATATTTCCTGCATCTGTGGGAAGAATGGCGGCATCACTTTCCGCAGCAGAAATTTCATTTTGCACTAACGATTTATGAGCATCTCGAAAGAGCGTTACGCTGCCGTTTGGTCTTGTAATGAACAACGCTTTTACCATCAACGGCATCATCTGCTTTGCTAATAATTCATTTGTAAATCCTTCAATAGAAATTCCGGCGGCTTCTTCTTCGCTGAGTTGAACGAAATTGGTCATAAAACACCAGCGCCGCCAATCACTCATTGATCGACGAAAGCGCGAACCATCCGGATTAAATCCGAGCGTGAGATTATGCAGATCTAAATATAATGGAATTCGCCGTGATCGTATTTCTAACCGAATATGGTCGAGTGTATCTAAAGTAATATCAAAACCGGACTGCATATTTACATACACAGCATCGGCGCTTTTAAGATGCGGCTCCAGCTCTCCGAACGAAACCGCCGGAACCATTGCAAGAGAATTTTGCAAAATCTTTCCGCTTTTCCCGTCAAGAAGAAGTGCATCGGTTTTTCCGTGATGAAGAGAGATTCCTTTTGTTTCAATATTGGAAAACTGAGCGCATTCTTTCAACACATCATCATATTCATCATGCCCGACAGAGAAAACGGGAATTATTGTATCTTCGTTCGACGCAATGCCGGCCATGGCGGCAATGGAAGAAAATGTTCCGCCGAAAGTCTGTACGGTTTGGCTTTCTTCAAACTGACGATGAACCGTGTTAATATGTCCGATGATTATTATTTTCACTTTTTATAAACTGTTTTCGGATCAAAAACAATATCATTGTTTTCCTGTACGCCGTTTCCTTCTTCAATCACTTCACGGTAGAAGCAAGAACGATGTCCCGTATGGCAGGCGGCATTTCCAATCTGATTAATGCGAAGAAGAATAACATCGGCATCACAATCCAGCCAGATTGATTTTACTTCTTGAAAATTTCCCGACTCTTCTCCTTTCCGCCACAATTTTTGGCGCGAACGGCTGTAATATACTGCGCGGCGTGTCCGGACTGTTTCTTCGAGACTTTCGCGGTTCATCCACGCCATCATTAAAATATCGCCCGTCGCGTCATCTTGCGCAATGGCGGGAACAAGTCCGTTGGAATCAAATTTTATTTCATTTAATAATTTCATAATTTTTTTTCACGCAAATCCCGAAGTGATGCCTTCGGCAGACGCAAAGAATTTTATTGTAATTTATTTTCAAAATTTAGGATAAATCTGCTACAGCATCGTGAAAATCAAGCTCGTGAATAATTAATAACCGAGAACCTTCTTTTCTTAACTCAACTGCCTTTTCTACTTTACGTCCGTAACAAGAAAATTTCCAACATGGATTTCCTTCTGCCCCAACAATCAAATAATTTACAGGTTTATTCATATAATTAGAGTATTCACCGAGATATAGTCAATAGTTGTGTAAATAATTTTAAGCTGCCAACCATACCTTA
>JACFMZ010000146.1 GCA_019455105.1 Bacteroidota bacterium | reverse complement strand
TCTTTCCGTTGCCGAGCGGTATATTGAAACGGTGAAAAAAATCGGAATACAAAATGATGAAAAGGGGTTGGAAATTTTTATTCCGGATGCTACGCAGTTTGAAGTTTCCGGAAAAATTGCAACGCTCCGTCTGAATACATTTCATCATGTCATTGCGATATGTCCCGGCGCCAAACATTTTACCAAACGCTGGCAGAAAGAAAAGTTTGCCGAACTGGCAATCCGCTGCTGTAAAGAATATCATGCAAAAATTTTATTATTCGGCGGCGCTTCGGAAAAAGAAGATTGTAGCTTTGTGCAAAATAAAATTTCCGAGGCAGTCTCTCCAAATTTTGTAACGAACTACGCTGGAGAATTTTCACTTCTTGAAAGCGCGCACGCCATGGAGTTCTGCGATTTGGTTATTACCAACGACAGTGCCTTAATGCATCTTGCCGCTGCACAGCATAAAAAGATTGTTGCGATTTTCGGTTCAACGGTTAAAGAGTTCGGCTTTTTTCCCTACGGCACGGAATCAATTGTTGTGGAAGTCGGGGAATTATACTGCCGTCCGTGTACGCATATCGGCAGAAGCGAATGTCCGGAAAAACATTTTCGCTGTATGAACGATATTTCTGTTGACCGGGTCTTTTCCGCCGTAAAAAAACTGCTCGGTTGAAGCTGACGGTCAGCGGCATTTTTCAGAACTGCTTCCGAAAAACATTTCTTTACGTAATATTTCTGCGCTGTTACGGCGGATTTTGCTGAAAAATCTCATTTTCTAAACGAAATATATAAGAATATTGTTGAAACCATTATAGAAAAAGTATAGTTTTCCTTATCAACAGGGGAAGAGAAAATTACCGGAATTTTCACCTTTTCATTGCTTCTCAAAATCTCATCTTCTATATTAAACGCGATATTATGACCTTTTCAAAAAATACAAAAGAGCTGTTAGCTCACATTACTGAAGCTTCGAACAATACACTTAAGCGGCCGATGGATCTCGGCGCGTTGTTGGAAGTTTCCCGCCAAAACGATAAACAGGTAGTTCTTGAAGAATTAGCGTTTATTTCAAAGTTCTTAATAAAAACAATGGAGATAATAAAACGAATCGGGCAGAACGGCGAAGGATACGACAAGCTGTATGGAGAATTTTCTTCGAACGTTGTAAAGTCCCGCGAGCTGATTAGTTCAATTATCGAAAGCGCCCCCATAGATGTGAAGACGTTGTTCAAGTCTCAATATCTCTTTCTGAATCCGACAGCAATGGAAAATATCATGAAATTATATCACGATCTTTCGTGGTATAAAAATTATCTGATTGATCACCGAACGAACGCGTGAATGAACCGGAAGAAACCTTAAAGCATATTCGCACCGTTATCAGCGCTGCAATAATTTCCAATATCGTTCTCTTTTTTCTCGATACGCCTGTTTCGATTATTGGAATTGTGCTGCAAGTTTTGCTGGAAGTGCAGCTGCTTCTCGTCTGGTTTATGGTTCACGCTCTTCTTCGGAAACATGCTTCCCACAACTGAAAGGAACACTATGGGCTCCAAAGCAAAAAAGAAAATTTCGGAAAAACGAAAACCTTCTCAACAGCTTCCGAAAAAAGTAAAGAAGAATATTGTCCTTCAGCAAAAAAACACTCCGCCGCCGGCTGCCGATAAAAAAAACGTTTCACCGTATCAAGTTGTGCTTCATAATTATGAAACAGCAGTAAAAAAAATTCAGCTGGATGAAGAAATTGCACTGCTTATAAAAACTCCGGACCGGGAACTGCGTGTTGAGCTTCCGGTGAAGATGGATGACGGAAAATTAAATATTTTTATCGGCTATCGCGTGCAGCATAATAATGCGCGCGGCCCGTACAAAGGCGGAATTCGCTATCATCAGGATGTCGATCTTGATGAAGTGCGCGCGCTGGCTTCATTAATGACGTTGAAGACAGCCGTTGCGGATATTCCGTTCGGCGGCGCAAAGGGAGGAATTACGGTTAATCCTTCGCAATTATCTAAAAATGAATTGGAGCGCTTAACGCGCGAGTTTACCTCAAAGATTGATCTCGTCATCGGACCTTCGGAAGATATTCCTGCGCCGGATGTGAACACCAATGCCGGCGTCATGTCGTGGATGATGGATGAATACAGCAGCCGCCACGGATATTCTCCGGGAGTGGTAACCGGGAAACCGATTGAACTTGGCGGCTCACTCGGCAGAGAAGAAGCGACCGGACGAGGCGTCTGTCTGGCTTTACGTGAAGCCGCAAAAACCTATAAATTAGATTTGAAGAAAGCGGGCGTCGCCATTCAGGGATTTGGAAATGTCGGTTCCAATACGGCGAGAATTCTTGATGAAGAGATGGGAGTGAAAGTTATTGCCATCGGTGATGTGCAGGGAGCAATTTACAATCAGCGGGGAATCCGCTACCGTGATGCTCTCCATCAATTAAAAACAACCGGCAGCGTTGTCGGCTTAAAGGGATGTGTGAAACTTTCCAACGAAGAACTTCTCGAAATGAAATGCGACGTGCTGATTCCTGCCGCGCTGGACGGACAGCTTCATGCCGGAAATGCCGCCAACGTGAAGGCAAAACTTATTGTTGAAGCGGCAAATAATCCCACAACGTTTGAAGCCGATGAAATTTTTGCGTCAAAAAATATTCCCGTTGTTCCGGATATTTTTGCCAATTCCGGCGGCGTTACCGTAAGCTATTTTGAATGGGCGCAGAATATGCAGCGCTTCCGCTGGGAATATTCTACGGTGGTTCGGGAATTGGAAAAAATAATGATGAACAGCTATGCGGCAGTGCAAAAGAGTTCGGAAAAATATAAAGTTACTCTCCGCATCGGTGCATTTATTCTTGCCGTTGAGCGGGTGGCGAAAGCAACCATGCTGCGGGGGAAGTAAACAGTTTATTCTTTTTATTTAATTATCACAAAACCTGCTGAACAATTGTTTCGGCAGGTTTTTTATTGTGTAATATTCTCTTTCACTCCAACTGAATTTTCTGTACTTTCAAATACCATTCCGTGATAATTTTATTTTACGATAACTTCTTATGCATACACTAAATTTCAAAAAACTATTTATGATATTGTTTTCACTCGCTCTCACGGCATCGGCGCAGGTGAAGCCGGGAATAGAAAATTTGCGAGATTCCGATTTTAAAATTCTTCGAGGAAAAAGAGTCGGTTTGATTACCAACCCGACCGGAATCTCATCAAATTTTGAAACGACAATTGATATTCTGGCAAAAGCTAAGAATGTAAAACTTGTTGCGCTCTTCGGTCCCGAACACGGTGTGCGCGGCGATGTTACTGCCGGCGGGCATGTGGAATCGTATGTCGATTCCATAACACAACTTCCTGTTTATTCATTATATGGAAAAACGCGCAAGGCAACTCCCGAAATGCTGAAAGGAATAGATGTGCTGGTGTATGATATTCAGGATATCGGTTCTCGGTCGTACACTTTTATAAACACCATGGCATACGGAATGGAAGCGGCGGCAGAAAATAATATTGAATTTGTTGTTCTAGATCGTCCGAATCCGCTGAACGGAAACCGCGTTGAAGGAAATATCTTGGATATGAATTTTCGTTCGTTTGTCGGGCAGTATGCCATTCCGTATGTCTATGGAATGACGTGCGGTGAACTGGCGGCTATGCTGAACGAAGAAGGAATGTTAGAAGGAAGAAAGAAATGCCGGCTTACTGTTGTTCCGATGAAAAACTGGAAACGTTCAATGAACTGGGAAGAAACAAAACTTCCATGGGTGCTCACCTCGCCGCATGTGCCGACCGCGCAAACCGCGTTATTGTATTCCGCTGTAGGAATATTGGGAGAATTACAGACGGTAAATATCGGTGTCGGCTACACGATGCCGTTTCGGCTGATCGGGGCGCAATGGATCAACGGAAAAAAACTTGCCGATGCGCTCAATGCAAAAAAGTTAGAAGGCGTTTACTTTCGTCCGCTCTCGTACAAACCATATTACGGCGATCAAAAGGATAAACAGCTATCCGGCGTAGAAATTTATTTAACGGATGAAAAAAAGGTTCATTTGACGGACATTCAAATTCACGTTATTGAAACTCTGATAAAACTGTATCCGGGGAATAATCCCTTTGCGCTTGCGGATTCGAGCCGCAACGCAATGTTCGACAAAGTGATGGGAACCGACCGGGTGCGCAAGGCATTGATGGAAGGGAAATCTGCCGAATCAATTATTGAAACATGGAAAGAACCTATTGCTCAGTTTATGAAAATTAGAAAAAAATATTTTCGGTATGAGTAAAAACGATTTTCGCGTAAATATTTTTCTTCTTCTCTGCACCGTATTTGTTTTCTCTTCGAATTTGTTCTCTCAAGGAATTCCTGATAAAGAATTTTTCAGCAGCGATACAGTGCTTCTTTTTATTCCCTTCAAAGATGAATCTGGTTTTAAAGGAAAATGGAATATAAAAGATGATATCCCGCGGTATCTTTCGGTCTATTGCCGCGAACGGTTTCGAGTGGGTGTTATTTCGCCGCCGGCATTAAAAACCTATGCACTGTCGGAAGGCATCGATACAACGCAGCTTTCTTCCTATAAATTTCTTGCAGAGTATGCCCGTCGTTTTAAAACGCGCTACATTATAACGGGTGTCATCAGCGAATGTTCAGTAACCCGCTTTATGGTCGGCGATCAGCTGACGGCTGAATACGAAGCATTTGCCGGCGAAGTGCAGTTTCGGTTTACCATCTACGACGGATTAAAACTTCAAACGCCAGGTTCTGCTGCCGTTCTCTATGAAGGTATTGCGGAAGGAATTGAGAAGGATAAAGCGCTCGGTATTACCTTATTTGGGAAGCAGACCGACAGAACAAACCAGTATTATTCTCTTGACGATTTATTATTCGGAAGTGAAATGTTCAACAGAACAATTATCGGCGAAGCAATGGTAAAGTGTGCCGATGATTTTGCAACGAAACTGGAGCGTGCGGTGCCGGCACTGTCGAGTAAAGTTATTCTTCTCCCGGGAGCGGTGCAGTTAGATTCGGTGAAAACTGATTCGTCCATTATTCTTCGCCGCCATTTGATTACGGGGCAGGTTGTTATTGTGGATAATGATGAAGTCTTTATTAATTTAGGAACAGCCGACGGATTAAAAGTCGGCGATATTCTTTCAGTGTATAACGAAGGGAAAGAACTGCGCGATCCGAAAACGAATGATGTACTGGGAACAAACGATGAAAAGGTCGGCGATGTTCAAATTATAGAATTGCGTGCCGAGCATCTTTCGTTAGCCTCCATTATCAGCGGCAAAAAACAGATTGTTCCGAAATTACGCGTTCGGAAGGTCATTATACGTTAGAAAATAAAAGCAGCATCGGTGCTTCAAGCATTATCAAATAGAACTATGGAAAAAACTATTACAAAAATATTTTTAGCCCTTCTTATTGTTTCTACTCTCGTATGGATAGGAACAATGTCTGTGCGAATGGTAACAACCGGTTATCTTCT
>JACFMZ010000008.1 GCA_019455105.1 Bacteroidota bacterium | reverse complement strand
AGCCGGATCAGGCAAGCAACGCCGTTGCTTTCGGCGCGGAAGGAATCGGACTGTGTCGTACAGAACATATGTTCTTCGGCGAAGGAAAAATTGGTCCGATGCGTGAAATGATTCTTGCAGAAACGGTTGAAGCGCGCAAAGCCGCTCTTGCAAAATTACTGCCGTTGCAGCGAAAAGATTTTACCGGAATTTTTGAAGCAATGAACGGACGTCCGGTTACCATTCGCACCATCGACCCGCCGCTCCATGAATTTGTTCCGCACGAAGAAAAGGAACAGCGTGAACTGGCGCAGGCAATGGGAATCAGTTATGAAAAAGTAAAAACCCGCGTTGCCGGTTTGCACGAATTTAATCCCATGCTTGGTTTCCGCGGATGCCGTTTGGGAATTGTGTACCCAGAAATTACTGAAATGCAGTCCCGCGCAATTTTTGAAGCCGCTGCTGATGTGCAGGCAAAAGGAATGAAAGTATTTCCTGAAGTCATGATTCCGTTAGTCGGCAATGTAAAAGAACTTATCGATCAGGAAAAAATTGTCCGCCGGGTTGCCGCGGAAGTTATGGCGGAGAAAAAAGTAAAATTAAATTATCTCGTCGGAACAATGATTGAAGTACCGCGCGGCGCCGTAACGGCGGATGAAGTGGCAAAAGTTGCCGAGTTCTTCTCCTTCGGCACGAACGATTTAACCCAAACGACAATGGGAATGAGCCGCGACGATTCAGCAAGTTTCTTAGTTCCGTATGTGGAACGCGAAATTTATGCAAAAGATCCGTTTGAAGTTTTGGATCGAGATGGTGTTGGTGTGTTAATGAAAATTGCCATCGAAAAAGGACGCAAAACCCGACCGACATTAAAGGTTGGTATTTGCGGCGAACATGGCGGCGAACCGTCATCGGTTGAATTTTGCCATCAGATCGGCAACAACTACGTCAGTTGTTCGCCGTTCCGCGTTCCAATTGCCCGGCTTGCGGCTGCCCGCGCTGCGTTGAAAGATGTAAAAGCGCCGGCGAAGAAAAAGAAAAAGTAAATGTAATTTTTTTCTTACAAGGGATTCTTCTGAAAAGGAGAGTCCCTTTTTTATTTTAAATACCCTTTCTGTTGTATCATTCTTCAAAACTGTTTGCTGAAATGCTAAACGATTTCTTTCCCTTCATATATGGGAATAAGCGTTCTTTTTTTCCCACTGCTGAAAATGAAAACTCAGGATTTAGGCAAAAATACGCCAAATTCTGCAATGCAGGTTGGTACATAGTTTGCGCTCTTTTTCTTAAATAATAGAGAAAACAAAAAGAGACTTTTTTAACTTCAGCGGAGAACAATTTCAATGAACGCAAAAAAAATGATGTTTGAATCAATTGACCAGCTTGCAATAGATCTGTTGAAACTGCAAGATATTATTATTGAACTTCGGCGCGAATCGGAAGAAATTCATGTTACATCGGAACATACTGCGAAGCTCGCTACGATGAAAGAACAGCTGCAGATTGTTCAGACAAAATTGGAATCAATGCAGGATTTTGTTGTTTCCTGTCAGCGCCGCGCTGAACATCCGCCGGTGCTTTCTTCATCTCATTCTGATGTGTGGTTGTAAACGGAGTTTGTGCCGACTGGATTAAAAGAGAAAAGAATTATTTAAAAAAATATTTTAAGGAGGAAACTATGGAAGCGAAAGAAATAATGGCTCTCTCCATTGAACAGGTTGTGGCGGATATTGAAAAAACAAAATCCGTTATCGGCTCATTGCGCTCGGAAATTCAGCATAAACTTTCAAAAGACCCGTCCGATCAGCTTTTTGCGGCAATGAAACAAAATATTGATATTATCGGCACGCGCCTTGAAGGAATTGAAGCATTTATTATGCAGTGTAAAATTCGCGCCATGCGTTCGCCGGCAACCCGTGATGAAGAGCTGGATATTATTTTGTAACAATACACTGAACTCTCACTACATTGAAAAGCCGTTATGGAAACTGTGCATGCTGTGCCTGCAAAAGGTCAGCACCCCAGCGGCGACAACCGCTTTAAACTGCTCGATCGTGCAATTACAAAACACCAGGGGCGGGGGGATGCCCTTATTGAAGTACTTCATGTTGCACAAGGAATTTTTGGCTTTCTAGAAAACGATCTTCTTATTTACGTTGCACACTCTTTAAAATTACCGCTCAGCCGCGTGTACGGCGTTGCAACATTCTACCATTATTTTAATCTCAAACCGAAAGGCGAACATACCTTTGTACTCTGTATGGGAACCGCCTGTTATGTAAAAGGGGCGGAACGCATTCAAGAGGCAGTGGAAAGGCAATGCGGTTGTACCTTCGGCGAAACAACAGCCGATAATAAAATTTCTCTCATTACGGCGCGCTGTGTCGGTTCATGCGGACTGGCTCCTGTTGTTGTGCTGGATAATGTTGTTGCCGGGAAACTTTCCGTTGAACAGGCAATGCAAAAAGTTACTCATCTTCAAGAATCTCGCGTGGAGGAAATTATATGACACTTGAAGAACTTCACGAATGCGCGGAAAAAGAAAATAAAAAAATACAAAACGGAAAAAAACGCATCTTATATTGTTCGGCAGCCGGTTGTGTTTCGTGCGGAGCGGACTTTGTCCGCGACACATTGAAAGCCAAACTGCAGGAACATCATCTTGATAAAGAATGTGACGTTGTGGGAACAGGATGTATGGGATTGTGCGGCGAGGGTCCGTTAGTAAAAACAGCGCACGATACTGTGCTGTATCAAAATGTCGACGAGAGTGCTGCAGAACAGATTGTAACTTCTCACATCAAAGAAAATAGAATCGTTACTTCGCATCAGTGTGATATCTCTTCACCATTTTTCGCTTCGCAATACAAAATTGTTCTTGAAAACTGCGGCAAGATCAATGCAGAAAGCATCGATGAATACATCGGGGTCGACGGCTATCAAGCGCTGGCGAAAGTTGTGTCGGAAAAACAGCCGCAAGATGTGATAGAAGAAATTCGCAAAAGCGGGTTACGCGGACGAGGCGGCGCCGGATATTTAACCGGCTTGAAATGGGATATTGTCAGCAAGGCAAAAGGCGAGCAGAAATATATTGTCTGCAATGCGGATGAAGGTGATCCGGGTGCGTTCATGGACCGCAGTGTTTTGGAAGGAGACCCGCATCGGGTGTTGGAAGGAATGGCAATTGCCGGTTATGCCGTCGGTGCAAACCAAGGGTTTGTGTATGTTCGTGCAGAATACCCTTCTGCAATTGAACGGTTAAAACTTGCCATTAAACAGGCGGAAAAAGCAGGACTGCTCGGAAGCAGGATTTTTGAATCGAATTTTAATTTTAGAATTGATATCCGCATCGGCGCCGGCGCCTTTGTGTGCGGTGAAGAAACAGCTTTACTTGCTTCTATTGAAGGTCGCAGAGGAAATCCGCGCCCGCGTCCGCCGTTTCCCTCCGAAAAAGGTTTATGGGGAATGCCGACGGTAATTAATAACGTAGAAACGTACGCGAACATTGCGCCGATTATTCGTAACGGCTTTGAATGGTTTTCCAAAATCGGCACGGCAAAAAGTCCGGGAACAAAAGTGTTCGCTCTCGCCGGAAAAATCAAAAATACCGGATTGATTGAAGTGCCGATGGGAATTCCTCTGCGCACAATTATTTTTGATATCGGCGGCGGAACTCCCGATGGAACGGAATTTAAAGCGGCACAAACCGGCGGACCTTCCGGAGGATGCATTCCATCACAACATCTTGAGCTTCCGGTTGATTATGAATCGCTCGCAACGGTCGGTTCTATTATGGGAAGCGGCGGATTGATCGTGATGGATTCAGAATCCAAGATGGTAGAAGTCGCAAAATTCTTTATGCAATTTTGTATGGATGAATCGTGCGGAAAATGTATTCCCTGCAGAGTTGGTACGCGCCATATTTACGGATTACTCGACAAGATCTCGAAGAAAAAAGGGACGCAGGATGATATGATTCTCTTGCAGGAACTTTGCATGATGGTGAAAGAAACGAGTCTCTGCGGACTCGGACAATCTGCGCCGAATCCCGTTCTTTCTACTCTACGATTTTTCCGCCATGAATATGAAGAATTATTGCAGCCGGTCGAAACGTTCCAAGAGTTCAACGACGTTCACGAAGTTAATTTTGAGAAGTAATTATGGCAGTTGAACTATTAAGATTACATTCAATTTGGCTTACAGAAGTAAAAATTGTACACTGTTTTACAACGCAAACTTCTGTGAGGGATTTATGATAACGAGATTCTTGATTCTCATGCTCATGGTAATCCATTGTGGACAAGCTCAATGGACATCCGATTCTTCGAAGAACACGCAAGTTTCTCCATTTGGCATGACACCTTTAGTAACGGATGATGGTGATGGTGGTGCAATAATATTTTTTACCAACCTTGCAAAAACACAAGCGTACATTCAACGCATAAATAAAAACGGATATCTGAAGTGGAATGGCGGCAGTCCAATAAGGGTCGGTGGGTATTTAATACACCAATATCCCTACGCAATTTGCTCAGACGGAAGTGGAGGGGCTTATCTTCAGTATGAAGAAACTGACAAAAATATTCCGTCTGATACTGGAAAAGTTTTGTTGTTTACCAACAGAATAGATAAAAACGGGATTTTATTATGGAACAACACCTTTGGATTAGATCTCAATCATAAACTGCTGGAAGAAAATACATCGGCAAAGTATTACGATAAAATGTTTAGTACAATAGTTTCGGCTGAAACGCAGGGATATTTTTATGTCTGGATAGATAGTGCTAATGGATCAGGATTGTCATCCGCAACATTAAAATTGCAAAGGATAACGCCAAACGGTGTTAAAGCGTTTGGTGAACAGGGTTTTAGTGTTACAAAAGATTTACCATTTTAGCAAATTAGCAGCATGATTAGTGATCAACAGTCAGGGGTGATTATTGCGGCAGCAAATAGAATATTTAGATATGATTCAAATGGGAGTAAAAAATGGAGTGATAGTGGGATTTATATTCCAAGATATATTTACTCTTTGAACTTGTCTTATGATATGCAGGATTTAATATGTTCAAGTATTGAATATATTGGGATGACAATGTTCTCCAATTATTATCTGACTTCATTACATCTATCGGGGGATGTTAAATGGGAAAGAAAAATTTTGGATTCAATAAATTTAGATATTGAAAAACCAAAATTCATAATAGGTGAATTAGAAGACATTAATCTCTTTTGGAATGAGCAAGTCTCTGACACAAATTATTGTATTAATTATTTAAAGGTAGATAATTTAGGGAATATCACATTTAGTGTTCCTCAAAAGATTATTCGAAAAAACATTACCATTATTGGAGACCCGGAACCAATATTAAGTGATTCACATTCGATCATATTGATATGGGGACAACCGGATATATACTATTACGCATTAAGGATTGATTCAAATGGTAACTCATTGTGGAATGAACCATTGCTTATTAATGCCAATAAGACATTTGACTTCATACATACAGTTGCTCAAGGTACAGAGGGAATAATATTAATTTGGTATGAAGTAGCAGTAAGAAGTGGAATTTATGCTCAAAACGTGAACAAAGAGGGGATATTGGGTCCGTTAACATCGATCGGAAAAAAATTTCAGAGCCAAAATTCTCCGATGGATTCTTTATTTGTTAGAAACTATCCTAATCCATTTAATTCAAATACACAGATTGTGTTTAACCTGCCGCGGGGTGGAGATATAGAAATCAGTGTTTATGACATTTTAGGCAGAGAAATTTCTCATAGGAAAAATTACTTTACTCATGGAGGTGTATATTCTAGCAATTTTAATGCGGAAAGATTAAATAGTGGAGTCTATTTATACTCAATTATGTATGAAGGGAAATTAAGAGTGTACAAAATGCAGTTATTAAAATAACGATCTACAAAATATTTTTCTATTTTTTCAACTACTGACCATGGGAGATTATATGAAAAATCTTTTTATCGTTAGTGTCTTATTTTTTGTTGTTCTACAATTTGCCATAGCCAATCCTTTTGATACTGGCTGGAAAACGTACTACCAACCGAACGGCATCACATTTATTGGGCGACAACAAGGTGATGAATTTTATTTTTATTCTGTAACAAACAATGGTTATTATTTCATCCAAGATTATGCAACAGGGTGGTTCTATTATGCCGCTCAACAAACCAATGGAAAATTTGCTAGTAACGGTAGTAAAGTCGTAATGGATTACCCATCATCACTTTGTAGAGAAATTGATAGCAATAAAGTAAGATTCGCTATTGAAAAAACTAAAGAACAAATATTTTTTGAATAGCCAAAGATAAATTTTAAAAATCTATGTAAAATTTCAACTTCAGACATCCGTCGGATTTCTATTCGTTTGGTAGAGTTTAAAAATGATATTCATACTGTAAAATTGCCAGGGCATCCTAATGGATATTTGATTTCTGAATTTGACAGTATGATGTATTCGAGTGGATATAATTATTCTCCAATTCATAACAATTTTTCTCCGGATGGAGAAAATGTAAATGGAAGTGTAAATGATTATTTCAAAGAGATGTCATTACAACAAGTTCAGATTCAACCCGGAGGATTACATGGAACAGGGGTTCTAAATATACGGACGTTACCGAATACATTGTTGAATTAAATAGGCAGCTACGAAAATAATATAAACCTATGGCAGTTAAAACTTTTACAATCGATGGTCAGCAGTTCAGCGCACAGGAAGGAGAAACGATTCTTCAAGTGGCGCGTGAACATAATATTCCCATTCCCACGCTCTGCTTTCTTGAAGGACTTTCGGAAGTCGGAGCGTGTCGGTTGTGTCTTATTCAAGTGGAAGGAAACAATAAACTTCTTCCTGCCTGCACAACAAAAGTGGAAGAAGGAATGGTTGTTCATACCAACACGGAAAAATTAAAAAAATATCGCCGCATGACCATCGCACTTCTTGCATCGGAAGGAAATCACGTCTGCGCAGTGTGCGTGGTGAATAATCATTGCGAATTGCAAAATCTTGCGTATGAAGTCGGATTAGTGCGCGTACGGTATCCGTATCTCTTTCCGAAAAAAGAATTGGATGCAACGCACAAACGTTTTGTTATTGATCATAACCGTTGTGTGCTCTGCACGCGATGCGTTCGCGTGTGTGATGAAGTTGAAGGTGCGCATGTGTGGGATGTTGCCGGACGTGGAATTGACTGTAAAATTGTTACCGGATTGGATGAACCGTGGGGCGATGCGGAAACCTGCACCTCGTGCGGCAAGTGTGTTCTTGTGTGCCCGACCGGAACATTATTTGAAAAAGGCGTTACGGTTGCTGAAATGGAAAAACAGCAGGATTTCTTAAAATTTCTCGTCAATGCGCGAAAAAAACGGGAGTGGGTGTATGAAGAGTAAGGAATTGATTCATGGTTTTATTGGCTCATCAATCCGTTTTGAAAAAAGAAAAGCAAGAATATTTCCAAGAAGTCATGGTGAGCTGAGTCGAACCATAGCTAAACAATAAAAAATTGATAAATCAAATGTCTGAAAAAATACAAAAACCGCGCGTTGCAACAGCCTGGCTCGGAGGATGTTCCGGGTGCCACATGTCGTTTCTCGATCTTGATGAACGATTGATAGAACTGCATGATAAGATTGAGCTGGTCTATTCTCCCATTGCGGATATTAAAGAATTTCCGCGCAATGTAGATGTAACGTTGGTGGAAGGAGCCGTTTCTAATGATGAGAATGAAGAAATGGCGCATCTCGTTCGAAAAAATTCACGGTTCGTTATTGCCTTTGGCGACTGCGCCACAACCGGCAACGTAACGGCAATGCGGAATCGGTTTACGCCGGAAGAATTAATGAGGCGAACCTACACGGAACTTGCAGAAGAAAAATTTGCAATTCCTTCGGATAGTATTATTGCAAAAATGCTTCCCAAAGCCATCGCGCTTCACCACCTTATACGTGTGGATGCATTTTTGCACGGCTGCCCGCCGACACCGGACGAAATTTGGTTTGCAATTTCAGAATTATTGGAAGGACGTATTCCAAAATTAGCAACAGCATATTTGCGGTACGGATAATAATCACTGGCTGGTCTCTTTAAAAATTAATCAACGTCATTTTCTTCTGAAGAGATACTTCCGGTATTCGACTCCGCTTACCATGATTATCGAATTCAACACAACCTATTTCATAACGGCAGTTTTTGTATTCATTGTATTCATGGATTCAAATGATGCGATAAATATATGAAACAATAAAAAGCAAAAATCTAAAAATGGAAGTGAAGTAACACCATGTCTGAAACTATCACTATCTCTCCGGTTACGCGCATAGAAGGTCATGCAAAGATTACCATTCACTTAAACTCTTCCGGTGAAGTAGAAGATGCCCGTTTTCATGTGAATGAATTTCGCGGATTTGAAAAATTTTGTGAAGGCCGTTTAGTATGGGAAATGCCCGGCATAACTTCGCGGATCTGCGGTATTTGTCCGGCTTCTCATTTCATCACCTCGGCAAAAGCGGGGGATGATATACTCTCCATCGGTATTCCGGAAACTGCGGAAAAACTTCGCCGATTGATGACCCTTGCTCAATGGGTGCAGTCGCACGCGCTTTCATTCTTTCATCTTTCCTCTCCGGATTTTCTTCTTGGCTTCGATGCTCATCCGGCAAAGAGAAATATTTTTGGTTTACTGGAATTTGATAAAGAATTTGCGCGCCGCGGAATCCGATTGCGGAAATTCGGACAGGAAATTATTGAAATGCTCGGCGGAAGAAGAATTCACGTGCCGTGGGCGGTTGCCGGGGGCGTACGTCAGCCGTTAGAAGAAATTGAAAAAAACCAAATTCTCTCGTGGTATCCCGAAGTAAAAGAAACGGCGAAACTTGCGCTCGACACATTAAAAACAATACACATAAAATTTCAAAGGGAAATTCCAAGCTTCGGAAATTTTCATTCGCTGTTCGTCGGGTTGGTGGGAGAAAACGGCGCGCTGGAATATTACGACGGTAATTTGCGTATTATGGACAGTGCCGGGAATATAATTGCCGATAAGCTGGACCCAAAAAAATATTTTAATTATTTCGGCGAGGCGACAGAATCGTGGACATATTTAAAATTTCCGTTCTATAAACCTCTGGGGTATCCCAAAGGGTTTTACAGGGTTGGTCCGTTGGCGAGGGTTAATATTTGTGATTTTATTGAAACACCGCTTGCCGAACAAGAAAGAAAATTGTTTAAAACGCTTGCCGGATCATCGGAGGCTGTGAATAATTCATTTTATTATCACTATGCCCGCTTAATTGAATTATTATTTGCCATTGAAAAAATAGAAGAATTGATGCACGACCCGGGCATTCTTGGAAAGCATGTTCGGGCGAAAGCGGAAATCAATTCACTGGAAGGTGTCGGAGCTTCGGAAGCGCCGCGCGGAACATTATTCCATCATTACTGGGTAGATGAAAACGGAGTGCTGAAAAAATCAAATTTATTAATTGCCACCGCGCAGAATAATATTGCCATGAATCGAACAGTCCGCCAGATAGCCATGCAGTTTATTGAACGAAAAAAAATTACCGAAGGAATTCTCAATCGCATTGAAGCGGGAATTCGCTGCTTTGATCCGTGCTTAAGCTGTTCAACACACGCCATGGGGAAAATGCCGCTTGAAATTCTCTTAATAGACGAAAACAATAATATTATCGAAAGGAAACTTCGATGATTACCATTGATGAAAAACCCCGGCTGCTTATTCACGCAATCGGAAATCCGAGCCGCGGTGATGATGCCCTCGGCTGTGCATTTTTGGAAATGCTTGAGCCGTGGCTGTGCAAGGAATGTTTCAGCCATATTCACATGCAAAAAACATTTCAATTGAATATTGAAGATGCGTATGAAATGAGCGGATACGATATTGTTGTTATCGTCGATGCATCGGAAAATTTAACGGAAGAGTGGTCGCTCACAAAAATCACTCCTGAAATTGTTGATGAATATTCTTCGCACTCAATTTCACCTTCTACCGTTTTAAATTTATGCGGAGAATTGTACGGAAAATTTCCTGAAACCTATCTGCTTGAAATTAAAGGTTACCAATGGGAAATCGGCGAGCGTCTCAGCGAGCAGGCGGAAAAAAATTTATGGAAAGCATTCGGGCAGTTTCGGGAGATGACAAAACAATGGTATCATAATCCGGAGGAAGCCGTATGAGTCTCGCGACAACATATCTCGGAATGCAGCTTCGCAATCCGATAATTGTGAGCAGTTCTAAACTGACCGATTCACCGGAAAAAATCCGGCAGTGTTATGAAGCCGGCGCCGGCGCTGTTGTTCTTCGTTCATTATTTGAAGAACAAATAATCAGCGAAATTCAATCGCAGTTCAATCTCGACCCAATGTACTATTGGTATCCGCATGTGGAAGAGTATGTTACCACGCTTTCAAAAGAGCACGGTATTGATGATTATCTGCGGCTTATTCAAATTGTAAAAGCGCAAAATCCTATTCCTATTATTGCCAGCATTAATTGTGTTTCCGTTGCCCAGTGGACCGGATTCTCCCGCCAGATTGAGCAGGCAGGTGCCGATGCGCTTGAACTAAATATTTCATTTCTGCCGATGGATGAACAATTTTCCGGAGACGAAATTGAATTACGTTATGTTGAAATTGTAAAAGAAGTTCGAAAGTTTACGCGGCTTCCTCTTTCGGTAAAAATCTCGCCATGTTTTTCAAATATCTTTAATATTGTTTCGCGAATTTCAAATGCCGGCGCAGATGGAGTAGTGCTATTCAATCGTTTCTATCAGCCCGATTTTGATGTTGAAAAATTAGCAGCGGTTAATCAAAATACATTAAGCTCGCCGCAGGAATCGCTCAATGTGATGCGGTGGATTACACTTCTTTCGGGAAAGTACGATCTTGACCTTTCCGCCTCAACCGGAATTTATGACAGTAAAGCAGTTATTAAACAACTTCTCGCCGGTGCTTCAACCGTTCAACTCTGCTCAACATTGTATAAAAACGGCGTTAGTTATATTGAAACAATTCTGCAGGAAATAAAACTATGGATGAAGCGAAAAAATTATTCCGATATCAATGAATTTCGCGGAAAAATTAAAGAGATAACAGAGCTGAAGAATGAGCTTTCCCGCATTCAATATATGCAAAGAGATTTTGATTGATATGCACGAACTGTCGCTGGCACAAAATATTATCGAAATGATGAATGATGCCGTACCGGCGGAGAAGCAGCATCGGGTAAAAACCATTCATCTTGAAGCCGGCGCTTTCTCCGGCGTTGTACCGGATTCACTGGCATTTGCGCTTGACTGTATTCTTCCTGATTCGGGGTTTCCGAAGGCGCGTGCTTTTATTCATGAAATTCCGTTCACTGTGTATTGTAAAACCTGTAAGCGAAAACGTATAAATAATTCCGGAATTTCAATTTGCGAAGAATGCGGAAGCAGCGAAATAGAAATTCTTTCTGGAACCGAATTGATTTTAAAAGCAATAGAACTGGGCGATGAATGAGTATCGTAACAATTGAACGAAAAGTACTGGAAAAAAATGATGAGATTGCAAAACGTAATCGTGAAGAATTTCAGAAGAGAAAAATATTTGTCTTGAACCTTGTCAGCTCGCCGGGTTCTGGTAAAACAAGTATTCTGGAAAAAACATTGGAATATTTTCAAGGAACAATTCCTATTGCCATTATTGAAGGAGACGTGCAGACTAATCTTGATGCGCAAAGGATTGCCAAATACAACGTGCCGGTTGTTCAGGTAGTAACAAACGGTTTGTGTCATCTGGAAGCAAAATTTATCAGTGAGGCGTTTGATTCATTAACAACAGATACCATTAAATTACTCATCATTGAAAATGTCGGTAATCTGGTCTGTCCTTCCGGTTATGATCTTGGAGAACATCATAAAGTTGTTGTGTTAAGCGTTACCGAAGGAGACGACAAACCTCTGAAGTATCCTGCAATGTTCAGAAATGCTTCCGTGCTGCTGATTAATAAGGTTGACCTCCTTCCGTATCTTTCTACCGATATTGAAGAAATTAAAAAAAATGCGCTTTCAATCAATCCCAAATTAATACTTTTCGAAATATCGTGCACAGCCAATGCAGGAATTGAGCAATGGGGTGAATGGCTTAAAACGAAGATCGAATTTAAATAATTCTTAGACAACGTAAAGGAACAAAATGGAACTATTTCTATTTTCTGCATTCACAATCGGCGCTTTACATGCCGTTGCGCCGGATCATTGGGTCCCGTTTGTTGCGCTTGCGAAAGCACAACAATGGTCAAGAAAGAAAACATCATGGCTTGTTTTTCTTTCAGGAATCGGTCATCTCGGCTCAAGTATCGTTATCACAATTCTCGGAATCGCTGCAGGATTCGGCTTGCCGCATGTCAACGACTGGGAAGCGCATCGCGGAAATTTTGCATCGCTGCTTCTCATCGGGTTCGGAATTGCCTATATGATTTGGGGGATGAAACAATGGAGCAGAAAAAATATTAATATAGAGCAAACAAGAAGTGTTACCTATTGGATGCTTTTTATTGTTGTTATCTTTGGACCGTGTGAGCCGCTTATTCCGGTAATTTTTTCGGCATTTTCATTTGGAGCGCATGCGGTTCTGTTTTCCATTGGTGTTTTTAGTTTTGCAACCTTAGCAATGATGCAGCTGCAGGTTCATGCGGCATTGTGGGGTGTTTCATTTCTTAATCCGAAATGGATGGTGCGCTCTGCAGATTTTACGGCGGGAGTCGTTATTGTTACAACAGGAATCGTCATTCGTATTTTTGGACTTTAAGTGATAGAAACAAGTGCAGATGAAATGATCTGCTTAAATATTGCTATTCGCGGCGTAGTGCAGGGAATTGGATTTCGCCCGTTTGTTTTTCGACTGGCAAATGAATTGGGAATCAATGGATGGGTAAAAAATACGCCGTCGGGAATTTCTATTGTTGCCGAAGGGACGGCGGATTTACTTGATATGTTTGTTGTTCGCCTCCGGCTGGAAAAACCTGCTCTTTCTTCAATTACCGCACTTGAAAAAAAAATCTTACCTCATCCGTTCGGCTGTTCAAAATTTGAAATTCTCTCCAGTGAAGAAAATGATGAACCGGCGGCATTAATTCTTCCGGATTTGGCAATTTGCAGTGAATGTAAGCGCGAAATATCTGATCCGTCCAATCGCCGGTATCGTTATCCGTTTACCAATTGCACGCATTGCGGGCCTCGATACTCCATTATTCAGGCGTTGCCGTATGATAGAGCGAAGACCACAATGAAAAATTTTTTCATGTGTCCGGAATGTGAAAGAGAATATCACGACCCGATGAACAGAAGATTTCACGCTCAGCCGAATGCCTGTTCCGTCTGCGGGCCGCATCTTGAATTATGGAATTCTCGCGGAACACCGATTGAGAAACACGATTCTGCACTACGTCAGACAGCGGAACTATTACGCGAAGGAAATATTATTGCACTTAAAGGGCTCGGCGGGTTTCAACTGCTTGTTGATGCAACCAATACAACTGCCGTAAACAATCTTCGTGCAAGAAAACATCGTGAAGAAAAACCATTTGCGGTCATGTTCTCATCGCCGGAAGCTATACGTTATGAATGTGAACTTTCCGATGGTGAAACGAAATTTCTTCAATCCGTTCAATCGCCGATTGTACTGCTTCGGCGAAAAGAGAATATTCTTTCCCGTATAGCGCCGAATGTTGCTCCCGGCAATCCTCAACTCGGCGTTATGCTGCCGTACACGCCGCTCCATCTGCTTTTACTGAATGAAATATCGTTTCCGTTAGTTGCAACCAGCGGAAATATTTCAGAAGAACCAATCTGTATAGACGAACACGAAGCATTACAAAAACTGCATGCCGTTGCAGATTATTTTCTTGTGCATAACCGGCCGATTGAACGATATGTGGACGATTCCGTACTGCGGGTAACAGACGGAGATGAAATGCTCCTTCGCCGTGCACGCGGTTATGCGCCTCTGCCGATACTGCTTGAACCATCAACGCCGATTTCGCTTCTTGCGCTCGGCGGACATTTGAAAAATACAATTGCGCTGCAGAAAAATAATATGCTTTTTATCAGTCAGCATATCGGCGATCTGGAAAATCTTTCGGCACAAAATAGTTTCGCGCATACCATTGAAGATCTTTCTGCGCTGTATAACGAACAGCCGAAGCTCATCCTTTGTGATTCTCATCCGGAGTATTCATCAACACAATTTGCCCGCAATAAATATTCAACGGTGCATGCTGTTCAACATCATCTGGCACACGTTGCCTCGTGTATGGCTGAACATCATTTAACCAAACCGCTGCTTGGAATCTCGTGGGACGGTACCGGTTACGGAACTGACGGTACTATCTGGGGAGGAGAATTTATAGAATGGAACGGGAAGGAATTTCTTCGGGCGGGAACCGTTCATCCGTTTTCGCTTCCCGGCGGCGAGTCTGCGGTGAAAGAACCGAGACGAAGTGCGCTCGGAATGTTATATGAATTATTCGGCGAAAAAATTTTTGAAAAATTTCCGAACGCTGAAAATTGGTTTTTGGAAAACGAAAAAAAATTACTATTGAAAATGCTGGCAGTGAATATTAATACGCCGCGTACTACAAGTATGGGCAGAATCTTCGACGCGGTTTCGGCAATATTAAACGTACGGCTTCGTTCCGGTTTTGAAGGACAAGCTGCCATGGAACTGGAATTTGCCGCCGCCGCTGTTAAAACACAGCGCTATTCTTTTCACCTGACCGAACAGCATAATGCTCAATGCCGGTTTATTGTAGAATGGAAACCAATGATAGAAGAAATTATTGATGACCTTCACAACGGCATCTCGTGCAGAATTATCAGTGCCCGTTTTCATTCTACGTTATCGGCTGTTATCGTATCGGCGGCACAGCGAATGAAGTATTCCGATATTGTTCTTACCGGCGGTTGTTTTCAAAATCAGGTGTTGCTGAAAAACAGTATTGCCAGTCTTCGTTCCCTTGGTTATGTTCCGTATTGGCAAAAAAAAATTCCGACTAACGATGGCGGTATTGCCGCCGGTCAAATCTATTATCATCATCTCACTTCATAGAAAATTATTGCGATGTGTCTGGCGATACCGGGAAAAATTGAATTCATTGATGCCCTGTCCGATCCGTTGATGGCAAAAGTTAATTTCGGCGGCATTTATAAACTTATTTGCCTTGAAACATTACCGGAAGCGCAAGTCGGCGATTATGTTTTAGTTCATGTTGGATTTGCTATTAGTAAAATTGATGAAGCTGAGGCGCAGGAAACTTTACGACTGTTAAAAGAAATGGATGATCTGAATAAAGAATTCAGTGAAGGAATTTCATCATGAAATATCTTGACGAATTTAGAAATGTTGAAACGGCGCAAATCCTTTCGGAAAAAATTCATGCAATAACGAAACATCCATGGACAATTATGGAAATTTGCGGCGGTCAAACACATTCCATTGTTAAATCGGGACTGGAAATGCTTTTACCGAAAGAAATTTCCATTGTTCATGGTCCCGGCTGTCCGGTGTGTGTAACGCCGCTGGAAATGATTGACAAGGCCATTCTGCTTGCCCAAATACCGAATCTTATTTTTACCTCGTTCGGCGATATGCTTCGAGTGCCTGGTTCTTCGATGGATTTGCTGCAATGTAAAGCAAACGGAGCCGATGTGCGGATTGTTTATTCACCGCTTGATGCCGTGAAGATAGCGGAGAAAAATCCCAAGAAAGAAATAGTTTTTTTTGCCGTGGGTTTTGAAACGACCGCTCCGGCAAATGCTATGGCGGTATGGCAGGCAAAAAAACTCGGACTTCAAAATTTTTCTGTCTTATGCTCGCATGTTCTTGTTCCTCCGGCGATGGAGGCAATTTTATCGTCTCCGGAAAATCATGTGCAGGGCTTCCTTGCAGCCGGTCATGTCTGTTCAGTAATGGGATTTGAAGAATATTTTTCGATGAGTAAAAAGTACCGCATACCGATTGTTGTCACAGGTTTTGAACCGGTCGATATTCTTCAAGGAATCTTAATGGTTATTCAACAGCTTGAAGAGGGAAGATGCGATGTTGAAAATCAATACGCGCGTGTAGTACGGAAAGAAGGAAATTCTACGGCAATGGAAATAATCTCCCGCGTGTTTGAAATCAGCAGCAGAACATGGCGCGGTATCGGCGAAATTTCTCAAAGTGGCTATCAGGTTAAAAAAGAATTTTTATCGTTTGATGCTGAAAAGAAATTCCCTTTGGAGGGCATTCAAGCACAAGAATCGAAAGATTGTATTGCCGGAGAAATTCTACGCGGGATTAAAAAACCTTATGAATGTAAGGCGTTTGGAACATTCTGCAAGCCCGAACATCCTCTCGGTGCGCCGATGGTATCAAGCGAAGGAGCATGTGCGGCATATTTTCATTTTAAAAGAACAGGGTAACACCATGCGAATAGATGTTGTTCAAAGGAATATATGTAAGCACTTGCGGCTCTCCTTTTAAAAAATAGCTTGAATGTAAAGCGGCTCAACGACTGTAAAAATAATAAATTATATTTATCATATATGAACAAAAAGGATTCCAATTCAAATCAATGCGCGCTTCAAAGTGACCAGTATGATACAATTACTCTGGCGCACGGAGGAGGCGGAAAATTAACACATCAGTTGATTGAAAATGTGTTTCAAAAACATTTTTCCAATCAGTTGCTTAATATGTTACACGACGGCGCGATAATTCAAAGCCAATACGAGCGGTTAGCGTTTTCAACGGACTCGTATGTTGTTCATCCTTTAAAATTTCCCGGGGGAGATATCGGCAGTCTTGCGGTGAACGGAACGCTGAACGACCTGGCAATGTGCGGTGCCAAGCCTGTTGCACTTTCTGCCTCTTTTATAATTGAAGAGGGAATGAGTCTTGATGAGCTGGAAGAATATGTTCGTTCAATGAAGAAATCTGCTGATGCTGACAGCGTACAGATTGTTACCGGTGACACGAAAGTTGTTCCGCGCGGAAAAGCCGATAGATTGTTTATTACAACTACCGGAATCGGCGGCATTCCGAAAGAGCGAAATATTTCTCCGGAAAATATTGCGCTCGGAGATGCAGTCATTCTCAGTGGAACGATCGGCGATCATGGAATGGCAATTATGTCGGTACGGGAAGGGCTGGAATTTGAATTAGAAATCTCCTCCGATACCGCGTCGCTCTGTTCTCTTGTAGAAACAATGTTCAGTGTTTCACAGGCAATTCATGTGCTGCGCGATCCGACCCGCGGCGGTGTTGCAAGCACGCTGAACGAATTAGCCGAAAGCTCTCAAAAAGGAATTCTTATTTATGAATGCAATATTCCTGTTCAATCCGTAACGCGGGCGGCGTGCGAAATTTTCGGTTTCGATCCGCTGTATGTTGCCAACGAAGGGAAGCTGATTGCGGTTGTTAAATCCTCTGAGGCAGAAAAAATTCTTTCCGCAATGAAGAATCATCCGTTAGGAAAAAATGCGCAAATCATCGGTGAAGTAGTTGATCGTCATTGTAAAAGAGTAGTAATGAAAACAACAATCGGCGGCGAGCGTGTGGTGGATATGATTTCCGGCGAACAACTGCCGAGAATCTGTTAACAGAAATTATTTTATCTCAATATTACAGCATTGCGCATTTCCTTCAGGTTGACAATCTGTGAATCTCTGGCTATCTTTTCTTGTAGAAAAATTTATTATCGTAAAAAGAAAGTGATAAGCGGTTTTTCTTGTCATACTTTGTTGTTCACCGCAGGTTTAGATAGTTAAATTTTTCTATTCAATGAAAGGAGAAATGTATGAGCGGTACAAAAACAATTATTGATGCGCAGAACGGAAAAACTTTCGAAGTTCCCGAAGAAATGCTTCAATCCGGAAGTCTGATAATTATCGACAGCCGAAACGGAAAAAAATATTCTGTTCCCGTGACGAACGGAACAATCCGCGCAATGGACTTTCGGCAGATGAAAATTTCGGATGATGATTTCGGACTTATGACCTATGATCCGGCGTTTTTGAATACCGCTTCCTGCCGAAGCGCTATTACATTTATTGACGGCGATAAGGGGCTGCTTCGTTATCGCGGTTACCCCATTGAACAGCTAGCGGAAAAGAGCAGCTTTCTAGAAGTAGCATATCTTCTCATTTACGGTTCGCTGCCAACAAAAACGGAATTTGAAGAGTGGAGCCACAATATTGTTCACCACACCATGCTTCATGAAAACACAAAAAAATTAATGGAAGGATTTAATCGCGATGCGCATCCGATGGGAATGTTCATCAGCAGTGTCGGCGCGCTCTCTTCCTTGTATCCCGATGCAAAAAATATTTTCGATAAAGATCTCCGCCAATTGCAGATTTATCGTTTGCTCGGAAAAATGCCGACCATAGCGGCGTATTGTTATCGTCATCGTCAGGGGCTTCCGTATGTCTATCCCGATAATACGTTAAGCTACACCGGAAATTTTCTCAGCATGATGTTTAAAATGACGGAATTAAAATACAAACTCAATCCGGTTCTTGAACACGCGCTGGATGTGCTGTTTATTCTGCACGCCGATCATGAACAGAATTGCAGCGCTAATGTTATGCGTTCCGTCGGAAGTTCGCAGGCTGATCCGTTTGTTTCGCTTGCCGCCGCTTCCGCCGCTCTCTACGGTCCGCTTCACGGCGGTGCAAATGAACAGGTTCTGCATATGCTCAACGATATCGGTTCTAAAGAAAACGTTGCCGCTTATGTAAAAAGAGTGAAAGAGGGTGAAGTGCGTCTTATGGGATTCGGCCACCGTGTTTATAAAAATTACGACCCGCGCGCAAAATATATTAAAGAAATTGCCGATAAAGTCTTTGAAGTAACCGGAAGAAGCCGACTGATTGATATTGCGCTCGAATTGGAACGCATTGCGTTACAAGAAGAGTATTTCATTACACGGAAACTTTACCCCAATGTTGATTTTTATTCCGGCATTATTTATCAGGCAATGGGTTTTCCAACCGATGCGTTTACTGTTCTGTTTGCTATTGCGCGAACGGCGGGCTGGCTTGCGCAGTGGCAGGAACTCATTCTCGATCAGGAGCAAAAAATCAGCAGACCGAGACAAATGTATGTGGGCGAAGGGAAACGAGATTATATTGAGGTAAAAAAAAGAGAGTAAAAGTAATTTTTTTTAAAACAAAAAGAGGCGGATATACAATCCGCCTCTTTTTGTTTATAGACTGAAAAAATCTTTATTTTTCTTCCGCAGGAATTTCCCGTCCCATTTGTTTATAAATACCGATAATTAATTCGGACTGTTCTTTTGCATCTTTATTGTCCGGATCAATCTTCAATACTGTACGAAACTCTCTCAGCGCATCGCGGTATTGTGTTTTTTTGGAAAGCGTATCGCTATACAAAAAATACGCGCCGTATTTTAAGTGTCCCTGAATGCGCGATTGTTTTAAGGCAATATCGTTCGGGCTTCTTTTTGCCATGGCATCTAATTGCGAGAGACCTTCTTCAAATTGTCCCTGGTTCACAAGTTCGCTTGCCGCTTTTAATTTTTCTATATCGGCTTTTGGTTCGGAACATCCGAAGAGAAAAGCTGTTAGTATAACGGAAAAGAATATCTTTTTCATGTGGTTCCTTTTTTTGTTGAGCAATGCACTCAATATACAAAAAAATCTTTCTCGGGAAAAATCCCGATAGTTTATTCTCTGCTTGCGTTATTTAACAGCGCAATGGAATCGTTATTCAATTCAATGTGCGTTGATTGAAGAATTGATGCTAACTGTTCAATTGATGTTGCGCTGGCAACCGGCGCAGAAACAACCGGTTTGGAAATAAGCCACGCTAACGCAATGGCGGCGGGAGTTGTTTGATACTGTTGTGAAACTTCATCCAGTGCAGTTAAGATTTTCAATCCCCGTTCATTCAAATATTTTTTTGCTCCGCCGCCCCGCGGACTTTTTGTAAGATCGGCTTCGCTTCGGTATTTTCCTGTTAAAAATCCTGCGGCAAGCGAATAGTATGTTAAAACGCCGAGATTATTTTCCTTGCAGATTGGTTCGTATTCTTCTTCAAAAATTTTTCGTACGGCAAGGTTATAATGCGGCTGAAGCGTTTGATAACGAGGCAGATGAAAAGTATCGCTTGCTTTCAGCGATGCCCGCAGCCGTTCGGGCGAAAGATTCGACGCGCCGATCCACCGGACTTTTCCCGCTTTTATTAATTCGGCATACGCATCTAACGTTTCTTCAACCGGCGTACTATCATCATCCCAATGTGTTTGATAGAGATCGAGATAATCTGTTTGCAGTCGTTTCAGTGAATCATCGGCCGCTTTTAAGAGATATTTTTTGGAAAGGTTTTTCTTTCCGCTTCCCATATCGTTGCCGGCTTTGGTGGCAATTAAAACGCTGTGACGGTTCTTTCGTCTCTTCATCCAATTGCCGATAATGGTTTCTGATTCGCCGCCGGAGTTTCCCGGTTTCCAGCGCGAATAGGAATCGGCGGTATCAATCATGGTAAACTCTTCGGCAATAAATTTATCTAAAATTTGAAACGAAGTCTGTTCGTCTATTGTCCATCCGAAAACATTTCCTCCTAAGACGATTGGATAAATAGAGAGGTCGGTGCTGCCAAGCTGCTTTTTCTTCATTAAGAATCTGTGATTAAGTGAAAAAAATATTCTTCTATTATAGAAACGTTTCAATATACAAAATTCCACCGGCAAAATATTCCCGTCAGGAAAATTTTCCCGATGATTTTCATCGGAACATTCATTACATTTATTCGTCTATAATTTTGAAATTCATGAGATGTCAGGCGCCTGTCCGCATAGTTTTTATTTTCAAGGTCTCTGACATCTTTTCTTTTAATAAGGGAGGATGAATGAATACCGACATTAAAGCGATTAATGAAAAAATTCAAAAAGAGAGCGCCTTTGTTGATTTGCTGACAATGGAAATTAACAAAGTTATTGTGGGGCAGAAACAAATGGTCGAACGTCTGCTTATCGGGCTGTTGGCGAACGGGCATATTTTGCTGGAAGGTGTTCCCGGCTTGGCAAAAACGCTTGCCATTAAAACGCTGGCAAATGCTATTGATGCAAAATTTCAGCGCATTCAATTCACGCCGGATTTACTTCCCGCCGATCTTGTCGGAACATTAATTTACAACCAGAAGGACGGAAAATTTCAAACAAAGAAAGGTCCCATCTTTTCAAATTTTATTCTTGCCGATGAAATTAACCGCTCGCCCGCAAAAGTACAGAGCGCACTTCTTGAAGCCATGCAGGAGCGGCAGGTAACAATCGGTGAAGAAACATTCTCTCTTGAAGAACCATTTCTTGTAATGGCAACGCAAAACCCGATTGAACAGGAAGGAACTTATCCGCTTCCCGAAGCACAGGTTGACCGCTTTATGCTGAAAGTGAAAATCGGTTATCCTTCCAAAGATGAGGAGCTGCAGATTATGCGTCAGAATGTAAGCAACACAGCGCAGAAGGTAAAAGCGGTTATTTCAACAAAAGAAATTTTGAGAGCGCGTTCGGCATTGCAGGAAATTTATATGGATGAAAAAATTGAAAAATATATTCTTGATATTGTTTTTGCGAGCCGGAATCCGAAAGAGGCAGGGCTGACCAATATTGCGAATCTTATCAGCTACGGCGGTTCGCCCCGCGCAACAATTTCACTGGCGCTCGGTGCCAAAGCGTACGCATTTATTAAGCGGCGCGGATATGTTATTCCGGAAGATGTACGCGCGGTAAGCTTGGATGTGCTGCGTCATCGCATCGGCGTAACCTACGAAGCGGAAGCAGAAGAAGTTTCTTCGGAAACAATTGTGCAGGAAATTCTCAACAAAGTGGAAGTACCGTAGTCGAAACATTTTTTCGCCAAAAGATTATATTCTAAAAATATTTTTTAAACATCATCATCTTGAATAATGCGGAAGTAAGGCGGTAAACTTATTACGCAGGCATTCGGCATTTTTTTACAATGACCACGGCAGAATTACTTAAAAAAGTCAGACAGGTTGAAATTAAAACACGCGGCTTGGTGAATCACGTTTTCTCCGGTGAATATCATTCTGTTTTTAAAGGACGCGGAATGGAATTTTCCGAAGTCCGGGAATATTCTTACGGCGATGATATCCGGCAGATTGATTGGAACGTAACTGCCCGTCACGGAAAACCGTTTGTGAAAATTTTTGAAGAAGAGCGCGAATTAACGGTGATGTTGATTGTTGATATGAGCCGTTCAGGGCAGTTCGGTTCGTTTGAAGCAATGAAAAACGAAATTGCAACGGAGTTGTGCGCCGTGCTTGCGTTCTCCGCAATCCGCAACAACGATAAAGTCGGAATGATTCTCTTTACCGATAAAGTGGAAAAATTTATTCCGCCGAAAAAAGGAAAGCCGCACATTCTCCGCCTCGTGCGCGATCTGCTTGCCTTTGAGCCGGAGCGAAACGGAACCAATATCAGCGCCGTACTGGAATATTTAAACAGCGCCATTAAAAAACGCTCCATCGCTTTTGTGATTTCCGATTTTATTGATAAAGAGTACGAACAGGCGCTTCGCATTGTAAGTAAACGGCATGATGTTATTGCCGTAACATTGCAGGATCCGCGGGAGCGTGAACTGCCGAAAATCGGTTTAATAAAATTCCGCGATGCTGAAACAATGCAGGAGCGATGGATTGATACCAGCGATATCCCGCTTCGACGCGCCTTTGAACGCTATTGGAAAGAACACGACGAGCGGTTAAACAAAGCGCTGCTTTCCACAAAAGTTGATAGAATTTCCATTGAAGTGCATAAGCCGTACATTCAGCCGCTGGTAAATTTCTTTAGAATGCGTGAGGCGCGATTATAGAAATGAGACAACAACAAAAAAATATTTTTACGCTCGCATTCTTCTGTTTTCTTTTTCCGCTTTTTCTTTTTTCTCAAAATGCTTCGGTAACGGCAACAGCGGATTCCTCCGTTCTTACCATCGGCGATTGGATGAACGTGCATATTACGGCAACCTTGCCGAACGATGCATTGGTGTATTTCCCGGGAATGCGGGATACCATCGGCGGATTTGATATTGTGAAACAAGATTCGCTGATGCGCTCCGTTGATGGAAATGTTCTTTCACTGCAAAAAACAATTACGGTCGCTTCTTTTCAAGAAGGGATAAAAACTCTTCCGCCGATTTCCATTGCGTATCGAACCCCTTCCGATACGGCGGTAAAAATTATCCGTTCCAACCCGATTAGCATAGAAGTACGGACGATTGCCGTGGATACAACGCAGGCGATAAAAGATATTAAATCGGTTATGACAATTCCGCTAACGTGGAAAGATTTTGCACTCTACGGCGGAATCATTCTTGTGTTGGCGGCGCTGGCGTATGTTATTTATCGAAGAATTCAAAAAAGAAAAATTTCATCCGGCGAAATTGTTGAAGAAAAACCGCTTATTCCGGCACATCTTCTTGCCTTACAGAAATTAAGCGATTTAGGAATTGAGAAGCTCTGGCAAAAAGGAGAAGTGAAATTATTTTATTCCAAAGCAACAGAAATTATCCGCGAATATTTTGAATTGCGGTACGGCATTACCGCGCTGGAAATGACAACAAGCGAGGTGATGGAGCAGTTGGAGAAGTTCAAACTTAATCAGTCAACAACAGCGTCAATATCCGGCTTTCTCTCGGAAGCGGATTTAGTAAAATTTGCGAAATATTTTCCGGCATCAACGGATATGGAAAAAATAATTCCGACGGCTGAAGCCATTGTTAACAATACCCGCCCAACAGAAACAGCAGTTTTACCGCAGGAAGAATCAACGAGTTCTCATGAGTAATATTTCTTTTGCAAATCCCGGTTTGTTATTACTGTTGCTGCTCATTCCTGTTCTGGCGGTGTGGTATTACTATCGTTTGCAAAAAAATGAAAGCGAAGTGCGCTATTCAACGCTGCTGCCGTTCAGTGCAATCTCTTTCACGCTTCGAGAACGGCTGCGCCATCTTCCGTTCATTCTGCAAATGGCGGCGCTGACGCTGTTGATTATTGCTCTTGCGCGTCCGCGCACCACTTCAAAAGGAGAAGATGTGTATTCCGAAGGAATTGATATTGTGCTGGCAATGGATATTTCCGGCAGTATGCTTGCCGAAGATTTTCAGCCGAACAGAATTGAAGCGGCAAAAAGCGTAGCGCAGGATTTTATTTCCGGAAGAATCAACGACCGCATCGGGTTGGTAATTTTTGCCGGCGAAAGTTTTACCCAATGCCCGCTGACGGTGGATTATGCCGTTCTTAAAAATCTCATTAAGAAAGTAAAAAGCGGTATGATAGAAGACGGCACAGCCATTGGCATGGGGTTAGCAACCGCAGTGAACAGATTAAAAGAAAGTAAAGCAAAAAGTAAAGTTATTATTTTATTAACGGACGGCGTCAATAATAGAGGAGAAATTGATCCGGTAACGGCGGCACAAATTGCGCAGACCTTCGGCATTCGCGTGTACACCGTCGGCGTGGGAACGATCGGGCAGGCGCCGTATCCCGTGCAGACACCGTTCGGCACCCGTTATCAAATGATACCGGTAGATCTTGATGAAAACTCGTTGACAAAAATTGCGGAAATGACCGGCGGAAAATATTTTCGCGCAACAGATAATCGCAAACTGAAAGCTATTTATAACGAAATTGATAAATTAGAGAAGACAAAAATCGAAGTCCGTTCGTACCGGCACTATCAGGAATTATTTTACCCGATTGCGACATTAGCATTTTTCTTATTAATTGTCGATGTCGGAATTTCACAAACCTGGCTTCGAAAACTTCCTTAATAGAATAGAACAATGATTCGATTTGCTCATCCGGAATATTTATATCTGCTGTTCGCGCTGCCGCTGTTACTGGCGCTGATGATGATTATGAACCGCGCAAAGAATTCCGCACGCGAAAAATTTGCTTCTGCCGGTATGTTTAATCGTTTGGCAGAAACGTACAGCAGCAAAAAAATATTTCTTAAAGGAACGCTGATGATGTTTTCTCTTCTCTTTCTTGCCGTAGCGCTTGCGAACCCGCAGGTCGGCGCAAGGATGGAGGATGTAAAACAGGAAGGCATTGATATTTTTATTGCGCTCGATGTTTCCCGTTCCATGCTTGCTGAAGATGTGAAACCGAATCGTCTTGAAAAAGCAAAATATGAAATTCGTAATCTCATCAACCGTTTGGCGGGAGACAGAGTCGGCTTAATTGTTTTTTCCGGCGAAGCCTATACACAGTTTCCGCTGACTATTGATTACAGCGCGGCGAATCTTTTTCTTGATGTTATCGGCGTTGAAAGCGTTCCGAATCCCGGAACGGCGGTCGGCTCAGCAATTTCGCAGGCAATGAAATCATTTAACTTTGAAGAACCGACAACCAAAGTGATAATTATTATTACGGACGGTGAAAATAATTCCGGCGATGCTGTTGACCAGGCAAAAGAAGCAGCGGAGAAAGGAGTGCTTATTTACACGGTCGGTATGGGATCGCCGCAGGGCGCGCCTATTCCGGTGTACGATGCAGGCGGAAAACAGATTGACTTTAAAAGAGACCGTTCCGGAAATATTGTTATTACAAAATTAGACGAAGCAACGCTGCAGGAAATTAGTTCAATCGGAAAAGGGAAATACTATCTTTCCACTAATTCGCAGGATGAGCTTGATGCCATTTATAAAGATATTAACGCTTTGCAAAAAAGAGAAATCGGGACAAAACAATTCACGGAATTTGACGATAAATTTCAATATTTTCTTTTAGCGGCAATTCTTCTGCTCTGTTGGGAAATAATTCTCTCAGAAAAAAAATCGGTCTGGCTGGCAAAACATAATCCGTTCAGCTTCTTAAAGAAGGCGGAGGAGTCGTTATGAATATTATTTTAAAAAATTTTGCCGCGCTGATAATGCTGTTTACTCTGCCGCTTTCGGCGCAGTCTGTCCGCTCTTTGGTGAATAATGGAAATGATTTATATAAAAATAAAAAATATTCCGATGCGGAAGCCGAGTACCGCAAGGCGCTGGAACAGGATAAAGATGTGATGGAAGGTTCGTACAATCTCGGATCGGCGGTGTACAAACAAAAACGATATGATGAAGCAATTCAGGAATACAGTGCGGCGCTGTCAAAAACGAATGATAAAAATGTCCAATCTGATATTTACCACAATATTGGAAATTCATATTTTTCCGCTCAGCAATATCAGGAAAGCATAAATGCGTATAAGCAGGCGCTGAAATTAAATCCGCACAATGAAGATTCGCGGTATAATCTTGCCTATGCATTACAAAAATTAAAAGAACAGCAGCAGCAACAGCAGCAAAATAAAAACGATAAGAACAAAGAAGACAAGAATAAGCAGGATAAAAAACAAAATCAGCAGCAGAATCAACAACAGCAAAAACAGAATCAGCAGCAACAACAGCAACAACAGCAGCAGCAAGAACGAAAAATGTCGAAACAGGAAGCGGAGCGGATTCTTGAAGCAATAAAAAATGATGAAAAGAACACTCAGAAAAAAGTTCAGAAGAAAGCGCCGGTTCGTGTTAATGTAGATAAAGATTGGTAGCAGAAGAGCCGAAAAGAGATTTATTTTGTTTTGTAATACACTGCTGTTGATAATGCGTAATACATAAAATTTGAAATGAGATTATTCAACGTACACATAATGAATTTCGTTTTACGCCGAACAATAACAAGTTTATTGTTCGGCGTTGCCGTGCTGTTTTCAAATTCTTTTGCACAGGATATTAATTTTACGGCATCGGTTGAAGATAGAACGGTTTCTGTTGACCAGCAGTTTCGATTGGAATTAGTTGTTACGGCATCAGGAAATATTAATCCGAAAAATTTGAAGGTGCCGGATTTAAATAAAAATTTTCTCATTCTCTCCGGACCGAACCAGTCAACAAGCATGCAGATTATCAACGGCGCAATGTCTTCAACGGTATCCTACACGTATATTTTGCAAGCGCGAAATACCGGCAAGGCGGTTATCGGATCGGCATCAATTGAAATCAGCGGAAAAGAATTTACCACCGCGCCGATTGAGATGACAATTTCCAATGCAGGCGGAAAAGCTCGTCAGCAGCAGACAACAGCCTCCAACGGCGAGAAAGTGAATATCGGCGATAATCTTTTTTTACGTGCAACCGTCGATCGTGCGCGTGTGTATCAAGGCGAGCAGATTACCATAACGTATAAAATTTATACGCGGCTGCGCATTACCAATTATTCCATTAATAAGCTGCCGACGATGACCGGTTTTTGGGGAGAAGATTTTTCAATGCCGCCGCAGATTAGCCTTTCTAATGAAACAATTAACGGCAAACAGTATCAGGTCGGTATTTTGAAAAAAACCGCGCTCTTTCCGACGCAAAACGGCAAATTGGAAATTAATCCGATGGAAATTACCTGTCAGGTGCAGGTTCAGCGGCAGCGAAGATCGGATGATATTTTCGATCAATTTTTTAACGATCCGTTTTTCGGCGCTGCGCAGACCACAAATATTGATATAAAAAGTTCTTCCATTCATATTGATGTGCTGCCGCTTCCCGCACACAATATTCCGCCTTCTTTCAAAGGTGCGGTTGGGAAGTTTGCATTAACTATCGATTTAAACAAACGTACGGTAAAAACAAATGAACCGCTGACGCTGAAAGCAACAATTTCCGGCGCGGGGAATGTAAAAGTATTAGAAGCGCCGAATCTTTCCCTTCCGCAGGATTTTGAAAAGTACGAGCCGAAAGTTTCCGAAAACATTGACCGCAGCGGCGAAAAAATTTCCGGAACAAAAACATTTGAATGGCTCATTGTTCCTCGCTATCCGGGAGAAAAAAGAATTCCGCCGGTTGAGTTTACCTATTTTGATGCCGCGCAGAGACGGTACATTACACTCCGTTCTAATGAATATAATGTGATGGTGGAAAAAGGGAGCGCGGAAGCTTCTTCAGCCGTCAGCGGTTTAACAAAAGAAGATGTGAAACTTTTAAATGAAGATATCCGCTTTATTAAAACAGAGCCCGGGAAATTTCTTCAGCGCGATGAAGAAATTGTTTCGCCGGTCTTGTTCGGAATTATCTCCGGCATTCCGCTCATTGCTTTTCTCAGCTTGCTGTTCTATAAACGAAAAGAAGTGTTAGATTCCGCCGATGTGGTCAAGTTCCGTTCACGGCGCGCCTTGAAGCTTGCGGAAAAGCGATTGAAAGATGCGCGCCTGCTGTTATCATCTCAGCAGGGAGATGCGTATTATACCGAAATTTCCCGCGCGATGTGGCAGTATGTTTCGGATAAACTGGCGATTGACCGTGCCGAACTTTCTATTGATAATGTGACACAGAAATTACAAGAAAAAAATATTTCACCGGAACTGCTTCTGCAGATAAAAGAATGTTTGGAGCTTTGCGAGTTTGCCCGCTTTGCACCGGGAAGTTCATCGGTAGAAGAGAAGAAGAAACTGTACGGTATTGCCAGCAATACTATTATTGCCGCAGAAAAGGAACTTGTGAAATGAGAATACAATATTTTCTTGCTTTGGTGTTCGGACTCGGCGCCGTTGTCTCGGCACAGCGTGCCGAACTGAATAGCGTCTTTGAAGATGCCAATAAACTTTATCTCGCTCAAAAATATGATGCGGCGATTTCACAGTATCAATCTATTTTAAAAAACGGATACGAAAGCGGAGCGGTCTATTTTAATCTCGGCAATGCGTATTACAAATCCGGAAATATACCGGCGGCAATTTTAAATTATGAACGGGCAAAAAAATTTCTTTCCGGCGATGAAGATTTAAAGGTAAATCTTCAGCTTGCCAATATGAAAGTCATTGACAAGATAGAACCGATTCCGGAATTGCCGTTTTATCAATGGGCAAATTCACTGCTGACGATTTTTTCCGTAAAAACAATGCTCTGGCTGATGTATGCGTTGTATATTGTGCTTCTTGCTTCATTTACTTTTTTTCTTTTTGCAAAATCGTATGCTGCAAAACGGTTTTCATTTTTCGCCGGAATGTTTTTTTCTTTGTTGTTATTTTTCGGCATTGTCAATTATTTCATTCAATCATACCGGGAAGCAAATACCGAGTTTGCGGTTATTATGAGCGATGTTGCCAACATAAAATCCGCGCCGGATAGTAAAGGAAACGATCTCTTTATTCTTCACGGCGGAATAAAAGTTCAGGTGCTGGATGGAGTGAATAAATGGCGAAAAATAAAACTTGCCGACGGCAAAGTCGGCTGGATTCCCGATACGGAAATTGAAATAATTTGAGTTTGAAAACCGTTTGAACCATTCTGCCGAAGAAGAACCTCTCTTCCTTTCGTTATTATAAAAATCTCTAAAAAAAGAAAATTTTCTTTATATTTATTCAGATTTTTGTTTAGTTTTTCATAGAATCTCTCACAATTCGCAACAAAAATCTTTCCATTCCGTAAAAAGATATTAGAAATTTTAGAAAAACCACAGGAGCACATGATGCGGGTCTGTACGAAAGGAAAAATTCTCTTTACCTGTTCTGTTTTGCTGATTCTTTATAATTGTTCCGCGCTCTCTGAACAACCGTTACAATCGAAAGACGGGAAGTATTATTTTATCTCATTGAAAGATTTTACACAGCAGGAAGTAAAGGGAATTGGTTTTACGCTTGCTGAAGATATGGATGTTTCCGTTGATGCTGTCGGCGGAGGTTCGAAAAATGTTTGGAGTGATTTGTTTGACGACAGCAAAGGAGCAAGTTCAATGTATGCCGGCGCGTGGATTATTAATGCCGACACAAGAGCATTAGTGTGGGAGATGACCATGCGTAATACAAACGGAAAAGATACGCACAGAGAATTTAACGGCACGCTCTCAATGAAAAAAGGTTCTTACGAAGTATATTTTTCGGCATACGGATTTGTGCGAAGTTCAACATTTAATTATTCCTCTATCAATATCGACCGGCGGAAAACACAAAACACCGGCAGCCGTCCGAAATGGTTTACTTGGTTCGGCGGAGAAAAATCCATGGTTGATGAGTTTATGGAATACGCGAAAGATTCATGGTATGTAACACTCTCGGCTGCGGATGATCGTAAAGCTGCTGTTCAAATTTTTAATGCACCGAAAAAATTTTCCAATATTGTTTTTTCCGGTACCGGGCTCGGCGATAATGCGTTTTTGAAAAAACGTATTACTCTTACGCAGGATGTGCCGATAAAAATTTATGCTATCGGCGAAGGCAGAGGAAGAAATTCTGTTTTTGATTACGGTTGGCTGACGAATGAAGAAACGCGGGAACGCGTGTGGGAAATGACATCTAAAAATACGGTGTATGCCGGCGGTTCTGAAAAAAATATTGAATTCAATGGTACCGTTTTATTAAAGAAGGGAAATTATGAATTATCATTTGTTACGGATGATTCCCATTCACGCGACGATTGGAATGCCACACCGCCGTACGATCCGTTTAATTATGGAATTACCCTTTCCGTCGAAAATGAATCGAATATTAAAGATGTAAGAATTTCGGATTATTCGAATGAAGGGAAAAATATCATTATTCGATTAACGAAAGTACGAAATGATGAAGATGTGAGTGCCGGATTTTCTCTGAAAGCAGATTCAAAGATTCGTATTTACGCTCTTGGTGAAGGAAATGCTTCGAATAGAGAACTTGCAGATTACGGATGGATTACCAATGCCAAAACCCATAAACGTGTCTGGACAATGGAATATACCACTACCCGCCATGCCGGAGGCGCTTCAAAAAACAGAATGGTCGATGAGATTATTTCTCTTCCGAAAGGCGACTATATTGTAAATTACCAAACGGATGATTCACATGCCTATGGTGATTGGAACAGCGATGCGCCGTACGATCCGGATTCGTGGGGAATTACTCTCTACGGTGCGGGTGATAACTTTTCAATGAATAATGTTGCAACCTTTAATGTTGAAAATGAAGCAAACATCGTTGCACAATTAATAAAAGTGCGTGATGATAAAAATGTTCAGCAGCCGTTTTCTCTTTCTGTAGCACAAAAAGTAAGAATTTATGCCTTAGGTGAAGCCGATGGGGACAGAGAAATGGCCGATTACGGCTGGATTGAAGATGCTAAAACCGGCAAAACAATTTGGGAAATGACTTACGGTATGACGGAACGTGCCGGCGGCGCCCGGAAAAATCGATTGGTTGATAGAACACTCTATCTTGATAAAGGAGAATATATCTTACATTATCGCACTGATGATTCGCATGCGTACGGTGATTGGAATGACGATCCGCCGGAAGACAGAATACACTGGGGAATTACAATCTATAAAGAATAATTATTTGCCGGCGAGAAAATTTTTACCAACATCCCTTTACAGGGATGTTGGTGTTTTAAATGTCTTTTGATTGTGCCGTAACAGCAAGCATCATTTCTTATTCTGCTTTTCTTTTATCTTTCAAACAATTTTTCTATTTTAGTTATTATTTTATTATTCACTCAAAGTAGAAAATTTATGACTCCTTCAATCGATCAAGAATCAATTAATACTATTCGCACATTATCTATTGACAGCATTCAAAAAGCAAAATCCGGTCATCCGGGAATGCCGATGGGCGCCGCTCCGACAGCATACGTAATTTGGAAAAAATTTCTTCATCATAACCCGGCGAATCCGCAATGGATAAACCGCGATCGGTTTATTCTTTCCGGCGGACACGGTTCAATGCTTCTTTACAGTCTGCTGCATTTAACCGGATATAATCTTTCGCTGGATGATTTGAAAAATTTCCGTCAGCTTCACAGCAAAACTCCCGGACATCCGGAATACGGACATACCCCCGGAGTAGAAACAACCACCGGTCCGCTGGGACAGGGATTTTCCAATGCCGTTGGAATGGCAATTGCGGAAAAATATCTTGCGGCAACATTTAACACACCGAATTGTGAAATATTTAATTATTCAATTTACGTTATGTGCGGCGATGGTGATTTGATGGAAGGTGTTTCTTCGGAAGCCGCTTCGCTTGCCGGGCATTTAAAGCTGGGAAATATTATTTGTCTGTATGATGATAATTCTATCAGTATTGATGGAAGCACGCAGCTTGCCTTTACCGAAGATGTCGGCGCGCGGTTTGAAGCGTACGGCTGGCATGTTCAAACGGTTCACGATGGAAATGATCTTGAAAAACTAGAAATCGCAATTCGTCATGCACGGCAGATAACTGATAAGCCGTCGCTGATTAAAGTGAAAACACATATCGGATTTGGAAGTCCGCACAAACAAGATACGCCGGAAGTGCACGGCTCGCCTCTCGGAGATGAAGAAATTAAATTAACAAAACAGGCGTACGGTTGGGACGAAAATAAATTCTTTTTTATCCCAGATGAAGTTATGCAAAATATGCGGAGCGCCGTTCAACTGGGAAAAGAAAAAGAAGAAGCTTGGCAGAAAAAATTTGAGGTGTATAAAAAAGAAAATCCTGTTCTTGCTGCAACATTAGAAAATGCATTGCAGGGAAATTTCGGCGATGAATGGAAGAAAGCGTTGCCGCAGTTTACTTCTGAAAACGGTACTATTGCAACCCGTGAAGCTTCAGGAAAAATTCTTTCGGCAATTCTTCCGCATTTACCGACCATGTTCGGCGGCTCGGCAGACCTTACGCCTTCAAACAATACCTTTGTAAAAGGAACAGAAAATTTCAATCCGAAATCGTACGGCGGAAAATATCTTCATTACGGAGTGCGTGAACATGCCATGGGTTCAATTCTTAACGGCATTGCACTCACCCAGGGAATTATTCCGTACGGCGGAACATTTTTTGTTTTTACGGATTATATGCGCCCGCCGATTCGGCTTGCCTCGTTAATGGGCATTCGTCCGATTTATGTTTTTACGCACGACAGCATCGGACTCGGCGAAGACGGTCCGACGCATCAGCCGGTTGAACACTTTGCTGCTCTGCGTGCAATTCCGAACCTTCTGGTTCTTCGTCCTGCTGATGCAAACGAAACAGTGCAGGCGTGGAAAACTGCCGTTGAATATACAAAAGGTCCGGTGGCGCTTACTCTGACGCGCCAAAAAGTGCCGCTGATTGACAGGTTAAAATATGCTTCTGCCGAAAACTTTTCCAAGGGCGCCTACACGCTTGCGGAAAATTCACCATCGCCGGAGCTTTTGTTAATCGGCACAGGTTCGGAAGTGCAGTATGTTATTCAAGCGTATGAAAGATTAACAGCCGAAGGAATTTCCGCACGCGTAATCAGCATGCCGTCGTGGGAATTATTTGAACAGCAGTCTGGTGAATATAAAAATTCCGTCATTCCGAAAAAGGGAAGGAAAATTGCCGTTGAAGCAGGAGTGGAACTCGGCTGGCATAAGTATATCGGTGAAAACGGCGTGATGATTGGAATGAATTCTTTCGGTCTTTCGGCTCCGGCGGATATGTTGTTTAAGCATTTTGGATTTACTGCTGAAGTTGTTTATTCACAAGCAAAAAAACTGCTCGCACAATAATGGAATTCTTTCTTCCGCACGGGCACATACAAGTTTTTCCGATATTCATCGCTTCCGTTGTCTGCTTTTCTATCGGAACATTTTGGTACTCGCCGGCGCTCTTCGGAAATATCTGGCTGAAACATATCGGAAGAACAAAAGAAGAAGTTGACGACCGAGCATTAAAATATTTCGGTCTCGCATATGCGGCAATTCTTTTGGAGTGTTACATGATGAAGAATGTCGTCAATTATCTCGGGGCGGAATCGATGACGGAAGGAATTGTCGTCGGCATTATTGTTTGGCTGGGATTTTCCGTTCCGACGTCAACATTCAGCTATATGCTTGAGCACCGCTCGAGGAAACTGCTGTTAATTCACAGCGGATATTTTTTAGCAATGTTTATCATTTCGGCAACACTCCTTGCCATGTGGAAATAACAATACAAACGTTTTGGAGGTTTTATGAAAAAATATTTTTTACTTATTCTGTTCGGATTTTTATCACTCTCGGCTAAGGAAGCACCGAAACAAAAATTAATTCTTTTTATTTCTGTTGATCAGATGCGTGCGGATTATTTGGAACGGTACAGCCAATATTATACCGGCGGATTAAAACGTCTTCGTGAACAGAGTAAAAACTTTGTGAATGCCGATTTGAATTATGCTACCAGCGAAACCGGTCCCGGTCACGCGACGCTCGGCACCGGCTCGTATCCTCACCGAAGCGGAATTGTCAGCAATGATTGGATTGACCGCGAAACAATGAAGAGTATGTACTGCGTTGCCGATTCAACAGCAGAAAAAGTGGACGGCATCGGGGGCGGATTTTCGGCAAAAAATCTTTTGGTGGACGGTCTCGGCGATTGGCTAAAAAAAGCTTCGCCGAAGTCTAAAGTAATCGGCATTTCCAATAAAGACCGCGCCGCCATTTTAATGAGCGGAAAACATCCCGACTTTGCCTTTTGGTATGACGGTAAGAATGATGCCATGGTTACTTCTGCCTATTACACCAAATCGCTGCCGAAGTGGGTAAAAGATTTTAATGCACAAGACTGGGCAGAAAAAAATGTTCCTGATGCATGGATAAAAATTCTTCCTGAAAAAGAATATGATAAGATTGGTCCGGATAATTTTTTTGCCGAACGGCAGACCGACGGGAGTTCCTCCTTTCCACATCCATTTACCAAAGGGAAAAAGGGAACGGAAATTACCGGAACGCCGTGGGGTGATAAACTTCTTACCGATTTTGCATTGGAGGCAATTACCCATGAAAAGTTAAGCAAGCGAGGCGTTGTTGATCTGCTTTGTGTCTCATTTTCAAGCTGCGATTATGTCGGACACGGTTACGGACCGGACAGCCATGAAATGATGGATTACCTGATTCAGTTAGACCGCACATTAGGAAAATTTTTTAACGATATTGAAAATTTAGTCGGCAAAGACGGGTACATTGTGGCATTAAGCGCCGACCACGCCGGCTGCCCGCTGCCGGAATTTAATTCGCAGATGAACGGCGTTGATGCGGTCCGCTTCAGTTATAAAGAATTAATAAAACCGGCATTTGATTCTCTGGCAAAAAAATTAAAAAAAGAATTACATTCCGATGAAGAAATTCTGACACGCAACGGATATATTAATTACGCAAAGGCAAGCGCGCTCGGATTTGACTCATCGGCAATAGAAGCAAAAATCCGGTACGGTATTCTTTCGTGGAAAATTTATCCCGAAATATATTTCCGCCGCGAGATGGAATCTCAATCGCCGACGGAAAAATTGTTTATGCAGAAATATCGAAACAGTTATTTAGCATCGCGCTGTAAAGATTTTCAGCTGCGAATAAAAGAGAACAGCATTGTTTCTTCCAATTCAACCGGCACAACACACGGCTCGCCGTATTTATATGATACGCACATTCCTGTGGTTTTTTGGTGGAATTCAGTAAAACCGGAAAAAATTTTAGATGAAGCACATTCTGCCGATATTGCGCCCACGATAGCCCGCTTTTTTGGTTTTTCTTTTCCTAAAGAAATTGATGGAAAAGTTTTAACGGAAATTTTTCAGTAATTCAAATAGCTAATCTGGTTAGTAAAAAACGGTGCATTTATGCGCCGTTTTGCTTTTAAATTCGTCTTATAATTTAGAATGTCTATTGACTACATTTCTAACTTATGTTAAATTGAGTAGGTTAAATGGCTCATTTAATATCATACTTTAAATGAAACACGCCAATAATTTGAGAATTTCAGTGAAAAGTTTTTTCGTATTTTTTCTTTTTTTTATTTCAGCCTCTCCTATTCTCGCGCAGGTCAATTCCACTGATCTTCGCGAAGAACAGGATTATGCGTTTGCCTACGGTCTTTTTAACGACCAATTATATCAATTATCGTTTGAGCAATTCAAAAAATTTCTCGATACGTATCCAACCAGTGAAAAACGCCCTGATGCAATTTTTCTTTCTGCCGAAGCAAAATTTCGATTAGACCAAAAACAATCTTCGGCGGATATTTTTATAAATTTCATCAAGGAATTTCCGCGCCATAAACTTCGAATCGATGCGTTGTTTCGTCTTGGTGAGATTTATTATTCCGAACAATCTTACAACGAAGCCATTCGTTACTATAAAGAAATTTACGAAAAATATGCGTCGTCAAATCAGGCAGGCGAAGGCGCCTATTGGGTGGGTGAATGTTATTTTAAACTGAATGATATTGTTAATGCGCAGTTATATTTTCGTTTGAGCATTGAACGCTATCCGAATAACCGTCTGGCTGACTACGCTCTGTATTCTCTCGGCTGGACGCACGAACAAAAGAAAGAATATGCCAAAGCAATTCAAGTCTATCAAAAGCTGTTAACGGAAAAACAAGAGAGTGAATTATATTCTTCTACTGCCGTACGAATCGGCGAATGCTATTTCCAGTCCGGCGAGTATAAAAAATGTATTGACTATCTTACAAAAACAATTCCCTCTTTAAAAGATACCTCGGAATCCATCCGCTCTGAATATTTAGTTGCGGAAGCATATTACAATCTTGAAGATTATACTCACGCGCGCGAGAAGTATATTGAGTTTATGAAGGATCATCCCGCCAGCCCGCTTTATCGTGAAGTGAAATATTCCTACGCGTGGACCTATCTTAAAACCAACGATTATCAGCTGGCGATAAATCTTTTTGATGAACTTTCATTCGGCAATGATGCAATTGCCCACAAGGCATTGTATCGGAAGGGAAAAGCGCAGCAGCTTTCCGGAAAAACGCAGGAGGCACTGGAAACATTTTTGAAAGTAGTCAGCACTGCTCCCAACGGTGAATTTGCCGATAATTCACTGTATGATGCCGGAATGATTTATTACGAATCAAAACAGTACGATAAAGCGGCTGAGACATTTGCAAAAGTTGTGAAAGCGTATTCCGCCGGCGATGTTTTTTCTGATGCCCAGCGCATGCTTGGTGAAACATATTTAGCACAGAAAAAATATTCCGATGCCCTTGCTTCGTTTACGGCGGTTGAACAATCGGGCGCTTCGGGAGATTTAAAAGCGGATGCGGTTTTTCAAACAGCATGGACAAATTATAAATTAAAAAATTATGCCGAAGCCATAAAAGGATTCGATACGTTCCTTCGGCTGTATCCGAAAAATGTAAAAGCCGGTGAAGCGTATTTTTGGAGTGCGGAATCGTATTTTCAAAATGAAAAATTTTCCGAAGCGGAAAAAATGTATCTGCTGGCAATGAATACGCTCTCCGATACAAAAAAGAGCGATGCGTTATACGGGCTGGGATGGACCTATTTCAAATTGGAAAAATTTATTCAAGCAAGCGCAACATTTGAAAAAGTTCTCGCCTCGCCGGATGCCGAAAAAAAATACGGACAGGAAGCTCGTCTGCGTCTTGCGGATAGTTACTTTGCGGGAAAAGATTACGGCAGAGCAAAAGAAAATTACAGAAAATATCTTCAGTTGTTTCCTAATGCTTCGGATGCGGATTATGTGTTATTTCAAATTGCTCAGGCGGAAAATCGATCCGGAAATTCAAAAGAAGGAATTTCAGTCTTTACCGAATTAACGGCGAAATATCCAAAATCCGGCTATGCCGATGATGCGCAGTATGGCATAGGATTTATTTATTTTCAAAATAAGCAATACGCAAGCGCTGTTCAGGAATTTCAAAAAATGCTGAAAAATTATCCGCAAAGCGAGCTTGTGCCGAAGGCGCAGTACAGCATCGGCGATGCGTATTATAATTCTGAAAAATATCTGTTTGCGGTAAATGCGTACCAGATTGTTGCCGATCAGTATCCTGCGTCGCCTTATGCGGCGGATGCGGTGAACGGCATTCAATATTGCTATTCATTATTGGGCAAAACAGCAGAAGCAATTTCGGCAATACAAAAGTATGTATTTAATAATCCGCGCGCCCGCCAGACGGATGAATTATACTTTAAAATCGGCGAATTATTGTACGGAAATCAGCAATATGACAGCGCAGCGGCGTTTTACAATGATTTTCTTCAGCGCTTTCCGCACAGTAAACTCGTTCCGCCGGCAAACTATTGGCTGGGTAAATGTTATTTAAATCTTCAAAACGATCAGAAGGCGTATGAAGCATTTAAAACGGTATCGGAAAAATATCCGTCAAACTCCGTGGCAAGTTCGTCGTTATTTGAACTCGGCGGCATTGCCTCGCGCCAGGGGAAACCGGATGTGGCGCTGAATGCATTTGCAAAAATTGAAGAAAAATATCCGCGTGAAAATGAAGCAGCGGAAGCTTCCTATCAGCAGGCGCTGATTCTTAAAGGAACCGGACAGATCAATGCGGCGGCGGGAAAATTTGACGAGACGATAAAAAAATATCCGAAGAGCGCCGCTGCCGATCGATCGAAACTTGCGCTCGGCTGGATGAGTTATGATAATCAGCAGCAGGCAAAAGCCATTGAATATTTTAAATCCGTAGTCTCAAACCGAACGGATGAAATCGGCGCCGAAGCGCAATATGCTGTCGGCCTTTCGTATCAATCGCAAAATAATTGGAATGAGGCGGCGCTTTCTTACATGCGCGTGCGGTACGTTTTTCCTGCTGCAACGTTATGGATTTCCAAAGCTTATTTTAATCTCGGCGGCTGCTATGAAAAACTCCATCAAGTGCAGAAGGCGCGCGAAGCCTATTCGTATGTTGTTAAACAGAATCAAGACCCTGAGCTGACGGCAATGGCTGAGAAAAGAATAAAATCGCTGGATCAATTATGAAGAAGCGATTGTTGATGACGACGATGTGTTTCATTCCTACCGGAATAGGAAAACTTGCCGTTCAATTAAAACAGAAAAGAAAAATACTCTTTATGGTCGTTCTTCTTTCGTGCCGTTCTTTCGCGCAGGAAAAGAAAGAAGCAATTCCGCAGCGCGATGTTGCGCTTCCGTCTCAAGAAGCGGTACAGGAGAAAACAGAAACACCGCTGCCGAAAATTGATCTTCCGGAATTTGTTATTACCGGGCAGGAACAAATTTCTGCCCCGACGGTAAAGAAAGAAAGTTTTGACGAAGAAAAAATTTATTCGCCGGAAAAACCGGTTGCCGGTTCGCGTAAACTTTTTATCGGCAGCGAGTTTGAACCGAAGCAGAGTAAAAGTTTTGTTCCGCAGCCGCAGCCGTTAAACGGAAAAGTATTTGCCGGAATCGGTTTTTATACTACACCGGTTCTCGACGGCTGGTTCGGACAGCATGACCAGATGAATTCTTATATGCTGAACGGTTACTATCAACAAAGCAACGGATATGTTCCCAACGGCGATTGGTGGAAGGGAGGATTCGGCACGCAGGGGAAATATGTGATGCCCGATTCTTCCACGTTTCTTCCGTATATGCAAATTTCCGGAACAATGCAGTACGACCGTGATGCGTACAAAGCGTTTGCTTCACCTTCGCCGAACCGTCTTCGCGATCTCAGTTATTTTCATACATCTCTCGGATTGGGTTCGCGCTATGCGCTGCCGTATCGTTCGCTGAACGGATTTGATTATACAGGCGTCGTTGGATTTTCAAGATATTCCGCAAAAGATTCTATTATATCTGCCGAGCGGGATTTTTTTCTTTCCGGAACGGCATCAACGCAGTTCGGCGAGTTTGTGCTTCGCGGACAGATGGATTACCGCATTACTTCGTATGATGTAGCGGCGCCGCCCCCGCTTTCGTATCAAACAGGGCAATGGTTTGTTCTGCGGCTCGACGGCAGGACAATGCTTCTTTCCAATCTGCAGGTAAATTTTTCTCTGCGTCAATATCTCTATCGCGGTGCTGTCGGCGCGGCAGCCGGAAGATTATTTCCGCAGGTAGATGTACAATATTTTCTGCTGGAAGGAATTTCTGCCTTTGTGCAGTTTTCTCCGGCAGTGCAGCGAAATACGTTAGCCGGTACTGTTCAAAAGAATAAGTATATTACGTTCAGCTCGCCGATGGCGCATACCGATATTCCTGTTGAAATTGCTACGGGAATGGAAGCAAAACTGGCAGAACGGTGGACGGCGGCGGGGAAATTCCGCTATCGGTTGATGAATAATTATCAAACTTTTTTAGATTCTAATGATGCAAAATTGTGGGAAGTTCTTTATCTTTCAGGCGTACGTTCTACGGTTTTTGATGTCTCCATTGCTTATCGTTCAGATGATCGAACGACAATTAAAGCATATCTGAAGACGATGCGCGAAGAACAAAAAGATTCTTCACACAGTATGCCGTATGTTCCGGCGCTGAGTTTCGGAACGGTTGCGTATCATGCGTTTGAAATGGGGTTGAATGTTGAAGTAACGGCGGAATATATCGGTTCGCGGTACACAAATTTTGCCAGCACTCATAAAAACGCAGCATATGTATACACCGGAATAAAAGTTGATATGCTGTTGTTCGATCGCATTCGTGCGTACGGCGAGTTAGGAAACGCACTTTCTCAAAAATATTATCTCTGGAACGGATATCAAGAACGCACACTGTATCTTATGCTCGGTGCAAGTTACAGCTGGTAAGAATTTCACAATCATTTCTCAAAAGGAGAGATTACAATGCCTAATCTAAATGTTAAAGGAGAATCATCCGGGAAAGCATCATCGGGAGGAGGCGGATCTTCAAAACTGTTATTGTATGTGTTAATTGCTGTTGTCGGGTTAGCCGTCGCCGCGTTTTTATTAAATAAAACCGGTGTTGTAAAATTATGGGGTAAGAAAAAACCGCAGCCGGTTGTCGTCAACATTCCTGTGGAAGATGAATATATTCCGCCGACGATTGATACCATGCAGCAGATGAGTTCGGATTCCATGCTTCAAACAGAAGCCGTGGATACCGGTCAGCCGAAAGAAAATACAACAATTGTTGAACCGAAAGGAACTGACCGGGATAAACGAACCAAGAGTGTTGATAAGAAAGCTCCTTCCAATATTGTTATGGGAACAGGAATGTATTCTGTTCAAATTTCTTCTTTTACGAGCGAAGAAAAAGCCAATGCGCAGGCAAGAGCATATTCAAATGCCGGCTATCCTGCGTTTGTTGAACGAATGGGCGGATGGTATCGCGTCTGCATCGGGCGGTTTGAATCTCGTTCGCTTGCCAAGGCGCAGGGCGATAAAATAGTTCACATGCTCGAAAATAATTATGCGATCGTAAAAGTTAATCAATAACGTGAGGGAAAATTTAGCATGAACATGCTTGAGCTTTTTAGCAAAGGAGGATTAGTGATGTGGCCTATTCTCCTTTGTTCGTTGGTTACCGTTGCCGTTATTATTGAAAAATACATTGTGCTGCAAAAATCAAAATACGACCCGAAGCAGTTAATGGTGAAAATCCGCAGTTCACTTTCGCGGAATGATATTGCCGGGGCATCGGAAGCGTGTTCCAAAGTTCAGGCGCCGGTTGCTAACATTCTGAAAAGCGGAATTCTCCGGTACAACCAGGGAATGCAGAGCGTAAAAGATGCTATTGAACTTGCCGGCAAAGAAGAAATTTTTCTGTTAGAAAAGAGACTTTCGCTTCTGGCAAATATGGCGGGCATTGCGCCGATGCTCGGATTTCTTGGAACTGTTACCGGTATGATTGCCGCGTTTCAAACAATTCAGCAGCTCGGCGGAAATGTTAACCCCGGAATACTTGCCGGCGGAATTTGGGAAGCCATGTTAACGACGGCGTTCGGTTTGTTAGTCGGAATTCCGGCGCTTTATTTCTATAATTTTTTTGTCAGTAAAGTCAACCGCTTTGTGTTTGAAATTGAAACCAGCGTTGAAGAGTTTCTTTCGTTAATGCGCACCAACGGTATGGATGAACATGCCGCAACTGCGGCGGCTCCCGCTTCCGAAAAGACGGCATCGAAACCGAAGCGGACTGTTTTTTCTGATGATGATTTTTTTGAACCGAAGAACGAATAACAATGAAATTTCAAACACAACATAAAATTGAACCGGCTTTTAATTACGCTTCACTGACCGATATTGTTCTGCAGCTGTTAATCTTTTTTCTGCTTTCATCGTCGTTTGTCTCGCTTCCCGGACTTAAAGTTGCTCTTCCAAAAGCCCAATCGGGTGAAATGCAGACTGACCGTCAGACGGTTGTTACCATTATGAGTTCCGGAAAATTATACTTGAACACCGACGAAGTAACAACAAAAACGCTGGCACAAAAACTTATCCCGATTTTAGACAGAAATAAAGATCAGGTTGTTATTATTAAAGCCGATAAGGATGTGGAATTACAGCGCGCCGTTGAAGTGATTGATGTGGCAAAAGGAGTCGGTGCACAAAGATTTATGATTGCAACTCAACCTTCCGATAGTAACGAATAATGGTTCACGCTTCCCGCGAATATAGAACAGGATGGATTGCTTCCATTTGTTTTCACATTCTTCTCGGCATTACGCTTTATTTTTCTGCCGTTCATCAATATGTTATAGAGCCTCAGTTTGTGGAAATGACGTGGGGAAGTATTACTTCTACGGAATTGCCGATTCCCGAAGTTCCTCCGACGGAAAATTCTCCACGGGTCAGCGGACAGCAGGAACAGCAAAGCGATAACTCCGTAACGCTGCCGACGAGACGTTTCATTGATATGTCTAACGAAGCAATTTCCGTTCAGTCGAAATCCAAAACAATAACTGCCGATGCGCCGACGCTGCAAAATACCGGGAAAAGCGCCGCATCAGAAGACCGTCGCAGCGCCTATTCTTCAACCGGAACCGGCACAAAAGAAAATGCTCTTGGAAAATCTCCCGGCACAACAGATGCCCAGGTTGCAACGCCGTTCGGTTCGGGAGCTGATGCCGGCGCACTGGGAAGTACGCCGTCGTTTTCTATGGTGTGGGCAGGAGGCGGAAACCGGAAATTAACAAGCGGCGATATGCCGGTATATCCCAAAGGAGTAAATGTAGAGGCACAAATAAAACTCCGCGTTGTTGTTCTTCCCAACGGAACGGTCCGTTCCGTGCAGCCCGCTCAAAAAGGAGAGACCCGTCTTGAAAATGCTTCCATTGAAAAAGTGCGCTTATGGAAATTTGAACCGCTTCTCAGCGCCCAGCCGCAAGTTGAACAAATCTGTACGATTACGTTTAATTTTCGATTGAAGTAAAATTAAAATTGCTGCAGTCTAATAAGTAAAAACGTAAAAGAAACGAGAAATCTCTAAGGGCAACAGTTTCTTCCTGCTTTTTATTTCAATATCATCATCTTCTTAACTATAACCCCTCGCGATGTGTGCAGCAAGTAAAAGTAAACACCGCTGGAAAGATTATATCCGCTGCTGGAAAAATTGATGGAGTGAGTTCCGGCGCTCAATGTTCCGTGAAACAATGTTGATATCCTTCTGCCGAGCAGATCCACCAGAGTAAGGTCAACATTATCCTCTTCGGGAATGGAAAAACGTATTTGCGTGTGCGGATTAAACGGATTAGGGAAATTTTGCTCCAGCATAAACTGATGATGATAGACGGACATATTATTTTCCGTCGTTGAAGCAACAACATTGCCTGTTTTAAAATCAAACACTGAAGGTTCGGCAATGACATGGATGGTAATTTCAGAGAAAGCGCAATTCTGCCGCGGTCCAATGCTGCTTGATGCGCGGTATTCAGGAAATGATGAAGCAGCATTTTCTGAGGCATCAATAATTATCACCGGCGAATATCCGCTGACTTGAATTTTTGAATTGCTGATTTGTATGCTTGTCCCGGCATCCGCCAATATACCGAATGAGGATTTTGTTTTTCCGATTCCCCAGAATATTCCGGAAAAACGATTTTCAAGATAATCAGGATTTTCATACGAACGCGAAATCCACAATGTCGATGAAATCCAATGAAGGCCTGAGGAAAGCGTCAATCGTCCCCGATACGCCGCGGTGGCAGAGAGCTCCGTTCCGTTGATATTATTGCTTCCGACAATTTTTACAGCGTCGCCGAGAAAAAGAAAAGGAGCAAGAAGATTCTTTTTATTTTTGAACAGAGCGCCGATTGGATTTTCTTTATCCGATAAGATATCAACCGCATTGGAGGAAATTCCGCAGAAGATAAATCCGTTACAGCTCTGTACCGAATCCATGAATGTTGAAGAAGATAAATTTGTGACAGAGGCGTTCAGCAGAAGATAAGGAATTGATTTTTGTGAAAAATAGTTCTGCAGATTTTGAATTTCTGAAAGAGAAGGAGAGTCGGTTACTAATCCGATGGTATCGTTGAGATTGAAGGCATTGATGAATTTCGATAATGAACCGCTGCTTCGCTGCCAATCGGCAAACGCGCCGCTTCCATCCAGAATGAAGCTGGCAGAAGATTCTTCGTACGTATCTGCAGAAAACGAAAATGTGTTTGCCGGAAAGGAGAGTACTTCAAGATTATTCAAAGTAAATGCGGCGCCGTTCGTATATTGTTTCAGACGTAAATTAAAAATTTCAAAAGGTTTACCCGGTTTTATCTGATACATTGTTGCGGGCTTTGCCGTAAGAATTGAGACAACTCCGGAACCAAAGACAACGGCATGAAGAGACGAATCAATTGCCAGTGCGGTTCCGTCATCAATCCCGATTCCGGTCAGCCATTCATTTTTTTGCTGATGATACAGAGCCAGCATGGCAATCAGTCTGCCGATTCTTCCCCGCTCGTAAAAATGTGTATCGCAGATACTGTTCGGAACAAATCCTAAAAAATTATTCGTAAATGTTATCTGCGCGCCTAAAGGGTTTTTAAGAGCAGTACGCGGATCGACACTGGTTATTTTTGCATCGCAAATTATTTTACTCAGCACCATTGCTCCGGCGCTTGTTCCGCCAATGACTCCGCCGCGCTGAAAAACCTGCTGAATGGCTTTTTCCGTCAGGGTTCCTTTCCACTGGGAAATATATTCCCATTGATCGCCGCCGCGTAAAAATATTCCGTCGTAGGTTAGGATAGTATTGAAAATTGTTGAGTCATCAGCAGAGGAAGAAGGGACCGCGAGACTGACGGATTGTGCGGCTCCCAGTGACTTGAAATAATCGGGAAGAAACGTTGAAACCGTACTGTAATGAAGTACAAGGATTTTTTTATTTGTTGCTTTTTGCACCATCCATTGGTACGGCGCATCGGACCAATCGTTATAGTTTTCCGAACCGCCGCCGGTTAATAACACCGAACCCTGGGAATACGAAACAACGACATTCAGCAAATACGCCAGAACGAAGAAAAATTTTTCGGTTCCGCTGAATCGTGTGTTTTTCCAAACCATTGTTCAAAATTCTATTTCAATGGAGTAACGGTAAAGATCAGGAAGCAGAATAAAATTTGCATACGAAAAATCAAAACGAATATTGCTGTTCATCAGCGGAATAGTAACGCCGGCGCCGAAGGTTAAATTTTCATCATCATAATTTATCCGCTCTCCGACGCGGAGGAAAATTCTTTTATAAAAACTTGCTTCAATTCCTGCATTCAGCCGTTCGTTGTTGTCGTTCGGATGCGAGGCATCAATTTCGCCCCGCAGGGTAAACATTTCGTCATTATAAAAATCCATTGCCGCGCCGATTTGAAAATTTAACGGAAGCGGATCATCGCTTGTCTGCAGTCTTCCCGGTGCTAAACGGCTGATGGGATAGTTTTGATTTCGTAAATAATTAATATTAAGATCTTCTCCGTCGAAACGCAAATCGGAGCCGAAGTTCGTCATGCACATGGCAATAATTAAATTATTAAAATCAACTCTGTACTGCGTTCCAATATCAAACGCAATTCCTTCGGCTGTTTCATTCCAAATTCGCTGATGAATATATTTTGCCGTTATGCCGATATTAAATTCATTGGAAAGTCTTACGGCATATGTTAACCCGAGCGCAAGATCCTGCGCGTCGTAATATCTTCCCGTACCGTTCGGCTGTTCTTCCGTGGTAATTTCTGTTTTCCCCATAGAAAGCGAAATAAAACTTCCGGAAATTACTCCGGCATCTCCCATATAATGAGAAATTGCGGCGGCGTTAAAATCGAATTGCGAATAAAGATTCAAATAGGAAAAATGTGCCGCGTCGCTTTCAATTTTTGCGCTGCCGGCAGGATTCCAGAAGAGCGACGTAGCGTCATCCGCCGTGGCAATATAGGCGCCTCCCATTCCCGAAGCTCTTGCGCTGATCGGAATCTGCAGAAATTTTGCCGCCGATGTTCCTAAGTTTGCGTTTTGAGAGAGTGCTGCGGCGGTGAAAAAAAGTATGCTGACTAAAATGTTCTTTTTCATCTTCATCTCATTATTTTATTACTGCAAATCGGTTCATATACTGGTCGGTTTTGGTTTTTACGAGAACCATATATACTCCTGAGGCAATTTCTCTGCCGCCTTCGGATTTCAAATCCCACGGCTCTGTGCCGGAAGAGGAATTATGGTGCAGCGTTTTTACAAGATTTGCATCAACCGTAAAAATATAAATTGTACATTCCGGTGGAAGGTTGGTAAATTGAATCTGTCGTATCGGCTCTCTCCGTAATTCGCCGAATTCCGGTTCGAATAGCGATGAAACGATATAGGGATTGGGAACGACTTTTATTGTTGAAAGATTCTCTTTAATAACGGCGTTATTTACCGAAGCTCCTTTAAGAACAAACCGGTATTTATCCGCCAGCGTTGGAGGAACAGGAACAACGCTGTTGACATAAAAAATATTTCCGCTTTGCGGAACATCGTCTGTTGGAAAATTAAATGCTGCTTCAATGCCGTCAAAGTTTATTGAACTTTCCGCATAGATGGTATCGGCTTGTAAAATATTGACGTTATCTTTCATTCTGGTAACAAGTACAGCAATAAACGGAGCGCCGGAACTATTGCTTCCTTTGCCGATTGTTGTCAGCTTATACTGCATAGTTTTTAAACTATCGCTTCTGCCGACAGAAAAAGTAACCAAT
>JACFMZ010000145.1:3472-5565 GCA_019455105.1 Bacteroidota bacterium | reverse complement strand
AAAAGTGTTCGGGGTTCACTTCCTCAAGGCGTATTTTTCCGCCGGTTATCATTGCGGCAACAAGTATGGTTCCTGCTTCAATGCGGTCCGGAATTGTTGTAATATTTGTCGGATGAAGTTCATCGGCTCCTTCAATTTCCAGCGTAGTTGTTCCAATCCCGTCAATTTTTGCTCCCATCGCAAGAAGCATTTCGGCGAGATTTGTAATTTCAGGTTCGATAGCGGCATTTTCAATTTTTGTTGTTCCTTTTGCCAGCACTGCCGCCATTAAAATATTTCCTGTTGCGCCGACGGAAGAAATATCGAATGAAATGCGTGTTCCTTTCAGCCGCTTTGCTTTAGCAATAATATATCCGCCTTCAAGTTCAATTTTAGCGCCGAGTTTTTTCATTCCTTCAATATGCAAATTCACCGGGCGCGGACCCCAGGCGCATCCGCCGGGGAGAGAAACTTTTGCTTCACCGTATCGTGCAACGAGCGGTCCGAGAACATAAATTGATGCGCGCATTTTTTTTACATGTTCATACGGTGCTTCAAATTTGTTCACGCGAAAGGTATTAACGCACAATGTTTTATTTTTTCGCTCAATCGTAACTCCCATGGTTTGAAGCAGGCGGGACATTGTAACGACATCCCGAAGATCCGGTGTGTTATAGAGTTCATATTTTCCGCTTGCCAGAAGCGTTGCCGGCATTAAGGCGAGTGAAGCATTCTTTGCTCCGCTGATTTTAATAGTGCCGCGAAGTTTTTTCCCGCCGGTGATGATAAATTTATCCATAAGAATTTTGATATTGAAAAATAGTTATTGATCTATCGAAATTTTCTGCTTTCCAAGAATATAATTAATTCCCAACGCAGAAAGAATTCCGACAAAAATAAATCCGGCACCTAAACCTGTTTGTCCGAGCAGTAATTTTCCGACGCCGAATAAAAATGAATAGACAAGAATAACGCCGAACAGCCAGCAAAGGGTTAATTGAAAATATCCTTTATCGCCGGTTATTCCCGGATATTTATCGGCAATATATTTCCATCCAATTCCCCCGGGATGAACACGTTTATAGAAACCATGCAATGTTTCTTCTTCCGTTGGTTTCGTAAGAAATGTAACGATAATCCAAGATAAAGTGGTAATAGAGACAATAATAAAAAGTGTATTCGGAAATTCAATTGTTGTAAAGTGAGAAATATATCCATAGACAAACAGCGGAACAATCATTGCGGTAATTTCACTCCACGCATTAATTCTCCACCAGAACCAGCGGAGAATAAGTACTAACCCTAAGCCGGCTCCGGCTTCAATAATAAATGACCACGCACCGGAAATTGTATTGATGATGAGCGTAATGCCAATAGAAAGAAACATTATTAATATGGTGGTTATACGCGAAATTTTCACGAGTGATTTTTCTTCTGCCTGCGGTTTAATAAATCGTTTGTAGAAATCATTAATAATATATGATGTTCCCCAGTTTAATTGCGTAGCAATGGTTGACATGTAAGCGGCGAAAAATGAAGCAACAAGCAATCCCTTAATTCCTGCCGGCAGGTAGTCTCGCATTGCAAAAACGTAACCGAGACGTTTTTCATCAGCCGCAAGATCAGGATAGAGGACAAGCGATGCCAGACCGACGAGAATCCATGGCCAGGGACGAATGGTGTAATGCGCAATGGTGAACCACAATGTTGCAAAGAGAGAATGTTTTTCATCTTTTGCAGACATCATCCGTTGGGCGATATATCCGCCGCCGCCCGGCTCTGAACCGGGATACCACGATGCCCACCACTGCACGCCGACGAATGCAAGGAAAGCGCTGAATGTTATTGCGAGCGCACCGGCTGCCGAGGTCGGTGAATCAGAAGAAATTGTCGGCGTAAATTTGAATGCCCATTCAGGAAGTTTTTCCTGCAATCCGCTGATGCCGCCGACCTGCGGAAGGTTGAGAACAATAACCGCAAGAACAATACAGCCCGCCATTGCAAGAATAAATTGCAGCGCATCCGTAACGGCAACTCCCCATAAACCAGAGAGGGCAGAATAGATTGATGTAATAATCAGCGCTCCGGCGACGTATAATAAAACCTGATTGTGA
>JACFMZ010000145.1:0-3462 GCA_019455105.1 Bacteroidota bacterium | reverse complement strand
AGGAATGTTGAACATTCCTTCTAAAATTGAAGCCATTGCAAGATTTACCCATCCCATAATAATACAATTCATAAAAATGCCGAGATAAATAGAACGAAATCCGCGAAGGAATGCTGCCGGTTTTCCTGAATACCGAAGTTCTACAAATTCAACATCCGTCATAATACCGGCGCGGCGCCAGAGACGCGCAAAGAAAAATACGGTTAGTATTCCGCCGAAGACAAAATTCCACCAGAGCCAATTTCCTGCAATACCATTTTTTGCAACAAGTTCGGTAACCGCAAGAGGCGTATCGGCGGCAAATGTTGTAGCAACCATTGACGTTCCGGCTAACCACCAGGGGAGATTTCTGCCGGAAAGAAAAAATTCCTGCGTGCTTCCGCCGGCACGCTTTGCAAAATACAATCCGACGACAGCGCTGAGAATGAAATATATTATGATAATGGACCAATCAATGAATTGCATAGAACTCCCGCAAAATTAATGAAGTAAGGTTACGTTCTTGATGAATATACAAGAAAAAGACTTTTGATGCATCGGCTGATCGTTTAAAAGAATCAACTGAAAAAAAACATAATCGCGGCAAGGACATTTTAAAACAAATTTCAGAAAAGCATTACACCGCATTTATAAAATATGCGTTCAAGAAAATGTGAATCGTAATGAATAGTTCTATGTTTCTGATGAAAATATTCTGTTCCACACATTACCGACTACTATTGAAGCAGCGCAGCCGATAAATGTATGCCAGGTAAAATCAATTTTCGTAAAATAGAGAACAAAACTCATTGTTAAAATGCTGGCAATAAATCCCGCGTACGCGTCCCGCTGTGTTATATTTTTAAAAAGCAATCCGAGAAAAAATGTTCCGAGCAGACCGCCGTAGGTAAAAGAGGCAATTTTCAAACCAATTTCTACGACAGGATTTTTTGTGTCAGTAAACAGCATTGCGCCGCCGATTAACACAATTCCCCATAACAAGGTAAAGCGTTTTGACCAGGTAATTTCTGTTTTCGCATCAAGCGATTTTCCTTTAGCGGTGAATTTAAAAAGATCAAGAAATGTAGAAGAAGCAAGCGAGCTGATGGAAGAGGAAAGCGTTCCCATTGCCGAAGCCAAAACGCCGGCAACAACTAAACCGGCGAGTCCGGTCGGTAAATTTTCTACAATGAACTTCGGAAAAATCTCATCTGATGACGATAAACCGAGTTGTGAAAACGGAACGCCTCCGTAGAACGCATATAAACAAAGTCCGAGAACTAAAAAGAATGCAAACTGAATGACGATGAATGTTGCATCGAGCATAAGCGCGCGCTGGCTGTCCCATTTTGTTTTGCATCCGAGCAGACGCTGAACCAGTAATTGATCCGTTCCGTGTGACGCCATGGTAAGAAATGTTCCGCCGAGCAGACCGCCGACCAGCGTGTACGGCGTAGAAAGAAAATCGAGAAATGAATTTCCCCAATTCCAATTAATAATGGAAAACTTATCTGAACCTTCTTTGGTTGCCATTGTTACAACATCCGCCCAGCCGTTCGGCAGATGATTAAGAATTAAAAACATTGCGGCAACTGCGCCGGCAAGGTAAATAAACATTTGCACAACATCCATTGCCACCACCGCTTTTAATCCGCCGAGGTAAGTGTAGATGAGCGTAAAAATTCCGATGATAAAAATACTCGTTGCATAATCATAGCCGGTGATTAGATGAACCGGAATTGCCGTAGCAAAAAGACGCACGCCGGAAGCAAGCACGCGCGTGATAATAAAAACGGAAGAGGTAAATTTTCGCAGCGACATTCCGAAACGCTTGCCGAGAAAATCATACGCGGTTTCAAGATCGCCTTTGTAGTACGAAGGAATAAAAATAACACTGACAAGAAGCCTGCCGATAAAATATCCGATTGCCAGCTGAAGAAAATGCATATCGCTTTTATACGCCAATCCCGGAATGCTGATAAAGGTGAGTGTGCTTGTTTCGCTGGCAACAATGGAAAAGCCGACCGACCACCACGACATTTCTTTTCCGCCGAGGAAATAATCGCGGGAATTTTTTTGTCTTCCGGCAATAATAATTCCAATAACTGTTACGCCGATGAGATAAACAGCAACGATAAGATAATCAAGCAGTGAAAAGCCCATAAGAAATTGACCTATCTGTTTTTTCTATGTGGAAAAAAATTGAAGAACGCTGCAAACAGGGTTTTTCCTGCCTGAAGGTGTTGTGCATATACTGCTGCGGACAGCGGGTTAATTGAAGAATACCGTTTCACTTAATTCTTTACGGCTTTTTCAACAGAGTCATATACAGCGAAAACTTTGTCGAGTTGGGAAATTTTTAAGAGCGAAAGAACTTTTTTGTGTACGCCAACAAGTTTTACGGATCCGCTGTGCTGGCGCATTTGCCGGTCGGCAATAAGCAATGCTCCTAATCCGCTGCTGTCGCAAAATTCAACGTCCGTCAGATCAACAATAAGGGATTTCAGCGGCGGGCGGCAGAGTAGAATAAATTCGCCTTTCAATTCTGGGGAGATGGACATATCGAGCTTTCGTTCTTTTAACTTCAAAACCGTATGAGGTCCATTGATGGTTACGTCAAATTTCATATCAACTCCTGAATTAAAACATGGTTAATGTTTTGAACAATTGTTCGTATCGCTGCCGCATCGTTGTTTTTTCATTTGGGTTTATCTGGAAATTATAGAAAACATCACTGTGTTCTTTTACAAATCCTATCTTTAACTGCGACCGGATTTTTTTACAAATAAAGGTGGCAGCCGGTTCAAGCGCAATATTTAAATCAATTACGCAATCAAATTGTTTCTTGAATAATTCGGATAATTCCAAACTTCGCGGAAGAAAGAAAAAGTTTCGCTGCTCGCGGGAAATGATGACGACTTTTGAACGGGCAACCGTGGTTGGAATATCTTTAATGGAATTATTTACGACTACCGTTAAATTATTTCCACTGAACTTTGTCTGCATTTGCGTTAAAAACGGCAGAGCCGTCTTGCGTTCATCCGCTTTTTCCGGAAGAATAAGCAGCGCCGATTTTGCCGTAGAAAATATTCTTGAAAATTCTACTTGCGGCATTCTCTGTTTATTTACAAAGATGCGGGTAAAGTACAGTCCGAGATTTTTTCTGGTGTTTTCAAACATATAAGGTAATATACAAAAATATTGGAAATGTCTAACCTATAACAGGGGGATAAACTTACTAAGTGTATTTATGTAGATAAAAAATAACTTGATATTTATAAAATCTTTAGCAATTTTTAGCCATTCTAAAATATTACTTTTCTTTCATTTATTATACCCCAAGAAAATGATTGAATGTATATATAGATTATCCAACGCTTCTAATGTTCTTCAAGATACAAACAAGCGCGAAGCCACACCTTTGACGAAAGCAAGCAAGCAAGCAAGCAAGCAAGCAAGCAAGCAAGCAAGCAAGCAAGCAAG
>JACFMZ010000007.1 GCA_019455105.1 Bacteroidota bacterium | reverse complement strand
TTTTGTGGTACTCATAATTTCATCTCCTTTTTTAAAGGAAGATTATTTTTCTGCAATAATTGCGTACGCAGTAAGATGATCTTCGTATTTGTTAAATGTTCTTCTCATTTCAAAAATTCTTTTTGCAGCGTAAGGATGAATGAGAACGTTCAGACAAATTTTTAACGTTCGTAACCATCCTTCATCTTCAAGAATTCTTTTTAATTTGAGAAGATGCATCGGACTTTCTTCAACAGTTTTAATTTTGAATCCTTCTTTTTCAAGCAGTGCACACCATTCGCTTTTTGTCAGCGGGCGGGCGTTCACTTTAATTGATTTTGCCAGTCCGAGCTGTACTTCGCTTTTTATTTCCGGCTGAACATGATCCGGCATTAAGCCGAGTTCGTGAATGCCGTAACTTCCGCCCGATTTTAAAATGCGGTAGGCTTCGCGGATAATTTCGGATTTCCGGTGATCCGGCTGAATGGTAAGCATGGCTTCGCCGATTACTTTATTAACAGAAGAAGCATCAAGTCCCGTTGCCGCGGCACTAGCATTTTTTACCTGATAGCCGTTTAAATGTATTTTCTTTTGTAACAAGGCGGCGGCTTCTTCATTTAGTTCTATGCCGGTATATTTTTTTGGTTTTTTTTCTAAGAGAAGCGCGGCGGTATATCCCATGCCGGGAGCAAATTCTACAACAGCATCATCGTGGTTAATGTGAAGCTCGCTCACTAATTTTTCCGTCAGCTCTCTTCCGCCGGGACGCAAAACGCGTTTTCCCATTTTGGCAAGAAGCCAGTGTCCTTGTTCGGTATTGATTGTTTTATTACTCATAGTAGTTCTTTGTAATTGTTAATCCATTAAAAATGCTGTGCCGCTGGAAACAGAACTACAAAGATCTTTAACTTTTTTTTCTCTGAAGATTCGTTCAATCTGTTCGCGCATCGGTTTGTATTCGTGATGAATGGGGCAGGGATGGGTTTCGGAACATTTGCTTAATCCCAATCCGCATTCTTTAAAAATTCCTTTTCCCTCTATTGTTTCAACAATGTTGGAAATCGGCTGGTTTTGCTGATCCTCGCTGAGAAAAAATCCTCCGAACGGACCTTTTAAGCTGTTAATAATATCCTGCTTAACCAAAAGCTGCAATGTTTTTCCGACCGTGTGTTCGCTGGCGTTAATGTGTTCGGAAATTTCCTTCAAGCTGGCTTTTTCTCCGGTTGAACTTTTACAGGAAAGATAAATAACCGCTTTAATGGTGGTTTTACATGTATGACTGAGCATAGTTTAGTGTCCTAAAAATTTTCGTCCTTCCGGTGAAATTTTTGAAAAATCCCACGGCGGCTCGAAGGTTAAATTAACATTCACTTCCCAGCCGGGAAATGAATTTACCAGCGACTGCGTTATATTGCTGGTAATACTTTCTCCCATCGGGCAGAATTGTGTTGTTAACGTCATTGTTGCATCTAATTTTTTTCCTGCTTCGTCAAAGTTTAACTGATAAATTAATCCTAAATCAACAACGTTCAATCCCACTTCAGGATCATCTACGTTGTATAAATCTTTTAAAGCATATTCGCACTGTTCCGCGTTGTTGCTGGCTACATTAACACTCATACTTTCTCCGGTTGATGAAAATAAGTTTTTCCGACGTTGAACAAATACAGCGCTGCCGCTGCGAGCAGGCAAACGGCGCCGATTTGCAGCGTCAATTGGTTGATAAAAATAATTCCGAAAATAAATACAACAAAACCCGATACATATGCAAGCAGCATTATATGATAAACACGCTCGCTGAATAAATCTTTCGGCACGGGAGTTTTTCCGGCATGCGCCCGCTTGTGGTACACTTTATTCCACACAATAAACGGAAGAGTTTTAAAAGTCATTCCTAAAATAATTGCCGTAATCCATCCGAAGAAAATGCAAAAGCCGTACAGTAAGCCGATATTCGGATAACGATCTGCCGGAAGAAACAGCAGCACAAGAAGAAGCGCGGCAATCGGCAAGAGCATTTGAAGTACGGAGAGGAGAGAAGTTTTCATCTGCTCGTCAATGCCTTTTCTAATGCGTACATTTTTTGCTTTTATGCAGTGTCTCCCGAATAATACCACTCCCGCTAAAATCAGCGCTACGGAAAAATAATAATAGACAGCCGGCGTATTCCAGAGTTTTAGAAAAATAAAACTAATCAATCCTGCATTCACCAATCCGAAAATCCACCAGAGCATTTTGTTGTTCACATATTTGGAAATTAAAAACATCGGAATGAGCCGCGAGCCGACGCCGATAACCATTAACAAAAACCAGCCGACAATTCCTAAATGCGCATGAAGCGTTAAGTAGCTGACGGAATCGCTTGGAAGAATCGGAGTATTAAAATTCCAGACTAATAAAAGTCCGAAAAAGGTGGTGGAAAATAACCAAAACGAAGCGGTAAGAATATACCACGCATGAACATTTCTTGTTGTGCTGTTAAAGGCGCTGCTGTACACATTAAGGAGATAAAATATTACGCCGATATTTACCAGCACCGCTCCTGATTTTAGCACCCAGCCGTCCGTATGAAAAACATAAAAGCCCGCTACAAGCAGAGGAATACCGATTGCCGTAAAGAAAAATGTTGTATAAGCAAGCGGATTGCTTTCAAGTTTTCCTTCAATCAGCACCGGCAGAAGCTGATGCGATGCGCCGAGAATAATCATTGTTCCCCAGCCGAGCGCCATCGTATGCGTAATTGCCAGCGTGTATTGATTAAAAAAATGTACCTGAAAAATTTCCGTATGCAGCAGCAGTAAAATTGTGCCGGCGAAAAATGAAATTGACGCGTAAATATAAAACGGCAGCACCACTCTGTAATTGGTTGTTTGCTGTACGCCGCTAATCATTGGTCCAAACATAATGTTCTACTTCTCTCTGTAAATCAATAAGTACACCTCTCCTTCTTGAATTTCTTTTATCCGATATTCAAATTTTCGGTCTTTCAATTCGGTGAGAAGAAAAACAGGAATTCGTTTGTGGTGAACATACAATGCTTTTCCTTCCGGCAGAGTTTCCAGCGATTCCAAAATCGTCATCATCGGCATCGGCGCTTCCAAATGCTGGACGTCGATTTCTACAAGATTATTTTCAAAACTTTTTAATTTTATTTCCCAATCTCCGGAAGTAGCAATTGCGGCATCGTCTTCGGCCGAAGGAGCGCTCGGTTTAGTCTCATCAGTTTTATAAAAATATGTTTCAACAATATCCTGATCGATAAAATTAACATACGACTCGAAGCCCTGCTTTTTTAATAATTGAATCAACGGCACCGGTTCGAAGGTATTGGTAATAATCATCGCTTCACCCGGCTTTAAGGCTTTTACTTTCTGCTGAATTTCCCGCAGCGGATCGTTACCGTCGGCAAGCATTTGGCGGACATCAAAATTTATCAGTTGTTCCGGTTTTAAGGCTCTTAAATAATTTGGAACCGGTTTGTTTTTTGGTGCCTTCTCTTTTTTAACGGGAGCGGTGTCTTTTTCAAAACCTAATGGAGCGAGCACGCGAAAAAAATCTTCCGGTGTACAGCCGCCGATTTTTGACGCCATGGCAATGCTGGTTCTTCCTGCCATAAGTTTACGAAGCACAGGATTTCGAAGTTTTTTAAAATCCGGCGTTAATGCAACAATAGCCTCTAACGCATCCGGGTGATGTTTAAGGAGAACCGCAATTTTTGTTTGTTCATTAATGAGCATACTGTATAAAAAATTCAAAAAATTTTACCGCCGATAAACCGGCGGAGTGAAAAAAGGGACAGACGCTGTGTCTGTCCCTTGAAAGCCGTTCAGTAATTTCTTATAAAAATGCTTTTTCCATCTCTTCGGTTTTCGGGAAGAGAATGTTGTTTTCTAAATGCACGTGAGTGAATAAATCATTCTCAAACTCATCCAGCATTTTGTAGAGCAGTTTATAGCTGGTGCATGCATCTTCCGGAATAGCAAAGTTTTTGCTCAGCTTGCGGATTTCTTTCATGGCATCGCCGACTTCTTCATGTTCTTTTTCCGAACTCTTAACGACATAAGAAAAACTTTCGTTTCCTTTTTTGGTATATGAACCTTTGGAATTTTTTGCGTTGAGAATTTCTTTTATTTGCGGAAACAGTTTTGTCTCTTCATCCGCCATATGTTCAAACATTTCGTTATTTACTTTTCGCACGAGATCGCGAATGGTTAATAATTCAGGATGATTGGAACCGTGCACCTGTGCAACTTTTACGGCATAGCCGTTAATTTCCGGTAAATATTTTTTTACATAATTGTGGTGTGTGTTTACAATATAATCGGCAAGAAAGTCAACGTTCCACTCGTCGAAATTCAAATTATTGTTACCGGTGGCATTTTGTACCGGCTTGCGAAGTTCTTCTTCCACTTTGGAAGCATCCACGCCGATTTCGGCGCACGCTTCACGGACAGTTTTCTTTCCGCCGCAGCAGAAATCAATTCCGTATTTTTTCAACACGTCGGCTTTGCGTAAATCTTTGGCAACAATCTGTCCGATAGTTTCTTGAATCTCCGTTCCTTTTTTCGTTACGCGAATATCCCACCACTGCGGTCCTTGCTGCAGATATTCCCAGGTGAAGACATCGCCCCGTTCGTTTAATAATTGATAATAGACCGGCTTCGGATCGTGATCATTATGAATGACGAGACTTTCGCCCGGCTGTAAACCATCAAACGTTTTAAAAATTGTCGGATGTTTTAATCTTGGTTCAAGCGAGGGACCGTCCACAATAATATCTTTGCCGTTTTGTGCCGCTGGTTGTGCCGGCTGCGGTTCACCTTTTCGTGTTACGCGGATATCCCACCACTGCGGACCCTGCCGTAAATATTCCCAGGTAAAAACATCACCGTGAAGATTCATAAGTTGAAAATAAATCGGACGCGGATCATGATCGTTATGAATAACAAAAGATTTTCCCGGCGTTAAATTATCAAACGCTTTTAAAATAATGGCGTGTTTTAATCGGTGTTCAGTAATTGCCGGAACATCTATTACCAATTCATCAGGCTGTGTTTCAACGGAAGTCTGCAGCGGTGCGGATTTTTTTGTTACTTTAATATCCCACCATTCGGGTCCCTGCTGAAGATATTCCCAAGAAAAAATATCGCCGAAAATTTCCATCATCTGATAATAGACAGGGCGGGGATCATGATTGTTATGAATAATTAAACTTTCATTTTCCTGCAGTCCGTCAAAAGTTTGAAAGATGGTTTGATGACGCAGTCTCGGCTCAACTTCCTGAACATTGATAACGGTAGCTTCTTTTGTGTTTTGCATAATTTTTTTATCCTTTTGTGTTGTTGGTTTACAGCACAAAGATAATATTATTAATCAATAAAAGCAATACAGTACTTTTATGCTTTAGGAGAATTATTTGAATTTTTGCATTAATTATTGAGAAATAGTTGGAAAAATTTTCTATTTTATACAATATAAAACTGACTAAAAATTAAACAGATTTTTTCACTTCAATAAACCTTAAAATTATTTATTATGAGCTACTCAAAAGCAAAAGCCGTAAAAGAACTTTCGGTTAACGGAACATCATACCGGTATTGTTCTTTAAAAGATTTACGTGCAAATATTTCGCACTTACCGTTCAGCATTCGCATTTTATTGGAAAACGCGCTGCGCAATCACGACGGATTCAGCATCACCGACGAGCACATTGAAACATTATTGAAATGGACTCCGGCAGAAATTGATAAAGACATTCCGTTTATGCCGGCACGAATTTTAATGCAGGATTTTACCGGCGTTCCTGCCGTTGTGGATATGGCGTCGCTTCGCGCTGAATTTGTGCGCCATGGAAAAGACGGAGAGAAAATTAATCCCGCCATTCCCGTAGATTTAGTAATTGACCATTCGGTGCAGGTAGATTATTTTGGAACAGATTATTCATACGATAAGAATGTTGAACTTGAATTTGAACGAAACAAAGAACGTTACGAACTTTTAAAATGGGCGCAGAAAGGACTGCGTAATTTTACCGTTGTTCCTCCCGGAATGGGAATTTGTCATCAGGTGAATTTGGAATACCTTTCCAAAGGTGTTATTGCGCGGGATGGCTGGCTGTTTCCCGATACGTTAGTCGGAACAGATTCGCATACGCCGATGGTCAATGGAATCGGTGTTATTGCGTGGGGAGTCGGCGGCATTGAAGCAGAAGCGGCAATGCTTGGTCAGCCGATATTTTTTACCTGTCCGCAGGTTGTCGGTTTAAAGCTTACCGGAAAAATTCCGAATCAATGCACTGCAACGGATTTAGTGTTAGCGATTGCAAATCTTTTGCGCAAAGCGGGCGTTGTCGGAAAATTTGTTGAAGTGTTCGGCGATGGTTTGGAAAATCTTACCGTTACCGACCGGGCAACCATCGGTAATATGTCTCCTGAATTTGGATGCACAGTTACTTATTTTCCGATTGATAACCGCACGCTGGAATATATGCGTTCCACCAATCGCACGGAAGAACAGATTAAAATTGTTGAAACATACTGTAAAGAAAATCTTTTGTGGAGAACCGGAAACGAAGAGATACAATATTCCAGCATTGTGGAATTAGATTTGTCCACGTTGGAACCGACGGTTTCCGGTCCTAAACGTCCGCAGGATAAGATTTTTGTAAAAGATTTAGGAACAAAGTTTAAGGAAGTTTTAAAAAATGAATTCAGCCGCGAGTACCAGCCGAAAGAAGATCGTTTTGAATCGGCGTGGTTGAAAGAAGGGGGCTCGGGAACCGAATTTACTTTCGGAAAAGTTCCGCTTCACGGCGAAGTTAAATCCGATGTTGAAGTTGATAAAATGCATCACTCGGTACGGATTAAGCAGCCGCATAAAGAATTTGTTGTAAGCGATGGAAGCATTGTTATCGCCGCCATTACCAGCTGCACCAATACTTCAAATCCTGCTGTTATGGTCGGCGCCGGACTGCTTGCACGAAATGCCGTCGAAAGAGGTTTGCGGTCAAAATCGTGGGTGAAAACCTCATTAGCTCCGGGTTCGAAAGTTGTAACGAAATATTTAGAACGATCCGGATTGAATGTTGATTTAGACGCGCTTCGTTTTCATACCGTCGGCTACGGCTGCACTTCGTGTATCGGAAATTCCGGTCCGCTTCCCCCGGCAATTGCTACGGCAGTTGATAGAGGAGAATTGGTTGTCGCATCGGTACTTTCCGGAAACAGAAATTTTGAAGCACGCGTTCACCCGCAGGTAAAAATGAATTTTCTTATGTCGCCGATGCTGGTTGTTGCCTACGCGCTGGCGGGAAGAGTGGATATTGATTTAATTAACGACCCGATTGATTTTGACCCGAACGGCGAACCGGTGTATCTGAAAGATATCTGGCCCTCGCGTGATGAAATTCAAAGAACAATCAATAACTGCATGAAGCAGGATGATTTTGAAGAAGTGTACGATGTAATTTTTGACGGTTCAACCGACTGGCAGAATTTACAAGTAAAACTCGGACAAAACTTCGAGTGGGACAAAAATTCAACATACATTCGCGAAGCGCCGTTCTTTGAAAATCTAAAAGCTGCGCCGGAACGGATTTCGGATATTCAGGGCGCAAAGGTGCTGTTGTATTTAGGCGATTCAGTTACAACGGATCATATTTCTCCTGCCGGTTCATTTAAAGAAACTTCTGCTGCCGGCGCTTACTTGAAAAGCAAAGGAGTCAATAAAGAAGATTTTAATTCGTACGGTTCGCGAAGAGGAAATCATGAAGTGATGATGCGCGGAACATTTGCGAATGTGCGCATTAAAAATAAAATTTCCGATAAAGAAGGCGGGTTCAGTCGTTATCTTCCGACCGGAGAAGTAAAATCCGTGTACGATGTTGCTATGCAGTACCAGCAGGATAAAACTCCGCTGATTATTCTTGCCGGAAAAGAGTACGGTTCGGGTTCGTCGCGCGACTGGGCGGCAAAGGGAACATTTCTGCTCGGGGTAAAAGCCGTTATTGCGGAAAGTTTTGAACGCATTCACCGAAGCAATCTTGTCGGTATGGGCGTTGCGCCGTTGGTATTTTCGGAAGGAGAAACAGCGGCATCGCTCGGTTTAGACGGAACGGAAACATTTACCATCAGCGGGCTGGCGGATAATTTGAAACCGCACAAAACATTGGATGTTAAAGCGATTCATCCCTCCGGCAAAGAAATTACCTTTACGGTAAAGGCGCGTTTGGATTCTGCAATAGAAATTGAGTATTACAAAAATCAGGGAATCTTGCAGTACGTGCTGAGAGAATATTTAAAACACAATTAAATTTTTCTTTTGAAAAAGAAAGAAGAGTATTGAAGAACGTGAAGTATTCAATACTCTTTTTCATTTTAAAGTTACAAATTCAGTTAAAAAAATTTCAGCGAGTAATTTCTTTCTTCGTATGCATTTTATGGTCTTTGCATTTGAGGCAATTTTTAGCGAAATTTGACATAGTTTATTAAAAAAGCAGTTCTGAATTCTTACATACGAAAATTCTTTTGGAGAAAAATAATGTCAACAATTATAGATGTATGGGCACGAGAAATAATGGATTCGCGCGGAAACCCCACGGTTGAAGCCGAAGTTGAACTTGAAGACGGCACAATCGGGCGTGCAGCTGTTCCGAGCGGCGCTTCTACCGGCGAACATGAAGCTGTAGAATTACGCGACGGCGACAACAACCGGTATCAAGGCAAGGGTGTTTTAAAAGCGGTCGAAAATGTAAATAACATTATCGCCGAAGAATTAATCGGCTTTGATGCGCAGGATCAGGTAGGCATTGATAAAATGATGATTGAACTTGACGGCACGCCGAACAAAGCAAAACTCGGCGCCAATGCAATTCTTGCCGTATCTCTGGCAACGGCAAAAGCAGCGGCAAGCTATCTCAACGTTCCGCTCTATCGTTACATCGGCGGAAGTAATGCAAAAATTATTCCCGCGCCGATGATGAACATTATCAACGGCGGAAGACATGCGGATAACAATGTTGATTTTCAGGAATTTATGATTATGCCGGTAAATGCGCCGACCTTTACCGAAGCGCTTCGTATGGGTGCGGAAATTTTTCACACCTTAAAAGGAGTGTTGAAGAAAAAAGGATACAATACAGCGGTGGGTGATGAAGGCGGTTTCGCGCCGAGTTTAAAATCCAACGAAGAAGCGTTGGAAGTCATTATGAAAGCGATTGAGCAAGCCGGTTACAAACCGGGCGATGATGTGTATATTGCGCTCGATCCGGCATCAAGCGAAATGTACGGCGAAGATGGAAAGTATCTCTTCTACAAATCTACGCAGGAAAAATTTACTTCTGAACAAATGGTAGAATACTGGAAAAAGTGGGCGGAGAATTATCCTATTATTTCTATTGAAGACGGCATGGCAGAAAATGACTGGAACGGATGGAAACTTCTCACCGATACACTCGGCAAAAAAATTCAGCTTGTCGGCGATGATTTGTTTGTAACGAACACGGAATTTTTGAACAAGGGAATTGAAATGGGCGTCGCCAATTCCATTCTCATTAAAGTCAATCAAATCGGCACATTAACCGAAACGCTGGATGCTATAGAAATGGCGAAACGGGCGCATTACACCGCCATTGTCAGTCACCGTTCCGGCGAAACCGAAGATGCCACTATTGCGGATATTGCCGTTGCAACAAACGCCGGACAAATTAAAACCGGTTCCACTTCCCGTACGGATAGAATTGCAAAATACAATCAGCTGATTCGCATTGAAGAAGAACTGGATACGAACGGACGATACGCAGGGCTGGGCGCATTTAATATTACTTTGTAACAGCAAACAGACAGATATTTTTTTTCTGTCCAATCTTTTTTGCAGGAAACGACAATTTAATAACTTAACCATTCATATTTCTTTATGGCACATATAAAATTCGGAACAGACGGCTGGCGCGGAGTTATTGCAGAAGATTTCACTTTCTCCAATATTGAAAAAGTTGCTTTGGCAACAGGGAGATATTTTTCAAAACACAAAAAAATTGATCACGGCATTGTCATCGGCTATGATGCGCGGTTTCTTTCGCAGGAATTTGCTCATCGCAGCGCGCAGGTTATCGCCTCGCTCGGCGTAAAAGTTCTTCTTGCCGATAAAATTTCTTCCACGCCGATGGTTTCTCTTGCCGTTCTAAAGAAGAAAGCTGCCGGCGGAATTGTGATTACGGCAAGTCATAATCCGGCAAAATATAACGGCTTTAAAATTAAAGGAGATTTCGGCGGTCCGGCGCATCCTGAAATGATTACCGAAGTGGAAAACGAACTGGCGCCGCTGCAGGAACTTCCCGAGCTTCCGCTTACGTTGCAGCCGTTTGATGATTTGGTGAAGCACCGAAAAATTGTTTTTGTGAATCTCACAAAAATTTATGTGGAAGATTTGCAGACGAAAATCGAGTTTGATCTGATTAAAGCGAAACGCATTCACATACTGCACGATGCGATGTTCGGCGCCGGCATGGGTATTCCCGAATTATTACTGCCCGGCATCGGAACAATTCGCAGCGAATATAATCCCTCCTTCGGCGGGGGACATCCGGAACCGCTTGCACAAAATCTGGAAGAGCTTGCCGTAGAAGTCCGCGCCGGCAAATATCATTTCGGCTTTGCCACCGACGGCGATGCCGATCGTGTCGGCGCTATTGATGAAAAAGGAAATTTTGTTGATTCACATCGTATCTTTGCTATTCTCTTAAAATATCTCGTGGAGCGAAAACATTACAAAGGAGCGGTTGCGAAATCACTTTCCGTCAGCGAGATTATTACAAAAATGTGCGATTCATATAATATTAAATTATTCGAAACGCCGGTCGGATTTAAATATCTCTGCCGTTTAATGGTGGAAAAGGATATTATTATTGCCGGGGAAGAAAGCGGCGGACTCGGCGTGAAAGGACATCTGCCGGAGCGAGACGGAATTTTTGTCGGATTTCTTCTTGCGGAAATTATGGCGGTGCGCGGAAAAAAACTTAGTGAGCTGGTGAAAGAATTATTTAACGAGTTCGGCGAACATCACTTCGGCAGAATTGATAAACAATTAACGCTGCCGGAAAAAGAAAAAGTGATGAAGTTTTTTGAAAAGAAACCGAAGAAAGTCGGAATCTTTCCTGTTGTCCGAGTGGATACGACAGACGGCGTGAAGCTTTTTACAAAAGACGGCTGGATGCTCGTCCGTGCTTCGGGCACCGAACCGTTAATTCGATTTTACGCCGAATCCAACACGCCGAAAAAAGTTCAGCAAATGTTGAAAGCGGCGATTGCGGCAAAATAAAAACGTGCTGCTCCGGAATTACAATTTGTTCTAACACATTTACCAACGGCAAATTTAAAAATTGCAGGTAAGGAAAATATGATGTTTCCGCATAATTATAATTCCTACTATAACATTATGCCGGACGGAACGGTGAAACAAATTAATCCGTTTACCGGCACGGAAGTATGGGCAGTGCCGGGGCGCGGCGATAAACCGATTACCAACGAAAATCATTTCGAACCGCATCCGTTAACACAACATCATCCTGAAGATTACTGCAGTTTCTGCCGGTCGCGCTATTTTGAAGTGCCGCCGGAAAAAGCCCGCCTGGTGAAAAGAGACGGCCGGTACGATATGGCGTATCATCTTCCTCCCGACCAATATTTTAATTCGACGGCGGAATTTCGGCGCACCGGAAATCTTTTTGAAATTGTAACGATTGATTATTGGAAAAAAAATTACAGTTACCGTTTGGATGAAGATTTGATTGAATGGAGAGATCAGTACATTCAAAATCCGCAGGGTGTAAAACACATTGATAATATTCTGGAATATAAGTTACAGCGTTCCGGAAAAACCGCCGAAGAGATTAAAAGAAAAAAAGCCTTTGAACGATTGAATATGATTGACGCCTTTTTCGGCGGCTGTCATGAATTGATTATCGCCAAGTCGCATTTTACCGAACAGGCGGAAAATGATTCGCAGTTATGCTCTTCCGGAGAATTATCGCCGGAAGAACATTTTCATTATTTTAATTTTACTATTGAAGCAATGTCCGACATGCTGGAATATAACCGGTATGTTCGCTACATCAGTATTTTTCAAAATTGGCTGCACAATGCGGGCGCATCGGTCGATCATCTGCATAAACAAATTTGCGGACTCGATGAGTGGGGCGCTTCTATTACCGAACAAATTCAAATGGTAAGACAAGATCCGAATGTTTTTAATGAACTGGGAGTTAATCTTGCGGCGCAGTTTAATTTAGTCTTTGTGGAAAATGATTTCGCCGTTGCCTCAGTCGGTATCGGCCATCGCTTTCCGACGATAGAAATTTATTCCAAATCAAATTATTCCCGTCCGTATGAACAGACGAAAGAAGAAATTCGCGGCTTCAGCGATCTTGTGCATGCCTGTCATGCGGCGCTGGGTTCAAGAATGTCCTGCAACGAAGAATGGTATTACACGCCGATTGATGCTGTCTATAAAATGCCGTGGCATGTTCTTTTGAAGCTGAGAATGAATGTGCCGGCGGGGTTTGAAGGAGGAACAGGAATTTATATTAATCCGTTAACTCCGGTTGCGCTGCGCGACCAGATTGTTCCGAAACTTTTTCAGCTTCGCTCCTCAGGAAAGATTGCGAACATCTCTATTGCCGAAGAATGTTCGCTTCCGCCGAATCCGCTGAAATATTATTTGTAGAAATAAGCTGTCGATAAATAGTTATTCTGTTTGTCGGCATATTTATTAAACCATACCCGTATCGTTATTTTTTCCTGCGGTTTATCATCGCAGAAATAATTCCCGATGAAGAATTTAACGTTTCTCCTAACCGCTGATTGTGTGCCGAAAGAATATCGCTTCGCGTAATAATTCCGACAACGAGTGCAGGATTTTCCCGCGAAATAACCGGCAATCTCCCGACGGAATGCCGAACCATATGATCCGCCGCTTCCCGAAGCGAGCAGTCATCGTACACAGCAACGGGCGTACGCTTAATCAGCGAGCCGATTTGTTCTTCTGCATTTTGTGTTTTATCTAAAATATCCCGCCGTGTAAGCACTCCTGTTAAGTGCTGTTGCTCGTCAAGAACCGGAAATCCCTGATGCGTCGTTCCCTTTGCGCCGGAAGAAATCCATTTCCGAACGGAAGCAAGTGTATCGGCTGCGGAAAGAGAATAAACATTTTTTGCGGCAAAATCTTTTACTTGAAGCTGATCGAGAAAGTCCGCCGCATATTCCTGCGGAACGCGGATTCCGCGCCGGGCAATTTTTTCCGTCATAATACTATTCTTCATCATCATGAGCGAAACAAGAAATGAAGCGGTGCATCCGCCGAGCAGCGGAAGAAGTCCGAGCGGCTGCAGAGTCGTTTCAAAGGCAAACACAACAGAAGCCAGCAGCGCGCGCGATGCGCCGGAAAACATTGCCGCCATGCCGACTAACGCGGCAACACGCGGATCAATTCCCATCCACGGAAAATTCACTGCGGCAAGCGTTCCGAGCGCGCCGCCTAAGGCGCCGCCAATGGTGAAAAGAGGTGCAAGCGTTCCGCCGGATGTTCCGCTGCCGAGCGAAACTGACCAGGAAATAAATTTCATCAGGCATAAAAAGAACAGCACCTGTAACGTCATTGAGCCGGAAAGAATCTGTTCAATATTATCGTACCCGACGCCGAATGTGTGTGGAGCAAAATACCCGATGATACCGACAACAATTCCGCCGAGCATGGGCCACCACATCCAATGAATCGGCAGTTTTTCAAAAAAATCCTCAACCGCATAGACAATTCTTGTTACCGCTACCGAGGCAACGCCGATGAACGCGCCCAAACATATATAGAGAGAAAGCGCAAGTCCGTTCGGCTGATGCAGCTCGGTCATTGCGAACACCGGAGCGCTTCCGACCAGTGCCATGCGAACGCCGGTTGCCGTGGCGGCGGCTAATGCAACAGGAATAATTGAACGGGGACGAAATTCAAACAGCAATAATTCTACCGCAAGGATAACGGCTGAAACCGGAGAGCCGAAGGTTGCCGCCATACCGGCTGCCGCGCCGGCAGCAAGAAGAATTTTGCGTTCATGCGCCGTTGTTTTTAATAACTGTCCCAGCAAAGAACCGAGCGCGCCGCCGGTGGCAATAATTGGTCCTTCGGCACCGAATGGTCCGCCCGTACCGATAGAAATTGCGGCAGAAATTGGTTTTAAAAAAGTCAACCGTGCAGGAATTCTGCTTTCGTTAATAAGAATTGTTTCCATTGCTTCAGGAATGCCGTGACCGCGGATTCCTTTTGAACCGTAACGCGCCATTAGCCCGACAATAAACCCGCCGATAACAGGAATAACAATAACAAGCAATCCGAGCGAATTATTTGCCGGCGATGAAGAGGAGAAACTCAACGTATGATAAAAAAAGATATTCGTAAAGAAATAAATCAGCGACATTAATCCCTGTGCAATAAATCCGGAAAGAAATGCGACAAGAACTGCTAACGCGCTGATGTAAACAATTCTTTTCGAGACGATCTGCTGCTCTTCAGGAAGATCTATATCTTGTAGTGCCGAACTGAGAGAGGGAGCAACCGGAATTCCGCTGTTCAGCGAAGATGAAGAAGGTGAATCTTGTTCGTGTTGGTCATGTTCCATAAAACATACTGTTCTTCCAATAGTGCACAAAAGACATTGACAATGTTCATGTGATTGGAGAAATATTTATTACGTATTGTTACACAGCAAAGGCGGGGTAATTTTTCCGTAAACAATATACGAAAAGATAAAAATGAATGAAAGAACTTCTCTGGAGTTCTATATGGAATGATAAAAAGAAAGATATAATTATTTTGTTGCGGACTCTTCGCGTAGAATATATTTTGTAAAGGCAAAGACAATATAGGCAACAATAACAAAATCAATTCCTGCACCGAGCCAATGCCCGACGGCAAGTTTTAACGGACCGATGGCAATTTCCCAGGTCTGCCATGCGCCTTCAGGAATAAAAATTCCGACAATCGGCATAATAATATCGGAAACGGTAGCCGAAACGAAGGCGTTCACCTTTCCGCCGATAACAACGGCAATCGCCAAACCAATAACGCCGTATTTTTTCAAAAAATCCATAAACTCTTTTACCATAGCATCATCATTCTGAAAATTATTTTAGATAAAGGTGTACACAATTCCGAGCGCGAGCACTTCCTTAATTTGTGTCCGCGCCTGAACGTTTGCATCATTGATAAACTGAACATTTATAGTAACGGTAACAATATTACTGACTTTTGCCGCCAGCGTGTTATCGCTGCGAACAATCCATAAATTAAATTTATCAAACGCAGAAAAAAGTTCGAGTTTTCCGGTAAACAAAAGATTATCGCTGAAACTCAATTGCGCATCGGTGACGGATTCAATACCTCCTTCGGTTTTATTAGTTTCCATGTAGCCGAATTTTGTTCTTACTTCACGCAGCGCGGCGCCGAGACGCGTTTTAATCTGCGATATCGGCTGATAGCCGATACCGACCGCCTGTGTTAAATAAGCCGGCGCCCAAAAACGCGACACTAAAGTTTTTGTTCCGGCCGCATCGTCATATTTATATCCAACATCGAATTGTGTTTTTAATGTTGCCGAAATATATGGATTGATGATGGTTCCGACTTTATAGGTCAGCACACTTTCAAATTCAATTTTATCATCCGTTTTGCGCAACGGTTTGGAGCCAAGCCGTGTTTGTCCGTACGCCAGCTTGTAGGTGTTCGACCATGTTGTGGTTTCAAGATCTTGAACGGACTTTCCTTCAACTACCGAAGAGTACGAAAGCGCGCTTTCTCCGCCGGCTGCCCAGTCGGTAAGAGACATTTGGGTAACATTTACTCCGGCAACCAGACTGTGCTGCCAATGAGAATTCTTTTGTGTTGAATCATTTTGAGCGTATGCAGTAAAAGCGGCAAAGAGGAAAATTAAGAAATATTTCATACGAGAAGTCTTTCATAAAGTATTTTTTGAAAAGATAAGAAGAGAACAATATTGATAGCAAGAAAAGAACCGACGGAAGAGATTACAATTTTGTTACTCAAAAGAATATTTAAAACAAAAAATCCCGACTTTTTACGTCGGGATTTTTTGTTTTACAGCAAATGGTAATTATTGTGCTTTGCTCACATTCGCTGCTTGAAGGCCTTTGGGTCCTTTTTCGACTTCGAATTGAACCTTTTCACCTTCCTTCAGTGATTTGTAGCCGTCGCCAACAATAGACTTGTAGTGCACGAACACATCTTCGCCTGTTTCGCGGGAGATGAATCCGTAACCCTTCGAATTGTTGAACCACTTCACTGTTCCCATTTCCATAGGATGGATCCTTTCAGGTTAATACTGAGAAACCTTACCGATACCGCCTCGCGTAAGGGTACATCCGGCATGGTGCTACACATAACGCATCTCTGCTGTGAGAGTTGTGTCTGCCGATCCTATCTCAGGTATTATCCTGAAAAGATCTTGAACAGCAATCTTCTGTAGAATATTCTGCAGAAGGGTTACGGGCGCATCAACGGTGTACTGTTAATTGCGAGTGTAAAGTAGAAGGTTTAAAATCAAAGAGCAAGTAAATTTTTTACAATGTGATTTTCATTTGGCTGAGTATATCAAAGCGCAAGAAAAGGCAGTATTGGGCGGCAGAATTTCCGTTAAAAATATATTATAGAGCGGAATCTCCCGTTTCTTCCGTGCGAACACGGATAACTTCTTCAACCGGAAGAACGAATATTTTTCCGTCTCCAACTTCGCCGGTCTTTGCTTTTTTAATAATAATATCAATCGCTTTATCGGCCGTTTCATTGGAGCAGACAATTTCAATTTTTACCTTCGGCAAGAAGTTAATGGTGTATTCGGAACCACGGTATATTTCGCTGTGTCCCATTTGTCTGCCGTAGCCCTTTACTTCGGTAACGGTTAATCCGCGAAACCCGGCTTCCTGCAGCGCTTCTCGTACTTCATCGAGTTTATGAGGGCGTATAATAGCTTCAATTTTTTTCATACGGTGTTTGTGTAATAAATGAATAATAAATTTTCTGTTGGTGAAGTAAAGATACAACTCCGCTTTCATAGGTGCAATAAAACAAAGAAAAATTCTCTTTCTTTAGTAAAAGGAAAAATATTTTTAACGAAAAACGAATAAATTTATGATATTTCATTTTTCTTCATTGCATTTTGAGTATTGAAAACCTAACTTTCCTCAAGCTTATAAATAATTGGAGAAAGTCTCATGAAAATGCTTCACCACCAATTTGTTGAAACCGCTAAAAAATTTTCCGGAAAGATGGCGATTATCGATAGAACGACCGATCGTAGAGTAACGTACGGGAAAGCCCTTATCGCGTCGTTAATTCTTTCCGAAAAATTTCAAAAGTACGACAGCGGATTTATCGGCATTATGATTCCGACATCTGCCGGAAGCGTGCTGGCGGTACTGGCGTCGTTAATAAGCGGGCGCATACCGGTAATGATTAATTATTCCACCGGTGCGGTGCAAAACTGTCAATTCGCCCAAAAGAAGTGCGACTTTAAAACAATTATTACTTCAAAAGCATTGCTGGAAAAAATTCAATGCCCGGTAATTCCCGGTATGGTTTTTTTGGAAGACATCATGGAGAGCATTACAACGCTGGAAAAGTTAAGCGCGGCGCTCCGCTCGAAGCTTCCCACATATTTTCTTTTAAAAACGCTTCATCAAGGGGATGAAAATGATACAGCGGTAATTCTGTTTACCAGCGGAAGCGAAAAAGATCCGAAAGCCGTTCAGTTAACGCATAAAAATTTTCGCGCCAACGTTGAAAGCTTGCGGGAAGTCTATCACTTTGATGAGAAAGATATTTTTCTTGCCAACCTTCCTCTCTTTCACGTCTTCGGGCAGACAGCCCATCTCTGGGCGCCGTTCTATGTTGGAATGACGATTGTAACGATTGCTAATCCGTTAGATTTTTCAGCGGTGTGTCAGATTCTTCGAGAAGAAAAAATTACGCTTATGGTCGGCACGCCGAGTTTCTTCTGGGGATATCTTAATAAATCTCAACCGGGAGATTTTGAATCGTGCCGCTTAATGATTTGCGGCGCCGATAAATGTCCTGATGCTCTGCGAAAAGGATATTTGGAAAAACATAATAAAGTATTATTAGAAGCGTACGGAGCAACCGAAACTTCTCCCGGCTTAACCGTAAATACGCCGGAACATAACCGCCCCGGCAGTGTCGGCAGACCGATTCCCGGCGTGCAGGTTCGGCTGGAAAATTATGAAACGGGAAAAGAATGTAAAACCGGAGAAATCGGAAAAATTCTTGTGAAGGGAGATAATGTGATGAAAGGATATTTTGACGATTTCGAGCAGACATCCTTAGCCATCCGCCACGGCTGGTACGATACCGGCGATATGGGATGGGAAGATGAAGACGGATATTTATGGCATGTCGGAAGATTAAAACGTTTTGTAAAAATCGGCGGAGAAATGGTTTCGCTTATTAAAGTTGAAGATGTACTGGAAAAACTTGTTCCCGAAGGAACGCGCGTTTGTATTGTTGAAATTCCGGACCAAATGAAAGGAGCAAGAATTGTTGCGGCGGTTACCGAAAAAGTTGATGAGAAAGAAATACTGAAAAAAATGGGAGAGCAGCTTCCCAATATTGCGCTACCGAAAAATTTTGTTATTATCTCCGAATTACCGCAGATGGGAAGCGGAAAAATTGATTTTCGTGCAACAACTAATATTGTTCGAGATATGCTTCAAAAAGTATAATATTGCAGAGAAAGAACAAAGCGTTCACCTGAAGAAATTCATTTTCTTGCACTTGCATTCGATTATTAGTATTTTAATGCAGAAAAAAGACCCGCCATTGCACTTTTCGGCGGGATTTTTTTTGGAAAATTTGAAAATTTAAGGATGAAAAATTACATCAAGTGTGTAATTGACGCCGAAAATCTTTCCCAATTCATCCTTTACTCTTACTATTAATGAATACAATTAGAAACTTCTGCATTATTGCTCATATCGATCACGGCAAATCTACGCTGGCGGATCGGTTACTAGAATTTACGGGGCGCATTACTAAGCGCGATTTAGTTGTTAACCAGGTTCTTGATAATATGGATCTTGAACAGGAGCGCGGTATTACCATAAAACTTCACGCCATTCAAATGGAATACAAAGCAAAGAACGGCGAAACGTATATTCTCAATCTCATCGATACACCGGGCCATGTGGATTTTACCTATGAAGTTTCCCGCTCGCTTGCCGCTTGTGAAGGTGCAATTCTTGTTGTTGATGCGTCTCAAGGAATAGAAGCGCAGACACTCAGCAATCTGTATATGGCAATTGATGCCGGTTTGGAAATTATTCCGGTAATGAATAAAATAGATCTTCCTTCGGCGGCAACAATGATGGAAACCGTTGCCCATGATATTGTCAGCTTAATCGGCTGCAAGGAAGAAGAAATTATTAAGGCAAGCGCAAAAGCGGGAATCGGCATAGAAGAAATTCTTGAAGCCGTTGTTACAAAAATTCCTGCACCGCGCGGCGATAAAAATAAACCGCTGCGCGCATTAATTTTTGATTCGAAATTTGATGCCTATCGCGGCGCCATTACGTATGTGCGCGTTGTGGACGGCGTGCTGCGGGAAAAAGATAAAATCAGATTTATCAATCAAAAAACCGTTGCCGAAGTTGAAGAACTCGGCGTGCTGTATATGGATCGTTCGCGCAGAAAAGAATTAAGCGCGGGAAATGTCGGTTACGTTATTGCCGGTTTAAAAAATGTACGCGATACAAAAGTGGGTGATACCATTACCACCTTTCACAACGGCGCGAGCAATGCGCTGGCAGGATATAAAGAAGTAAAGCCGATGGTCTTCAGCGGATTGTATCCGACCGACAGTGACGATTTTCAGGAACTGCGCGAATCGCTGGAAAAACTTTCGCTGAACGATTCATCGCTTATCTATGCGCCCGAAACTTCCGGCGCGCTGGGCTTTGGTTTTCGCTGCGGATTTCTCGGTCTGCTTCACATGGAAATTATTCAGGAACGTCTTGAACGCGAATTTAATCAATCGCTCATTACCACTGTTCCGAACGTAGAGTTCCGCGTTATGCTGGCAAGCGGGGAAATGCTTGAAGTTGATAATCCTTCCGATATGCCCGACCCTTCAAAGATTGAAAGAATAGAAGAGCCGTATATTAAAGCACAGATTATTACGCCGACGGAATACATCGGTAATATTATGAAGCTGGCAACGGAACGGCGCGGGATTTGGAAAAATACAAGTTACCTCGATCCCACGCGCGCGGATGTTTCGTATGAATTTCCCCTTTCGGAAATTATTTTTGATTTTTATGATAAGTTAAAATCTTTAACACGGGGATACGCCTCGCTGGATTATGAATTTCTTAATTATCGCGAGTCGGATTTAGTGAAGCTTGATATTCTTCTTAACGGCGAAGCGGTTGATGCGCTTTCTACCATTGTGCATCGAGACAAATCCTTCGATATGGGAAAGAAGCTCTGCACAAAATTAAAAGAACTTATTCCGCGGCAAATGTTTGAAGTTGCCATTCAGGCGGCAATCGGCAGTAAAGTTATTGCGCGAACCAATGTTTCGGCAATACGAAAAAATGTTCTGGCAAAATGTTACGGCGGAGATATTTCCCGCAAACGAAAACTTCTTGAAAAACAAAAAGAAGGAAAGAAACGGATGAAGCAGGTCGGCAGAGTGGAGCTACCGCAGGAAGCGTTTCTTGCCGTACTGCAAATGGGAGATGAATAGAAAAGCGGAAGAGAAAAATCTTTTGTTTACGGAGCAGAGAGTGGCGATGCTTTCCTGAGTATTAAAAGTTAAATTCGCTTGAACAGAAATACGATGAACAGTTTAGAGTTGTTTTTGAAGCAATAAAAATGTTAATGAAAGAAGAACAAAAACCAAAACATTCGATCGGATTTTAAGCATGTCATTCTGGAAAAAAGATAAACCGAAAAAAGAAACCAGACCGAGAACGCTGAAAGAAAAAACAATTCATAACATTCGTGAGTTTGTTATTGTCTTCGGCGGATTCCTTATTTTAAATAATTTTGTTATTGCATCCTTTATGGTGCCGACCGGATCAATGGAAAACGAAGTGATGACGGGCGATTTCTTAATGGTCAATAAATTTATTTACGGCGGCACATCGCCCCGCAACATTATGTTCACCGATATTCGTCTGCCGTGGTTTCGCCTTCCCGCCTTTAAACAGGTTGAGCGGGGAGATGTAATTGTTTTTGAATTTCCCGGAATGCGTGAAGAGGTGCATCCAGAGACATTTCAATTTTATTTAAAACGCTGCTGGGGAACGCCGGGCGATACGCTGCAAATTATTAACCGCGTGGTGTATGTCAACGGTGAACGTCAGCCGCTTCCGCACAATGCGGTGTTTGATTCACCGAGAATTTTTCCGCCGGGATATGCCGAACCGAATATTTTTCCGCCGACCGCTCCTTACAATCAGGATAATTACGGACCGGTTGTTGTTCCGAAAAAAGGAATGACAATTCCGCTGACACCCGATACGTATTCGATGTGGGAAACATTTATAAAGCGGGAAAATCATTCACCCGATATTCGCAACGGTATTATTACGATTGACGGAAAAGAGACAACGAGCTATACTGTTGAACATAATTATTATTTCGGCATGGGCGATCACCGCGACAATAGTTTGGACAGCCGCTATTGGGGTTTTATTCCCGCTGAAAATATTGTCGGCTCGCCGATTTTTGTCTATTGGTCATGGAATTCCGATCTGCCGATTACCGGATTGTTTGCTGTGGTAGCGCTGCTTTTTTCTGTAAATTATTTCCGGAAGAAATATCTTCTTTCAAAACTGCCGGCGACAAAAGATCCGCTGGAACTTGAAGCGCGAAAAAATGAAAAAAGTTTTGCCCAGACCATGGCGGTGGCGCTGCTTTTGGTAAGTCTTATGTTTATTTTTAAATCGAATAATTTTCTTGATGAAGCGTCGGCAAAAATTTCCTCGGTGCGGCTTAACAGAATTGGGACGTTGATTCGGTAATGGTATGCAGCGTAAGTTCCGCGACGGAATTGTTTTGCTGGCAGCAATCGGCATTCTCGGCGTATCAATAAAGTCGTGTGTGGTAGAAGCCTTTAAAGTTCCGAGCAATTCCATGAGCGAAACCATTGAAGCGGGAGATTATCTGCTGATTAATAAATTTATTTACGGCGCGCGAACTCCGTCATCTATTTTTTTTATTCCGCTTCCTTCAATTCAATTTCCTGCCGTTACATCGCTGCAGCGGGGCGATATTGTGGCGCTCGTTGCTCCGACGGATCCGTTTCATACCGTAAAATTAATTAAACGCTGTATCGGCATTTCCGGCGACACCATAAAAATTCAAGAAGGAAGATTAACGGTGAATAATGAAGAATTTCCTCTTCGCTATTACTTCGAAGAAAAGAATTTTGGTCCGGTGGTTGTTCCGCCGGATTCGTTTTTTGTTATGGGTGATAATGTCAACATCAGTTCGGACAGCAGGGAGTGGGGATGCGTGCCGATGAAGAATCTTATCGGAAAAGCAGCGCTGATTTATTGGTCGAAAGGGGAACGCGGAATCCGCTGGAACAGAATCGGCAGAATGGTGAAATAATTTATGGCATCGTTGTATCTCCATATACCGTACTGCGAACACAAATGCATTTACTGCGATTTTTATTCCGTGGAAAACATGAATTCCATGGAGCGGTTTTTACAGGCATTACAGCAGGAAATTATTTTTCGCGGCGAAGAGTTTGCACCAAAGGAATCGATTGAAACAATTTTTTTCGGCGGCGGAACTCCCTCTCTGCTTTCTCCGCAGGCAATGGAAAAAATTCTTGGAACGGTGCTGAAATATTTTCAAGTTGATGCCGATGCGGAAATTACCACCGAAGCAAACCCGGGAACAGTAACGAGAGAAAAACTCCGCGCTTATCGCTCTCTTGGAATTAACAGAATAAGTTTCGGCGTTCAGTCGTTTCATTCCGATGAATTAAAATTTCTTACCAGAATACATTCTGCCGAAGAAGCGGAACAGGCGGTGCGCGATGCGTACGCAGCAGGGTTTGATAATGTGAGCCTCGATTTAATTTTTTCTCTGCCGAATCAAACGCCGGAAAAATGGAACGAAACGCTTGCCCGCGCTGCGGCATTGCAGCCGAAACACATTTCCGCGTATAGTTTAATTGTTGAAGATAATACGCCTCTTTCCGTGATGGTAAAAAATAAACTGGTGGCGCCGCTGCCGGAAGATATCGATGCCGCAATTTATGAATCTACCATGGAACAGCTTTCGCGCTTTGGATTTCAGCAGTATGAAATTTCCAATTATGCGTTGCCGGGATTTGAATCGAGACATAATAAAAATTACTGGAATCACACCAATTATCTCGGCTTCGGACCTTCGGCGCATTCATTTTGGAGAGAAGAACCTCTTACGGGAACGCGCTGGTGGAATGTGCGGAGCATTCAAAGCTATTGCGGCCATCTTGAAGAAAAAAAAAATCCTGTGTCGGGAAATGAACAGTTGACGAAAGAGACGCTTCTTAATGAAGAAATTTTTCTCGGCTTGCGCAGTTCGGGAATACGATTAGATGTGCTTGCCAATATTTTTCAAACGGATTTTTTGAAAACCAATGAAGCAAAAGTTCACGACTATCTTTCGCGCGGTTTAATGAAGCAGGAGAACAATACTTTATCTCTAACGGCAAAGGGATATGTTTTGTGTGATGCTATTGCGGAGAGTTTTATTGTGTAACCGGGAAGATCAGGGTTGAGATTCTTCACCTCACCAATGTCATTCCGAACATAGCCCCAAAGGGGCAAGTGAGGAATCTGCAAGTGATTATTATTCACGTTTGAGATTCCTCACTTCTTCTCTACGAGTCGTAGACGAGAGCGAAATGCACAGTCATGCTGAGCGAATGAGCGAAGTGAATGAGTCGAAGCATAAATTGAATCACTTGCCGAAGGCATCCCTTTGGGACTTCGACTCACTTCGTTCGCTCAGAGTGACTTGAAGAATAATTTAAGAGATTGATTCTCTTTACGCAATTATTTTCTACCAATATCGCTATGTCAAAGAACAACTTACAGTCTTATTATCAACACAAACTGAGTATTATACCCGCAATGACAGTATTTGTTTGGGGAATGACAAAGCAATACTTAGCAATTATTTTTTTTCTTTGTCATTCCGAATCCCATAGGGATAAGAAATCTGCGGGTGATTTATTATTCATGTTTGAGATTCCTCACCTCCTCCGGAGACTCGGAATGAAATGGATGATGCGGGAGTTAATAAAGTGAAATATTTTTTACCTGAAATCTACCAATGAACTTCGAGAACAATTCCAATTTTACTGTGGCTGTAATTAATTTCAGATTCCGGAATTTCAATGGTAATTGGTTTTTCAACCGGCGGATATACGGCATAATCCTCTCTGGTTCCGATGTTCAATGTTGGATTTAAACTTTTCACCGGTGCGATATAGACGTACGACGCGCGAACGGCAAGCGAAAAATATCGCGTTAGTTGCTGTTCTATCGTGCCTGAAACCATTCCTGTTAATGGATTGGTCTGCCGCTTTGAAGTTTTTTTCATCGGATAATTATCAAATCCGTAAATACTTCCCATCCATTGAGAAGTAATATTGCTCATTCCTACCGCGCCGCCAAGAGCGACAGATGTGCGGGAAGTTTCAACGGGATATTCAAAACGATACTGATAATGAAGCAGTGCTGAAATAATGGAAAACTCCTGTTTTAAAAACACATAATAATCAAAGAAGCTTACTTCGTTAAACAGAAGAATGTGCGGTCCATTGTATGCCGGTGTTTTTGTGGTTCCATCAATTGTTGAAAGTGTAATACCGGCAGCAGAATGTGAAGAAAAAATTTTTTCTGTCTGAAGCGTTATTCCTTTGCGGTATTCCGTGTAGAGTGAATTTGAAGAAAAGTTGCCGCCCGGCTGTAAGTCGTGATAACTGTACTCCGGTTCTTTATTCCCTTTCGAAATGCCGATATCATACGAAGCAGAAAAGCGAAATTGCGCAGGAAGATATTCTTTTACTGTTTCACGCAATGAATAATCTCCTACAGGCGATGTTCCGAAATTATAGGCAACCACAAGCCACGGGAGATACGATGTACGGTTGGTATAGAGCTGGCGAAAAGGACGTACAAAACCGATATCAGAAGAAAAATTATTTTTGAAAAATCGTATGCCGAAGAATGATAATCCATTTTCGTTCTGCAGCCAATTTTCAGTGAGAAACTTAAGCGTCTTTAATACATGCAGTTCTGCGCCGAAGATAAAGAATGAATAATTTGTTCTCGTGCCGAGCGATCCAATTCCTAAAGAGAATGAAAATTTTTCGCTTCCTATTGTCGATATTCCGTAGGTTATTGTTTGCGAACTTGAAGGAAGATTCGCCCATGTTGCGCCTAAGGAAAATGAAAATCGGCTGCTGTTGATGAGCGTAAGTTTCGGTGAGAGATAGAACAGTTGTGATTGATACAAAGGATAAAACGGCGCGCCGCCGGCAATGGAAAGAAAATCCGTAATACCATACGCCAGCGAAGGAAAAATAACCTCGTGCACCGCAATATATCCGGTCCCTTTTTTCAACGGTCTTCCGGTTGGAAAAAGAAGCAGCCGGGAATTATTCGGATCATCGGCAAGCGTGGTTGTATCGGCGGCTTTTCGGTGTTGAGTAATTTCTGAAGCTTTTGTTTTCCATAAAATTTCTTTATGAGGAATTGTTACGGGAATATGTGAAAGAGTTGAGAAGTAAATGAAAAGTGAATCTTCAGAGAGAATTGTGCCGAAAAGTGTTGAGCCGTCTTTTAATTCCAAACGAACGGTATCTTGTGCGGAATATTCTTGAGCAAAAATTTGCGCGCTGAAAACAGAGAGCAGCAGTGCAATAATTTTCATAGACTTTTTTATATATTATTCGTCTATATATGGTAATTGAAAATTGGGTAAGATTCAATAACGCGCCCGCCGATTCTTTCTCTGCTTTTTGGAATTTTTATTGTAATTCAGCCCCTTTCAAAGTATATTTATTGGACTTTTTCACAGAAAATTTTTTAGAGGATTTCGATGGAACATACCAAAATGAATAAAATTGTTGCAGGATTTGTTTTTCTTGTTTCAATTGTTGTCTATACAATGACTTTATCCGATACCGTAGTTTTTTGGGATGTGGGTGAATTTATTGCCGCAGCGTATCTGCTTCAGGTGCCGCATCCGCCCGGCTCCCCTTTGTTTCTGCTTGTCGGAAAATTATTTGGAATGGTTCCGTTTGCGCACGATCCGGCAGTGAGAGTTCACTTTATCTCCGCTCTTGCCAGCGCTTTATCGTCAATGTTCCTTTATCTTTCCATTGTAAAATTAATTATTCTCTGGAAACCGCGCACGGATGATGTGTGGAATAAATTAACTATTTACACCGGCGCCGCCGTCGGCGCACTATCGCTCACCTTCTCGCCGACTTTTTGGTTTAACGCGGTTGAAGCGGAAGTGTACGGCGTCAGTATGTTCTTTGTCGGGTTCGTTACGTGGCTTTCGCTTCGCTGGAATGAACGGGCAGATTCTCCGCATCATCAGCGTTACATTTTGTTAATTGCGTATATGATCGGGCTCTCGCTCGGCGTTCATTTGCTGGCGCTGCTGGTAATCTTTCCGTTTCTTATTATTGTCTTTTTCAGAAGATATGAATTCAGCATTAAAAATTATATTATTTTCGGTTTAGTGGCGATCGGAATTTTTGCTGTTGTGTATCCCGGCATTGTAAAATTTCTTCCGAATCTTTTGGACGGAGAATATTCAATCGGCGAAGGTCCGGAAACGAAAAGTATTTTCTGGACAATGATTCCCATTGCCGCCATTCTTGCGGCGGTGTACGGAGTGTATGTTTCCATTAAACGAAAGAGCGAAATGCTGAATCTTGCTTCGCTTTCGTTTCTGCTGATTGTGCTCGGATATTCGACCTACGCCATGGTGATTATCCGCGCCAACGCTAACCCTCCCATGAATGAAAATAATCCGAACACGCTAAAACGTCTTGTTTCGTATTTAAACCGCGAACAGTACGGCGATGCGCCGTTGATGAAACGACGCTGGAGCCAGGAACCGATGCATCAGGGAATGTACCGCAATTATAAAAGCGACTGGGATTTTACCATGCGCTATCAGATGGATCATATGATGATGCGTTATTTCTTGTGGCAGTATGCAGGGCGCGAAGGAGATTTTCAAGATGCCGGCGTAAACTGGAAACAATTGTGGGGAATTCCGCTGTTCATCGGTCTCTTCGGAATGTATTATCATTTCAAAAAAGACAAAGTAATGTGGTGGGTCTTTTTCAATTTCTTTCTCCTTATGGGAATTGTAATGGCGTTTTATTTCAATATGCAGGAACCGCAGCCGCGCGATCGTGATTATTTTTATGTCGGCGCGTTTTTTGTTTTTTCGCTTTGGATTGGAATCGGCGTGGTGGGGCTTGTTGATACCGTTCGCAACGCCATTACCAATGCCAAGATGAAAAATATTTACAGCGGCGCGGTGCTGGCGCTGTGCGTGGCTGCCGTTCCGGTAAATATGCTGCGCACAAATTATTCTTCAGCAGACCGCACCGGCGATTACGTTGCGTGGGATTATTCGTACAATCTGCTTCAATCCTGCGAACCAGATGCCATTCTTTTTACTAACGGCGATAACGATACGTTTCCGCTCTGGTATCTGCAGGATGTAGAAGGTATTCGACGCGATATTCGCATTGTGAATTTAAGTTTAGTCAATACGCCGTGGTATATTCTTCAACTGAAACACCAGGAACCGTACGGCGCAAAAAAAGTAAAAATCAGTTTGTCGGATCAGGAAATTGAACAGATTGGTCCAATGCAGTGGGAACCGCGGGAATTAGCGCTTGATGTCCCGGGATCGGTTATGAAAGAATACGAACAGTTTTCCGACCGGCCGAAACAGGCGAGCCTTGCAAAAAACGACTCTACCTTTACCAAAGGAAGCCAGATTAGATTTACGCTGCAAAACACGCTCACATTCGGAAAAATAAAAGCAATCCGCGCTCAGGATATTATGGCGTATGATATTATCCGTTCCAATAATTGGGAGCGTCCGATTTATATGGCGGTAACTTCTACGCCGGACAGCAAAATCGGGCTGGATAGATATTTCCGTATGGACGGTTTGGCGATGAAACTTATTCCGTATGCGGCGCCGAACGATGAAGGAAATATTGATCCGAAAATTCTCGAAGCAAATCTTTTTGATACGCCGGTAGTGCCGAGTAAAACATTCCGGCGCGGATATCTTTTTCGCGGTTTGCAAGGAAACGATTCAACGGTGCATTATGACGATAACGTAACACGGCTTGCCATGAATTACCGCAACGCGTTCATGCGTTTGGCATTGTACTATCTTAACAATATGCATGAAAATTCTAAAGTGGTTGCCGTTCTGGATTCCATGCAGTCAAAAATTTCCGACGTAGTTATGCCGATGGATTATCGTTTGGAATTTGATATTACCAATTTTTATTTCTACGCCCAGGCGCTCGATCGGTATAAAACAGAATCCGAAAAGCTGGAGAAGAAATTACTCAGTATGATTGCCAGAGGAGTAGACGAGCAGTTCACCCAGTACAATCCCTATTTTATGCTCTTTACCATTTATCAAAACAGGGAAGATCATGAGAAAGCATTGGATATACTGGAGAAAATTAACGTTCGATATGCCGGTACTCCGGGTTTAGAACAATGGTTATCAATGCAAAAAGGGCAATTGCAGGCGCTTACGGCATTAAAACAAGGAGCAAAGAAAGACACGCTCGTTAAAAAATAATTTTTTAAGAAAAGCGTAAGAAAAATTTTATGCCGGCGCGTTTACAAACCGTCCTGCAGGTTTCTTCTTACGCTTTTTGTTTTGTAAGGAACGACTATGAAAGAATCGCGTTTAGACCATTGGGAAGAATTTTGGAAAGAAAAAAACAATATGGAAGAGGTCTATTCCAACTCCGACCGCGTTGTGCGAAATATTGTGAAGCTGACCGATGTGAAAGGAAAGAAAATTCTTGAAATCGGCGCCGGCACGGGGCGCGACAGCTTTCCGTTTGTTACGCTCGGCGCGGAAGTGTTTCAGCTGGATTATTCTCCCAACTCGTTGAAGATTATGAAGCAGATTGCTGATACCGAAAAAATGGATGTAACAATTATCGGCGGCGATACCTTTCAGCTTCCGTTTCAGGATGAAACGTTCGATATTATTTTTCATCAGGGATTATTGGAACATTTCCGCCGTGAAAAAGCCGGAGCGCTGCTGAAAGAAAATATCCGCGTCTTAAAAACCGGCGGCTTGCTGTGCGTTGATGTCCCTCAGCGCTGGCATATTTATACGGCAATGAAAACCGTACTGATTGCGATGAACAAATGGTTTGCGGGATGGGAGCGCTCATTTTCTGTTCCGGAATTAAAACGAGAAATGGAAAAACTCGGTTTAACAACCGTGCATATTTACGGCGAATGGATGTATCCGAGTTTATTGTACAGAGTTACGCGTGAAGCGCTGCGAAAAATAAAAATCACGCTGCCGTTGTATCCGAAAATTCCGGGATTGTTTTCCATTCGAAAAGCGCTGCGAAACGCTCTGCGCGATACGCCCGTTGCGTATTACACAGCGCTTTCCATGGGTGTGATAGGAAAAAAATAAAAAGAGTGAACCGAGAAAACCTTTTCGCAGAAATACAATCCGTTATTTATTTCATCCTTCACTGCTATGAACATTCTCATTTTTAACTGGCAGGATCTTTCTCATCCGCTGGCGGGCGGCGCGGAAGTGCATCTTCATGAAACGTATTCCTGTATTGCCGCAATGGGTCATTCGGTGACGCTGTTTTGTTCGGCGTATGAAGGCGCAAAGCCGGCAGAAGAGATGAACGGCATTCAGGTAATTCGCGAAGGGGGAAGATTTTTATTTAATTTTCTTGTACGAAAAAAATATTCCACAACATTCAGGCATCAGCAGTTTGATTGTGTTGTTGATGATGTGAACAAAATTCCTTTTCGCACTCCCGCCTTTGTCCGCGAACCGATACTCGGCGAACTTCATCATTTGCTTGGAACGAGCGTTTTTAAGGAAACAATTTTTCCTCTTGCTTCGTACGTTTATGGCATGGAACGCGCCGCGCTTCCATTGTATAAAAAAATTCATTTCATGATTCATTCTCCCAGCACGCAGCAGGAAGTTCAGCGGAAAGGATTTTCTCCGGAGAAAGTGCATTACGTTCCGTACGGATTAAATCATCAGCGTTATCGCCAAACCGGAACGGCAAAATCTTCTGTTCCGCTTATCGGCGCGCTCGGCAGATTGAAAAAATATAAATCGTTCGATCATCTGCTTGAAGCATTTCCTCTGGTCAAAAAAGAAATTCCGGAAGCAAAGCTGGTTATTGTCGGCGATGGCGATGATAAACCCCGTTTGCAGAATATTACGCGTCAGCTTCGTCTTGAAGATGCGGTAACATTTACAGGATTTGTCAGTGAAGAAGAGAAGGTTTCGTGGCTGAATAAAATGCATGTTGCTGTCAATACTTCCGCAAAAGAAGGATGGGGCTTAACGGCAATTGAAGCGAATGCCTGCGGAACCACAACGGTTTCCAGCAACGTGCAGGGTCTGCGCGATGCCGTTCTTGACGGTGAAACGGGTTTATTGTACGAGTACGGAAACCGGATAATGCTTGCCGAAAAAATTCTTTTTCTGCTCCGCAATGAACCGCTTCGCAGCCGGCTGGCGCACAACGCGCTGCTCCGTTCAAAAGAATTTGACTGGCAGATCGGCGCGGAGAAGACAATGGAAGTCATTGAACGAATTGTTGCCGAACGGAAAAAGAGTTGAGCCGTTCTTTTTAAAAAATTTAATTCACATCAATGCGCGGTATTCTATTGCAATACAGCGATCCATTACAACCTGCAAGCCGGCATTTTCTGCTTTTTGCGCCGCCTGCGGATTAACAACGCCGAGCTGCAGCCAGACTGCTTTAGCGTTCAGCGCAATTGCCTCATCAATCACAGCATCAATCTCTCTCGGGTCGCGGAAAATATCCACTAAGTCAATCTTTTCAGGAATGCTTTTTAAATCGGGATAACATTTCATTCCGTGCACTTCGGTGTATTTCGGGTTCACCGGAAATACGGTATATCCCCGCTTGCTGAGAAAATTTGAAATTGAGCCGCTGTCGCGCCACGGCTTCGGCGATGCGCCGACCACTGCAATGGTTTTAACTTCGGATAACAGTTTTTTTAGTTCTTCGTTTGTGGTAAGCATTAATGTTTACAGAGAAAATATTGTTAGTGAAATAAATTCTGCTTTTTCTTTAACAGTTCAATAATTTCTAAGTTCCCCAAAAATATTTTCACTTATATTGTTGAATTTAATTCTCCAGCCATTCTTTCCAGCCGTTAAATTGAAAATCTCTGCCGAGAAACGATCGCACCATCTCCGCTGCCGGCTTTGCGCCTCCTTCGGCAAGAATTTTTTTTCGGTATGTAGCGGCGAGAGGTGTATCGAGCAGATCCTTTTTATCAAAGAGAGAAAAGAAATCTTTTGCAATAACCAGCGACCACATATAGGTATAATAAATTGCTGAATAGCCGTCCAAATGACCGAACGAAGTCTGCATGTGCGTTCCTTCAACAAATTTATACGGCGTATATTTTTCACGGAGTGTTTTTACCAATGCATCGGTATCTATTTTTTCCGGTTGCGTATTAAAACAGGAAAGCGAAAGCTGTGCATACATCATCTGCTGGCGCACCTGCAGTCCTTTCCCGAATTCTTCTGCGCGGTGCATTTGTTCCACTAAGAAGGCGGGAATAGGTTCGTTGGTTTGAAAATGTTTTGCAAAGGTCTGTAATGTTGCGGCATCCCACGCCCATTCTTCAAGAAGTTGGGAAGGAACTTCAACAAAATCCCATTCGCACGAAATTCCGGAAATACCAATCCACGGCTGCCTGCCGCCGAATAAGTGATGAAGCAAATGTCCGAACTCGTGAAAAAATGTTTCCACATCGCGGTGTTCCATTAACCCGGGATCATGATCATCGCCGCCGGGAAAATTACAGATAAGCGCCGCTTCGGGAATTTGTTTATTTTGAACGCCGTTGCAGATACCGAACTGAGCGGCGTGATTATATTTATTTTCCCGCGGATGCATATCAAAATAAAATCTTCCGGCAAGCATTCTGTCTTCAAACATTTCATAACATTCCACCGAAGGATGCCAGACAGGAATTTCAGAATTTTTTCTAAACTCCACGCCGAACAAACGGCTGGTAATAGTAAGCACTCCTTCTTTAACGCGCGCGTATTGAAAATACGGACGGACACTTTGCGCATCAAATGCATAGTCGCGCTTGCGAAGCAGTTCGGAATAATATCCCGATTCCCACGGATGAATTTCCGACGCATCGGGAAGTTCTTTTTGTTTCGTCGCAAGAAGCTGCTGATAATCGCGTTGTGATTTTTCAAGCGATGCGCCGGCAATCGTGTCAATAAATTCAGAAGCGCGCTGCTCGCTTCCGACCATTTTATCTGCGGTAACAAACGCCGCCCAATTCGGAAATCCGAGAATCTGTGCCAGTTCGTAGCGCTTGGCAATCAGCTTGTTCAGCACTTCCATATTTTTCGGATACGCGCGGTTGTTATATTCCATATACATACGCTTGCGGAGTGATTCGCTTTTCGCATAGGTAAACACCGGAACGGCATCGGGATAATTTATGGTGAGAACAATTTCTCCTTTTTCATTTGGTTTGTGCCGTGCAATATAATCTTGCGGAAGTCCGTCCAGCTCGCCGGCATCATTGACAATAACAGTGCGGACATCTTCACGAATGTTGCGGGAAAAATCCTGTCCGATAAGAATCAGTTCATCGCGCAGCGCTTTAATTTTTTTTCGTGTTTCTTCATCCTTATCAACGCCGGAAAGACGAAAATCGCGAAGAGTTTTTTCTACATAGAATTTTGTTTTTTCGTCGGCGCCGGAAATATCCATAGACGAAAGAGCATCGTACACGCCTCGATGCAAAGAAAGCTCCGCGCCGAACGCCGCTGCTTTTTGACTGAACAACTCTGCCGCCGATCGAAATTCGGCATCGGTATGAACGTTTTCCAGCAATGAGCTTTGGTTTCCCACCGCATCAAGATGAAGTAAAATTTCATCATACGGCTGAAGCGTATTTTCAACGGTTCGTTTTTCTTCTACCGAAAGAAGCTGCGTCAGCAGTTCCTGTGCCTCACGCAGATGGTTTTCGTGTTTTGCGGAAAATTCCTTGGAAGAAGAAATGCCGATAAGAAACGGCATCGAATTATTTTTTATCATAATGTGCTTTCAAAACAAGGTGAATGAAAAACCCCTCTTTCTTTGCCGCGGAAAGAGGGGCTGATGTAATATACGAAATATTTTTGGTCTCTAAAAATTTTCCAAGAGAAATCGTAAAAGCTTTAATTTCCATTTTTTATACGGCGGAGTTTTTAAAAACCAAAATTCAATCCAAGCAGATTTTTCCAAGATGGATTTGTAATGAGAAAAAGTTTCAAATCCTTTTTTGCCGTGATACGACCCGATGCCGCTGGCGCCGACACCGCCGGCAGGAAGATTCGGATTTCCGAAATACATCACGGAATCATTCAGCGAGCCGCCGCCGAACGATAATTCCCGGAATATTTTTTTAACGGCGCTGCTGTTTTTTCCGTAAACATACAAGGCAAGGGGCCTCTCGAAGCTTTTTACTTTTTCAATTGCTTCATCAAGAGAATGAAACGTCAGCACCGGAAGAATCGGCCCGAAAATTTCTTCTTTCATCACTTCATCATCAACGGTTATGTTATGAAGAATCGTCGGGCTGATAAAGCGTTCGTGAGGATTTGTCGTTCCGCCGAAATATATTTTTTCAGGAATGATGAGCTTTTGCAGCCGTTCAAAATGCCGGTCGTTAATAATTGCCGTGTAATTTTCCGTAATCTGTTCCGTGCTGAAATGGTGTGTAATAATTTTCACCATTTCCTGAAGCAGTTTATCCTTTATTGAAGAATGGACGAGAAGATAATCGGGCGCTATGCATGTTTGTCCGGCATTGAGAAATTTTCCCCACACTAATCGCTTTGCGGTTACAGCAAGATTACAATCCGGCAGAATAAAGACCGGGCTTTTTCCGCCGAGTTCTAAGGTAACGGGCGTTACGTGCCGTGCCGCCGCTTCATACACAATTCTGCCGATCCTCGTTCCGCCGGTGAAAAAGATATAATCGAATTTTTGTTTTAATATTTCCTGCGCAGTTTCGGCGCCTCCTTCCACAACCTGAATATACTCGGAGGGAAAATTTTCATTAATAATTTTTTCTAATGCCGAAGAGGTCTGCGGCGCCAGTTCGCTTGGTTTTACCACGGCAGTGTTTCCCGCCGCCATTGCAGAAACGAGCGGAAGAAGTGTCAATTGAATGGGATAATTCCACGCGCCGGCAATGTAGGTAACGCCGTACGGCGATGCGAGGTGGTAGCTTCTTGCCGGAAGATTGACAAGATTTGTCGGCACTCGTTGTTTGTTGCTCCACGCAGGAAGTTTTTTTACTGCCAGCGATAATTCACCCAGCACGAGAGAAAGCTCCGTGGTGAGCATATCATAGCGTGATTTTTTTAGATCAGCATAGATTGCTTTGGCAAACAGATCTTCATTTGCGCGAAGAAGCAGTTCTAATTTTTTTAATTGTTCAATTCTAAACGGTACATCCAAAGTTTTGTTTGAATTGAAAAAATTTCTCTGTTGAGAAACAAGTTCTGTAATATTCATGATAATGTTTTTTTAAAAACTCGCGAATTTGTCATGGTGAGCGCCCGCCTGCGGTAGACAGGGAGCCGAATGCCAAAGGCATCTCTTCGGGACCATGATGCTATTAAAATTTTGTACTTCTACAGTGCCCATCGTGACGTTGTTTTTCAATCGTTACAAGCATTTATTTTCTTCCGGTAAACTCATCCATCGTGCGGTAGACTTGTAAAACTCTGCCGACAAAAAAATCAAACCAGCGGGTCGGCAGAATTCCTTTTATCATCTGCAGCGTATAGACAATCAGCGGCATGCGAACATATAGCGTATTCTTTTCAAGCCCGCGGATAATTTTTCGCGCCGCCGCTTCCGGTTTGTTAATCGGAATGAGAAAAGAAGATTTCACCCCTTCAAACATTCCGGTGCTGATATAATACGGCGTTACGCAGGTTACGCGAACCGCCGTTCCTAATTTTTCCAATTCAATCCGCAGTGAATCAGACCAGCCGATGACCGCCCACTTACTGGCGGCATAGACGGACATTCTTGGATTTCCGACCATTCCCGCAGCAGAAGCAATATTAACAATGTGTCCGCTGTTTTGTTTTATCATAAGGGGGAGAAATTCTAACGTAATATGCATCATTGCCGCGGCATTCACCGCCATTGTTTGAGAAATATTTTCGTGCGTATGTTCATGAAAATATTTTCCGATAATTATTCCGGCATTGTTAATCAGCACATCAACCGCGCCGACTTCGTTTTTTGTTTTTTTCGCTGCCTCTTGAATTTCATTGCTCTGAGAAATATCCACCACATAGCTTTTAACAACTTTCTTTAGTGAAGATAATTCTTTTTCGGTTTCTTCTAATGCGTGTTTGTTAATATCCCAAAGAACGAGAACAGAAGCTCCTTTTTCAAGAACAAGTTTTCCCATCAGCCTGCCGATACCGGATGCGCCGCCGGTGATGAGAACGGTTTTATTGTTGAGTGTGCTCATTTTTTTCTCCTGATTCACAGGAAATATAATTGAACTTAGAGAGGAAAACAGTAAAAATATTCTTGCAATGAAATTGCTCTGGGTTTTACAGTTATTTCAAGAGATTAGAAGTGAGGGGAGGGGGGAGAACTGAGAGAAAAGAAAAAATCATAACAAAATAATTTTTCGAAAATTATTTTTTCTGACATTGGTCTATGGATCTGCCGGATGCGCTAAAAATGTTCAACAACTAAATCGAAAACTTCTAACTTTGCCTGTTCGGCTCTATGATTTTGCGCGTTGCGAAATTCCTGCAGAAACAGTTTCATTTCAATTTCGTTCTGTTCGGCAATGGAAATCAGCCATTTTTCTTCATCAGGATGAATCTGTTCGTGATCAACAAACGCAAGACGAAGTCCGTCTTTAACAAATTTCAGCGCTAACTCTTTCGTGGAAAATTTCGGCGGAACATCTTCAATGTAGGTGTTTTCAAGAATTTCACGAATGGCATTTTCACAAAACTCTTTTTCAAACCCTAACGATGTGCCGATTTTTTGCATTAAATCAATTTCAGGCTGGGTAACCTGATGGTCTTTTCGAATGAGCAGCAGAAGTCCTCGAAAATAGTTGCTGGCATCAATAATATTTATTTTCATATCACCTCTTTCGGTGCATTCCAAAAAAATAATATTCTTGTTAAGAAGTTAGAAATTATATCAGCACCATTCAGTACAAAAATAAAAAAAAATGGCTGAATTTACTAAATCATTTTTTCTTTCCTCTTATTACGACAAAACCTCCTTTTCCATATCCTTCGGCAGGAATTTCCGGTATTTTTGTCGGCGGTTCAATAAGTGTTTGAACGGTTTCTGTTGCTTCAAAATTTTCTTGTTTCATTAATTCATAAATTTCGTTTACCGAATAAAACAACGCGTGCCGATAAAACTTATCGTTCTCCTTGTTCTGTTCAAGAGATTTTCCCAGAATGCTTTCTTTATCAAGAATGGCAATAAGAATTTCGCCGCTCGGTTTGAGAATACGATAGGCTTCGGCAAGCGCTTGAGAAGGATTTTTAATAAAACAGAGCGAAGTGATAAAAGCGGCGACATCGAAACAATTGTTTATAAACGGCAGTTGCTCGGCAGCCGCTTGTACGACAACCAGCTTTCTCTGCTTTGCATAGCGAAGCATGGTTTCGGAAGGATCGATGCCGAATTGAATGCCGAGTTTTTCAGCAAAGATTCCGCTGCCGATGCCGATTTCAATTCCGATTTTGTTTTTCGGAAGTAATTTTTTTACGGCAAGAACTTCCGATTGAAAAAGTACTTCATTGGTTTTGAACCACTCTTCATATTCAGCGGCATAACGATCGAACGGATTTTCATTCATTCCTTTTTACCAATAATTGATTATTGCTTTTCAATCATTTTTGTAAGAATGGTTGTGCCGGAACGCAAAATACATTCGTATTCTCCCGGCAGCAGCGAATCACTTTGCAGATACACAATATGAGTTCCTGCTTCCTGCATTTGATAGAAGAGAAGCGTGTCGCGCAGCGTCGCCAGATGTTTTAACGAGAGCGAAACAAATCCACGCTTAGGAAGCGTATAAGAAAAATATGTTTTCACGGAAAACGGATTCGGAAAATTATCCGCAAGCACCGGAAGAGTATCGCGTTCTGTCTCGAAGAGAGAAAAACTCTGCGCTGGGAAATGTTTTGCCTGTCTATATCTGTTGCTCTCATTTCCAAACCGGTCGAGCGATGTAACAGTATAGACTGCGCCGCCTGTTTTTGCCTGCGGAGAATCATCGAGAAACGATTGTTCCTGCCATGGCAGAACGGTAAGAATCTGCGGCGGAGAAGAGATGTCAACGGAATCTTCAAGCGAGCGATAGACAATAAACCAAAACGGAAGTTTTCTCCCTGCCGTTGTCTCCGGCATATTCCAGCGAAGAAGAATGCCGTCGTTGGTTTTGACGGTGGAAATATTTTTCGGCGGCGCCGGCGCTGCGGTATCTTTCCACGGAACGGCAGAAGGAAGCGCTATTGTTGAATTAAGCCGGCGAATCTGCGAACGAATAGAAGTAAGATCGGAATATTTAAATATTGCGTATCCTTCTGCATGCGCTTCGCGGAGATAGTGAATCTGTTCAGCCAGCTCGTTGCGAATATAATCCCGGTAAGCGCCGATACCGATAATAATGTTTCGTCCGTACGCTTCACGAATCCAATCGCTGCACAACAGCGCAAAATCGGGGTCGTACGGCGTCTGTTGTTCATCAAATGACCAATAAATTTGCGGCGTTACATAATCATGAATTCCTTCGCGAAGCCAGCGGCGCGAATCCTGAGAAATTACGCCTAAGCCGGAAAAAGAAGACTGCGCTCCGTTCATTGCCTGATAAATTCCAATCGGCGCGGAACCGACTTTGAGAAACGGTTTTTCCTGTGAAATACTTTCGTAACACTTCCGCACAAATTCGGTAATATTATTTCTCCGCCATTCGTCTTTCTCCGTTCCGCCGCCATAGGTAAGAAACGACTGCCAATCATCGAACTGCGCGCCGGGATAACGAATATAATCAAAATGAATTCCGTCGAGATCATAACTGTTTACCAATTCCATAACCAGTTTGTAGGTGTAATCACGCGCTTCGGGAATTCCGAAATCTACCCACCATTCGCTTTCAAATTTTTTTACCCACTCGCGGTGCGTGGAAAGAAGATGGTTGGAGTTTTTCGGCGGGTCGCCGATCCACACACGGCAGGTGTTGAACCAAGCATGAATTTCTAATCCCCGTTTATGCGATTCGATAACGGCGAATTCTAACGGATCCCATCCGGGATCTTTTCCGAGCGTACCGGTTAACTGCTGCGCCCACGGTTCATACGAAGAACGATACACAGTATTTCCGCGCGGGCGTACCTGAAAATAAATTGTGTTGAATTTTAAATCGTGAAGAGAATCCAATATACGCAACAGCGACTGCTGCTGTTCTTCTTTATTGAATGACGATGGCCAATCTCCGCTGGCAACAGAAATCCATACCGCACGTGTTTCATATTTTGTCGTCTGCGCCTGAAGAAGCAGCGATGAAAAAACGATAGAGAGGAGAAGAAATAAATATTTTAGACGGAAATTTTTGCTCATAGATAAAAACGGCTGCACTTGTTACTTCTTTCTTTCGTGCACTTCATACACTTGAATAAACGATTCTTTTCCTTTTACTTTCATCGGCTCAAGCTTCGTTAAATGAAAGAAAGAATTATTGAAAAGATATTCGGCGGTTTGTTCGGAAATTAACACCTGTCCGCGTTCGGCGGCGGAACAAAGGCGCGCGCCGAGATTAACCACATCGCCGATAACCGTAAAATCCATCCGCTCTTCGCTTCCCATTGCACCCATAACCATTTCGCCGGTATTAATGCCGATGCCGATGGAAATTTCTTCTCCAAGTTCGGCGTGGAGATTTTTCATTGCCTGCTGAATTTCCACGGCGCACCGCACGGCTTTTTCAACCATATTATCGCATTGAAATACCGCTACCAATTCATCGCCGACATATTTATCAATATCGCCGCCGTATTTTTTTACGATTTCTGCTTGTCTGCTGAAAAGCGCATTCAATAATTTTACAACATGTTCCGGTTCAACCTTTTCCGTATATGCCGTAAAACCGCGGACATCGGAAAAAAAGACAGTTGCTTTTTTCCGCTCGCCGCCGAGTTTTACGCCTCGTTCATCCGCTTTTTTTATAAAATCAACAGTCTGACGCGAAACAAATTTTTCTAAATGAAATCGTTCCCGTAATCCCTGAATCATAGCATTAAATCGTTTTGCTAAATCACCAATTTCATCATTTGAATGTACATCGGCGGCTGCGGAAAAATTTCCTCTCCCGACTTCCATCGCTGCCTCGCCGATAACGTTGATTGGTTTTACGACAACGAGTTTCATAAATATTCTCAGCACTAACCAGACAAGAAAAATTGTCGCCGCGCCGGCAATTCCTGAATAGAGCCGATTGCGTGAAATTGCATTGTTTATTTCTTCCATTGAACCGCTAATACCGATAACTCCCCGGATTGTATGATCTGTTCCGTGGCATGGCTGACATCGCGAATCGTTTCGCAGCGGGATGAACTGTGAAAGAAATTCTTCGTTGTTTTCTCTTTTACGTATTTCAATAACAGAATCTTTTTGAATTGCCTCGAAAGCAAATTGAGAATCGTCCGGATGAATTTGAATATTGGCAAATCGTTCATTTAAAAATCTGTCGTAGATATGCAGTTCATCAACAATGCCGCTGCTGCGTATTTCATTTATAAAATAGCGTATGTAAATACCTTTTTCGGTCAGCATAATGCTGCGGAATCCTTCGGCAACTATTTGTTGAATTATTGCCGCTGCTTCTTCGGCAGGATTCTTTTCTAAATTTTTTACCGATTCGGTCTTAAGCGTAATTTCCATAATGCCGAGCTGTTGTTTGTCTGAACCGTGGCACGTCCGGCAGCGCTGTTCATTGGGTAAAGGAATGTATTGCGTAACGCTCTTTTTTTCTTTGTGATAAAACAAAGAAGTTTGTCCGCTGTGAAAAAGAGCGAGAAGAGAATCCCGTTGAAGCTTTTTGCTGCTTTTACCGAAACGTATTTCTCCGCTGTCGTTATAGACGGCTGTCTGTTCGATAAACGGCAGGCGGTTTAAACGATGTATCAGCGTATCCATCAGTGGTGCTTTCTCAGCAACCATAATATTGCGAAATGCAACGGCAATGCTTTTACCGGCAAGAGCGATAACGTTTTTTTCATACTGCGCTTTTTCATGCTGCAAAAAAAGCTGCGGTGCAAGAGAAAGCTGAAGAACTCCGCGCACCGAATGGTTGCTTCCGTGACAGCGTTGGCAGGCGGTTTCATTGAGCAGCGGTTGGGCGTAGAGAAGCGAAAAATCTTTTCCTGCGGTTACCATTCCTTTTCGAGTTTGAATAATGCGTCGGATGGTGCTGTCTCCCGCGCCATAAATTGTTTCGTGTTCTTCATCCGTAAAGACTTCAACGGCTCTTCGGTCGTACATTCGCAAAGCGCCGAATGGTAAATTCTTTCGTGCATCTTTCACCAATTCAACCGCGAGCGGAATTTTTCCGGAAAGCATAACGCTTCGAATTCCGACCATAACCGTTTCGGAAAATAATGTTGATTTCTGCCGCTGCTCTTCCAGCAGCATTGCCGATTCGCGATTGATGGAAATAATAACATACGTGCCGAATCCGCTAATAAGGGCAAGAATGATAAGAAGAAGTATTTTCAGTTCTAATCTGTTTTTCACCAATGTGCTGAAGATTATTTTCAATGAAATGTAAGATAAAAAAAGAGATTCTGCCAACAGCAAAAAAGTTAGCGTTATTTATCGTAGAGTGTAAGTTTATAATAGTTTGATTTCGATATAAAAAGTGAGTTTTAATGAATGTTGGTTTTAATGGAAGTGAAAAATCCGGCTTTGCAGTAAGAATGCTGTTAAATTTTTACTGTAACGGCCGAAAAGTAGAAATATAACGTGCGATATAAGTTTAGGAAGCAAATAGTAACATTTTCTTAACAGAAATATGTCTCTGTCTGAATATAACAGGGTGGATGTTTTCTTAATAATCGTATCAAGATGTATCCTTGATACGATTATTAATTGTTTCACTTTCTATCCTGATTCCACCAGCGTTTCACAACATCGGCAACATCCGTCGGCTCATCGGCAGCAATCCATTTATCATAGAACAGAATATCGGAACTGTTCGGCGGCGGCTGCGGAAAATCGAGCATAACGCGCGCCGGAAGAGGCACCGCATCGCCGACAAATAACGCTTCTCCCTGACGCATTGCGGGAAGAATATCAAACATGCCGGCAAATGAATCCGGCACAAGTTTCTTCACAAAATTTTGATCGTTCGGATTTGTTAACCGCAGAATAACAAAATTATTACACTGGGAAAGAATGGTTTCCGAAAGCTCCGATGGGCGCTGGCTGACAATCATACAGCCGACGCCGTATTTTCTTCCTTCTTTCGCAATTCGCTCCACAATTTTGCGCGCCGCTCTGTTGTATTGTGTTGCAACCTGCGGTAAATAATTATGCGCTTCTTCAAACAGCATAAGAACCGGAAAATCTGCTTTACTCTTATTCCAGAAATTAAAATCAAAAATTGTGCGGGCAAGAAGAGCCACAATGGTGTTCACAATATCGAACGGAACGCCGCTCAAATCTACCACGGTGATTGATTTTTGATTGTCGAGTCCGAGAATTCTCGTAAGAATGTCAATAAGCGCATTTGAATCTTTAAACTTGCGCGGCTTGAACATAAATTCATAACGCTTATCGGTCATTCTGCTGTCCAAACGGACGAGAAAGCGGGTGAACTGACCGAAGAACGGACCTTCGCGCACGCCCGTTCCTGTCGTTACTCGTTCGGTATCATAATATTGAAATTTCGCGCGCACTTCATTCAAATCGTAGAAAACCGGCGAATCAACCGTAATCATATTCTGCAGGTCGGGATTTTTTGCTTTCTTTGCATTCAGCACAAGATCTTTCATCATCATAATTTGAGATTGCGCGGAAGGTTCGTTTTCATCAACAAACATTTCACGCATCTCTTCAAAATTCATAAACCAGTACGGCATTTCCAGTTCGGTAATGTTAATCAGATTTCCGTAATCTTTAAATGCCGCCGCGTATTCGTTGTGGATATCGAGCATAATAACGTGCGTGTTGGAATACATCTGTACCTTCTGAAGAATGGAAGCCACCGTTGTCGATTTTCCCGAACCGGAAGAACCAAGCACGGCAAGATGTTTGCCGAAAAATTTATTCGGGTCAACGTATTGCCGCTCGCCGGGATAACCGGAAATATCGCCGACGGCAAATCCGAATTGCGAGAAGGAAGCAAATACTGTTGTCGCTCCTTTTTCATCCGTCATATAGACATTGCCTCCGATGTTGGGATAAGTGGCAATTCCTTTTTGAAACTTTCCGTCACTCAGCGAACCGATTAACTGACAGTCCATTTCTTTATTCAGTTCCGTAACAAAGTGCGTACGGGTAACAATGCCGACAACTTCGCTGTCTCCGGCCGGAATAATTATAAATGAGCCGACCTGTCCGACGGGATAATTTTTTCCGTTGAATGTTCTTTCCATGGTAAAGAGATCATCATCGAGCATAACAATAATTGCCGAACTGGTGATGCTCTTAATGGTGCCGATGTGCCGTTCTTTAGAATATTGTTCCATAGATTTCAAAAAGTTAGTAGAGAGTTTGTGTTTGTAAAGTGTAGTAAAAATGAACTTGAGTGTCAATGATGCCGGAATGGTTTCTTTACATTAAACTATCAAAAAATCTGCTCGACAGGAATTTCAATAAATATTATAGAAGCCCTTGTGTTTTCTCTTCGTTGTTGTTCTAAAAAAAATAAATGCCCGCTTTTGCGGGCATAAGCTATCTGTTTTCCGGTTATAATTTAGTTTGTGTTAATGAGACTGGGAATCTTCCCGTTCTCCGGTCTGAATATTACAGGTAAAACCTTTTCCGTCAATGCTGATTGTTCCCGTGCCGTCGCTTATTGTTACGGTAAACGTTTTATCAATGGTGCGGTCTTTATAAAGTTCGCCTTTTTGCACCGTTACAGTTCCTTTGATTGTTCCGGATATTGTTCCGCTGAACGCCTGGAAGAATGTCTGGCGCGGAGCTAAAGGACGAAATCTCGGAGCTTTAATATTAGAAAAGTGAAGCGTGGTAGTATGATTTAATGTGCGAACGACATTTCGTGTGGTAATAGTATCCGAGCCGGTGCGGACAAAATTCTCATCGGAATTGATGATCAGCGTATCGGTATTAAGGTTAGTGATAATATATGAACCGGTAACACTTAGCAATTTATGATCCATCCGCCGGGTTTCAAACGTACCGCTTCCGCTGACAATTTTAAATTTCATGGCGCTGGCAATCGTTCCGTTGACAGTGCGATATTTTTGAAATGAAGTTGAATCATTCAGATCGCGGTAGAAGGTAAATTGATACACGCGATGTACCGACATATGCGGATATCCCAAAAGAGATCCCCGTTCGCGTGAAAGCGTAACCGTCCACTCGCCGGTGCTTGTGTTGTATGAAGAATCAACCGATTCGCTGTTTTCAGATTTTCCCAGCGACAATGTTGAAAATGTTAATCCGCTGCCAAGTTGAACGACGTCGGTGAGATTATCGGCTGCGCCTCCGTTGTCATTTCCCAAGCTTGCTGAAATTGATTCCGCAGCATCTTCCGACGCGCTTCCGGGAAACGATGACGACGCAAGCGGTTCATCATCTTTTTTACATCCTGTTAAAATTACGACGGCGAATAACAGCATAACCGAACCGGTTATTATTGTTTTATTTTTTATCGAAAACATAATCCTTCTCCTCATTTTTATTGTAATGTGCTGCTGTTAATTACTTTCTCTCATTCTGTTTTTCATCATCTCTTGACGTTCTTTTTTATATTCTTCGTATTTCTTTTTCTGCTCTTTCGTTAAGAGTTTTTCAATTTTCTTGTCCGCTTCATCTCTGTGCTTTATCATGGCGGCACGCATTGCATCGCGGTCTCCTTGATGCTGTTCGCGTTCTTTTGTCATGGCTTCCTGCTGATCATCCAAAATTACTTTAATATTTTTTTCTTGTTCTTTGGTTAATGTCAATTTCTCTTTTAGACGTTCAACAGCCCGCTCTGTTCTGTTTTGCGGAGGCTGCGCCAGGATAATTCCGACAATTAAAAAAAGAAACAATCCCGCTTTTTTAATACTGCTTTTCATAAAAGTTCTCCTTAATAATTAATTTGTGGATAACGCATATAGGACATTATGATAAAAAAAAAGTTTAATGGCATTTATCACAGACTTCTTGGTTTGCTGTTTTGAGGTACAGCGGTCAATATATTGGAGTATTTTCAATATTTTCTTTGTTACATTAAGAAAGGAAATGGAATACAATGGTTATTTGATTTGAGATAACTATTAGAATAATCGAAGATTGAAATACAATTATGAAACGACAAAAACAAAAACTTATTATTCTCGGCACCGGCTTTGCCGCATTTAGTTTATTAAAAAGTATTAATACGCATTTTTATGAAGTGATCATCGTTAGTCCGCGGAATCATTTTTTGTTTACGCCGCTGCTGCCGAGCACCACGGTCGGCACAATTGAGTTTCGTTCTATTATTGAACCGATTCGAACCGCAAAAGAAAAAATTACGTATCACTACGCCTACTGCACTCAAATAAATGACGAAGCAAAAATTATTATCTGCAAGAATGCGTTAGACGGTAATACCTTTTCGCTTGCTTACGATCTTCTTGTTATTGCTGTCGGCGCCATGAATAACACCTACGGAATTCCCGGCGTGGAACAGTTTGCGCTTCCGTTAAAAGAACTTGCCGATGCGCGGGCAATCCGTCAGCGCATTATCGAAAATTTTGAACGCGCCAGCACTCCGGGGCTGCAATTTGAAGAACGAAAACGTCTTCTTCATTTTGTCATTGTCGGCGGCGGACCGACCGGCGTTGAATTTGCCGCAGAACTTCACGACTTTCTCACCGAAGATCTTGTCGATTCTTATCCTGCCATGATTCCGGATGTGGATATTACATTGTTAGAAGCCGGAACTTCAATCTTAAATACCTTTGATGCGGCGCTGAGCGATTATACTTTGAGAAATTTTCAACGCCAGCGGATTTCCGTCCGGCTCCATTCGCAGGTAACCAGTATTGATGAAAAAGAATTGCTTCTTTCGGACGGCTCGCACGTTCCCTACGGACTGTTAGTCTGGTCAACCGGAAATACGCAGACTGATTTTGTAAAATCACTCTCGGTAGAAAAAGATAAAGCCAAACGAATTATTACCGATGAATATTTTCATGTAAAAGGTTTTACTCATCTCTTTGCTCTCGGCGATTGTGCGGTAATTGAACATCAGCTTCTCCCGGCAACATCGCAGGTGGCACAGCAGGAAGGTTATTATCTCGGAAAAGCGCTGAACGCACTCGCTAAGGAAAAACCAATCAAACCGTTTATTTATCATCATCACGGCATGCTGGCATACATCGGAAGCAACCGCGCGTTAGCCGATCTTCCCCAAATGAAAGGGAAAGGATTTTCCACCTGGATTTTTTGGCGCTCGGCGTATTTAACCAAACTTATCAGCTGGAAAAATAAAATTCTCGTTGTTTTTGATTGGATGAAAGCGTTTATTTTTGGAAGAGATACCAGCCGGTTTTAAGATTCATTCTTACACTCAACAAAATTATTGCATGACTCTCTCTATCGATTACATTCAACAGCAGTTGTTACGGCATACACCAAAACTTGTTTCTCAGCCAATTGGAACGCGGGCGGCAGTGCTTATTCCCATTATTAAAAGAGAAGAATCGCTGTTTCTTCTCTTTACAAAACGAACGGAGCTTGTGGAACACCATAAGGGACAGATTTCGTTTCCCGGCGGCGCCTGTGATACGGAAGATGAATCCAATACAGCTACCGCGCTGAGGGAATCGGAAGAAGAAATCGGTCTGCCGAAACACGCGGTAAAAATCGTCGGAACATTAAACGATATTGTTATTCCGACCGGTTTTGTGGTAACTCCAATTGTCGGCTTTATCGAACAGCTTCCGCCGTTAAAGGAAAACGGCGATGAAGTTGCCGAACTGATTTTTATTCCGCTTGAAGAATTTTTTAAACAGAAAAATTTTCGCCGAGAGATGCGGATATTAAAAGAAGTCAATCGGGAAATTTTTATTTATGATGTTTGGAAAGAACCGATTTGGGGTGCAACGGCATTAATGATTAAAGATTTTGTGGATGTGCTGAATATTAATGCGCTTGAGGTAAACAACTGAGACAGACAATTTTACTTCATCATCTCATCCGGAATTTTTACCGCAACAACATTTTCCCGGGCGCAGAGTATTCCGTTGGCAGAAACCGATATGTCAACAACAACTTTTTTCTTGGTTATTTCTTTAATAACACCGCGCAGCTCAAGTTCAACGCCGAGCGGCGTCGGTTTAAGATAATTTACATGAAGAGCGGCGGTAACAAATCGCAGCGGCGGGTGCGAATCCATCGCTCTCCCTTCTTTTTTGTACATTGCGGCGGCGGCAGTTCCTGTTCCGTGGCAGTCTATGAGAGAAGCAATTAATCCGCCGTACACAAAACCCGGAACCGCTGTGTGATATTCTTTCGGCGTAAAGCGGGCAATGGTTTCATCGCCGTTCCAAAAACTTTTCAGCTGATGTCCTTTGGCATTCAATCGTCCGCAGCCGTAGCAATGGCTGTAATCATCGGGATAAAAATCTTGAAAGGAACGTTTCTCCATATAGTATGCTTCTTACAAACAAATGTTTGAATTGAATAAAATTTTTACGCCATGCTGTTTTCAAAACAAAATGTTATAACGCAAATTTTTTTCTGCTGATTTGTTGATATTCCTTTGCCGCTTTAATAAAATCTCTAAAGAGCGGATGGGGCGCAAGCGCCCGTGATTTTAATTCCGGATGAAACTGTCCCGCCACAAACCACGGATGATTTTTTAATTCAATAATTTCCACAAGATTTTTATCGGGCGACAGTCCGCTGAAAATCATTCCCTTTTGGGAAAACTGTCGGCGAAATTTATTATTAAACTCATAACGATGGCGATGCCGTTCGGAGATGATGTTCTTTTTATAGGCAGCGTGTGCTTTGCTTCCTTTTGTAAGAACGCACGGATACGCGCCGAGACGCATGGTGCCTCCCATGTTTTTTACGGAACGCT
>JACFMZ010000144.1 GCA_019455105.1 Bacteroidota bacterium | reverse complement strand
GGCCTTCCGGGAGAATTTTGTCTTCCGGTAATGTGAATAAGATTTTTTTCCAGAAGCGTTTTAATAATATAATCCACATTAACGCCGCGAATAAATTCCACTTCGCTCTTGGTAATCGGCTGTTTGTAGGCAATAATGGCGAGCGTTTCAACCGCCGTAGAAGAAAGTTTTCTGCGTGCTTTTTCTTTTTGAAGTCTGCCGACCCACGCGGCAAATTGCTCTTTCGTGGCATAGGTAAACGCGGCGGCAATTTCAATAATCTTAAATCCGGTGCCGGATTTTTCGTAACCGCGGTTGAGTTCGGCAATAGCTTTGCGGATAATTTCCGCATTGACTGTCAGCTGCTCATCCGCTGCCCGCTCTTTGTTGGCGTCTTCGATAATCGCACGAATCATTTTTGTCGAAATCGGTTCATCGGATGCAAAGATAAGCGTTTCGATAATATTTTTTAATTCAATCGAAACCTCTTCAATCACTGCTGCGGCTTCCTGTTTCATCTCATCCTGTTCGCTCACGCAATTGCCTCAGTGGGAAGTTTAACAATGATGATATCCGCATACGGTTCAAACTGGCTGATGGCGATAATATTTGTTTTCATCAATTCAAGAATGGCAAGAAAAGTAACGACAATACGGATTTTTTCAATCATAGGAGAGATAAGCTCTGAAAAAGAAATCCGGTCGTTCTCTTTAAACATGGAAATGATATACTCAATCTGTTCATCAAGAGAAACATTTAATTTATTAATCTCGTGAACAAATTTTCTGGGCATTTTATTTACCGCGTATTGAAACGCGGCAATCAAATCAAAAAGCGTAACATCGCGCAGAATATTTTCTTCTTCGTCGCGAATCATTTCTTTCGGATCGTGTTCAAAATTTCCGCGGTAAGATATTCCGCGCATCAGTTCCTGCTTTCGCTCAAACTCCAGCGCCATTTCTTTCCAGCGCTTGTATTCCAGCAGACGGCGCACTAATTCAGCACGCGGATCAAATTCTTCTTCAAGTTCTCCTTCGGGTTTCGGCAGAAGCATTTGCGCTTTTATCTGCATCAGCGTTGCTGCCATAACAATAAACTCGCCGGCAACATCCAAATCCAGCTGCTCCAGATATTGAAGATATTCCAGAAATTCTTTTGTTATTTTCGCAATCGGAATATCGTAAATATCCAGCTCATCTCTTTTAATGAAAAAGAGAAGCAGATCCAGCGGTCCTTCAAAATCTGTCAGCTTAATGCGATACATAAAAGAATGAAATATCTTTTTTTCATGTCGAAGATGGTTATCCGATTTTCATAACACGGTGTACATCGTCCATTGTTTTTTCCGCTTCGCTGCGGGCGCGTTCTTCGCCGGAATGAAGAATTTCTTTTACTTCGTCAAGGTGCGTTTCATAGTGCGCGCGCTTTTCACGAATCGGTGCGAGCCGTGCAGAGATTTTTTCTGACGCTCTTCGTTTGCATTCCACGCAGCCGAGCGCGCCGCTTTCACAATCGCGGCGAATTTCTTCCACTTCTTCCGGATTAAAAACTTTGTGATACGAAAAGACGACGCACACATCCGGTCTTCCCGGATCGTGCTTATGAACTTTCAACGGATCGGTAACTGCTTTCCGCATTTTCTTCTGCACTTCTTCCGGTGCATCGGAAATTAAAATTGCATTGTCGAGTGATTTGCTCATTTTCTGATTGCCGTCGAGACCGGTCAGACGCGGAAATTTTGTGAGCTTCGGCTCCGGCTCGGGAAAGACATCTCCCCAGTGATTATTAAACCGCCGCGCAATTTCACGCGTAATTTCTACGTGAGGAACCTGATCTTCGCCGACGGGAACAACTTCGCCTTTATACAAAAGAATATCCGCCGCCTGAAGCACGGGATAACCGAGATGTCCATACACCAGCGAATCAATGTGCAAATCTCTCGCCTGGTCTTTTACGGTCGGGTTGCGTTCCAGACGCGCAATGGTAATAAGCATGGAAAAAATTAAATGTAATTCCGTGTGCTGTTTAATCTGCGACTGGCGAAAGATCGGACTCTTCTGCGGATCTATTCCGGAAGAGAGCCAGTCGATTACCATATCAATAGAATTTTGATACAACTCGCCGGTGTCGAGATTGGTGGTCAGTGCGTGGTAATCTGCAATGAGATGAAAATTTTGATATTCATGCTGAAGTGAGACCCAGTTTTCTAATGCGCCGACTAAATGTCCGAGATGCAGTTTTCCCGTAGGACGCATGCCGCTTAATATTCTTTTCTTTCGAGTTTCCAAAAATTACTTACGCTTTTATACATTAAAAAATGATGGAGAAAAAAATTAAAATTGAAATGTCCGATTTTTTACCTGCTGTTCTTTTCGCCGAAACAGATTACTGCATAAACAAATACGGCTTCCAGCAGTCATCCAAATTACCGACGAAGTGACGGATAAATGTTACATGATTCGGTTTCATCGGCTTTCGGATTAATGGCATGCCGGCTTCTTCCGGCGTATTGTTTCCTTTTCGATTATTGCATTTTACGCACGCCGCCGTAAGATTTTCCCACGTATCTTCTCCACCCCGCGAGCGAGGCATAATATGGTCCACCGTCAGAGGCACATCGCCTCTTCCGCAATACTGGCAGCGATGTCCGTCCCGCCGCAAAATATTTTTTCGTGAAAGAATAATTTTTTTATACGGCACACGAATAAAGACAGAGAGGCGCACCACGCTCGGAAACGGAATTGACATTGAAACCGAGCGAATCATTTTTCCGTTGGATGTTTCAACCAATTCTGCTTTGCCGAGAAAGAGCAGAATAATTGCTTTTTTTACATTACAAATGCTTAACGGTTCGTAGTTTTGATTGAGAACAAGAACTTTACTGTTAAGCCTTCCGTGTATTCTTTTTGATTGAAATAGTGAACTGAAGATGAATCTCCTTTTCAACAACAATGAAGCGGAAACGAAATTACCGTTTCTTTTCAAGCATCACTTTGAATAGAAAGCGGCAGCCGTTGATTTAACAATGAAATATAGCAATGTGAACGGTTAATTTCAATTTCTATTTATTCTAATCTTTTTTATCTTTCTCTTATTTCAATGTTATCACAAGAAATACATAATTTAAAACAGAATATTTTTTCTCTGCTTGGCAAAAATTACACTCATCGGCAAGTGAACGAAATTATTGCGCTGTGCCACGCAATTGCCAATGCGTATTTGAGAAATACTGTTATCAATGGAACGGCAAAACAGGAATACCTTGGCATTAACCAAAGCGATATTGCGTTTGACTGTATTGCCGACCTTTTCCGTAAAGATGAACAAGGCAATTTTGTTCAATTACAGGCATATTTTGAAAGTTTTAACGTTCACGAATTAAGTGAAAGAGAAATTCTCACACACATTCGCCGGATTGTAAGTTCGCGTGTAAATCAGGGAATGTTCAGAATTTATCAAGAAGCAGACCCCGTGCTGGGAAAAATTATTCGGAATATAAAACTTGCTTTGCAGATTGTAAAAAATTTTAATGAGACAGAACGGTTCGGAGAAATTCACATTGCGCCAATTAATTGCGATGCGCTTGCTCATCTGCAAACAATTGATTCCAATACGCTCGCTAGAGAATTGCAAACGATAGCAAACGGCTCGGAACACATTCCGCATATTCTTTCAAAACTTGCGCTGTATTTGCGTGAACAAAAAGAATTTCGCCGTTCCGTACCGATAGTAACTGTTGCGCTGGCAATTCGCACGCTTTACACAGGCGAATTAAAAATAAACGATATAGAACAACCGACGGCAGAAAACGAATTGTTTGTTGCCGATGCAAATAAAACAATACACGATTCCTGCGCGCACGTTAAAACATCAACAGCCAAAAAATATATATCAACAAAACGAATTTCTTCAGAAATTTTTGAGAACTATTTTTCTGCAATCGAAAAAAATCTTGGTTACTCAATTCTTGGCGTGAACGGAGAAGATACATCGCTGTTTGGTGCATTAAAAAATAAAATGCCAAAACTAACGCCGGAACAATACAAAAAACATCACAGAAGCACAGTAGAATATCTTGCACTATTATGCAAAGAAGAAGCGGTCAAACGATTAAAGAAAAATAATTCTTACTAACCGTCATTCCCGTACGTTTTTGGCGGGAATCCATTTTCAGAAAAAGAAATGGAATGCGACTAAAATAAATATAATGAAACACATAGACGAACATACATTAGAACTGTACATACTTGGCGAGGAAAAAGCATTGCGCAAAAATAATGCGATTGAAAAGCATTTGCAGCAATGTGCCGGATGCCGTGAACTTGCAAAAAAAATGCAAACGTTTTACGCCGATGTTAATGCTGAATTAGAGAATTTAAAGATGGACTCCACCTTAGAGGTGGAGTCCATCTCACCCGTCCCAACGGTAAATTCTACTTCCCTTGTTCACGCGCAAGAACAAACAGACGAACTGTGGTACAAACCAAAACTACCCATTGTCGCGCGCCAAAGTAATATTGAGAAATGGACGCCAAAAGCATTGCAAAAATTTTGGTTTACTGTTGGCAATTTTGTGTACCACAGACCGATTGTTGCAACAGCAAGTTCACTTGCATTACTTGGCGTGCTGGCATTGTTAATAAATTTGAGAATTGACAAAACAATAATTGATGATAATCCCGCGTATTATCACTACAAAATAGGCGAAGATAAATTTGAAGTATATAACAAAGAAAATAAAATGCTGTGGGCTTTGCCGGGTAAAAATTTAGAAACAACGCATAAATGGGAAAACAAATACCACGTTTCTCTCACGAGCTTTGCAGACATCAATGGAGACAAAAAAAATGAAGTAATTACTGCTTTGCAACTTGGTAACGACAACAAATCTACATTAAAAGCATATAACAATGCAGGCGTTGTTATACAAACCTTTATTTCTCATGACAGAAATATCCAATTCCGACAATTACATTACAATGAAGAGTTTGGCTGTGGTGAAATTATAGATTTACGTACAGAAGAACAGAAATTAAATTTTCTTATTGTTTCAAATGCCGGACGTTCACCGAACTGTCTCATTCGTCTCGATAGTAATTTTAACATCATTGGCAAATATTGGCACTTTGGTAATATTGTTCCGACTCGTGTTAACGGAATAAACGGCAAAGAAGGAATAGTAGCATTAGGAACGAACGATGTCGGCGATGTATCAATGAACGACTTTCCTATGATGACAATTCTTGATCTGGAAAAACTTATTGGGGAGGAAGAAGCAAGCGCAACACGCGGCTTTGGATTTAAGAAAGCACAATCAGAAATGTATTATATTCGCTTTCCTAGAACAGATATTGAAAAAATAACAAAAATCAAATCTACGGCAAATGCTGTTGTTTATCAGGATGATTCTACGATATGTGTTAATATTAGTAATTCCCTCGAACAATATAATCCTAATTTTTTAGGGTTTGATTATATCTTCAACAAAAAAACTATGTCTGTAATAACTGTAAAATTTGTATCCAATACAGAACGGACGCATCAACGACTAAAAGCAGAAAGAAAACTTCACAGCATATTTGACGATAAATATTTAGAAAATTTAAAGAACAATGTTGAGTATTGGGATGGTGAGAAGTGGGACAAAAAAATGGTAATGGTTAAACATTAAAAAAATGCTCCCAACTAAACGTTGGGAGCAAGACGACATTAATAATGCAGGGAGTATAAAAATATTTGTGTAAATGGTTAAAAAAATAAATACATTAACCAAA
>JACFMZ010000143.1 GCA_019455105.1 Bacteroidota bacterium | reverse complement strand
TCATTCAGTTCAAAAGGACCGACCGTAGAATCGTACGGCATTAAACCGGATATCGTAGCGCCGGGAGTCGGCGTGCTTTCCTGCAAACTCGGCGGAGGCTATATGGCAATGAGCGGAACTTCAATGGCGGCGCCGTTCGTTACCGGTCTTGCCGCATCGTTGAGAAAACTCCATCCGGAATGGAGCGCCTATGAAATACGCAACGCAATTATTGAAAGCGCAGAAAATCTTCCACAGTCTGTTTTTGTTTCCGGCAGCGGCATGGTGAATCCGTTACAAAGCATTCATCTTACCTCATCGGTTTCACCCAGCAATATCAGTTTTGGTTTTGCTTCAACTCAAAATGAAAGCTGGAATCAGAGCAGAACGCTTTCCATTAAAAATGAAACAAATGAAGAGCTTTCCTATGTTATTTCGCCGCAGACAATCGCAGGAATTTCGGTGAGAATAACTCCTCAATCATTTCAGTTGAAGCCCAAAGAAGAAAAAATAATTTCGCTTGAATTAAACGCTTCCATGACAATGCTGCCGAACAACAAATCTCTTCAAGACGGGTACGTCGGGAAAATAGCAGTAACAACGCAGTATGATACAATCACTATTCCTTTCGGATTTTTTAAAGGAAATGTGCTGCAGGTAAATTTTGACGAAACGCCGTGGCAGACGGTTATTCTGAACAATAAAGGATTGGTAAAATCTCTTAATCCGCAGAAAAATAATGTAACGCTTATTGTTTCAGAAGGAACGTATGATATTCTTACAAACTTCTATTCTTCACACTACGTTGTAAAAGAAAATATCCCTGTTGCCGGCAGTACAATTGTTGATGTTGCCAAGTCCGATGCCAGCCATAAAGTAACGCTGCAATTAGTTGATGAAAATAATGAACCCTTCAACAGCGAAAGTGCAAATTACTCTCTTTCAACGCTTGAAGGAATGTTCAACACAACAATCGGCGCATCGGTCATATCAATGTCCGGAAGCAGGCTGAATACGACGGGCAGTGCGTCGTTTGAAAAATATATTTCTTCATTTAGTTCAAAATATATTTTCGGCTATGCCGCAAATTGTATGGAAGGAAATACTACCACCTACTCCTTCGAAGCGGCTCTTGAACACGGCATTAAATCGGATACCGTAATTAATTTCGCCGCGGAGCAAAATAAAAAACTTGAAGTACGATATGACCTTGATTCAAATAACGTAAAAAGAGTTTTTCCGATTACCTGGACAGGAATAAAAGATAATTCTCGGCTTGTATCGGTATCGTTTTACGATGAGGCGGCGGCAGGGCTGTACTATCCGTTTCAGCAAACAACATATTTTCGCGGCGTATCGTCATCAAAATTTCCGCTCTTTCACTATCGTGAGGCATATACGTTCTAATGTGATGAACCGTGAGATTGGTGTCACAGATTGTACTTTCTTCTTGAATACGCCACAATTCCATTGATTTAAACCTCTTCCCTTTGTAATTTCCTTCCAGCATGAAAAACAACTCTTCATCAATACTTCAACAGGCAAGCGCATACGTTTCTGTCTTATTAAAAGAACAGCTTTCGGAAAATTATTTCTATCATAATTTTCACCATACGTACGAAGTGGTGAATAACGCCGCCGAAATTGCCAGCGCATATCCGCTTCACGGTGATGAGTTGGAAATTCTTTTTCTTGCTGCATGGTTTCACGATACGGGTCACACGCGCGGCTCGCATCACCATGAAGAATCAAGCATACAAATTCTTAAGCAATTTTTTACCCGCCAATATTATCCTGAAAAAAAATTGAGCGCAGTAATCAATTGCATTAAAGCAACACGGGTTCCGCAAAAACCAAAAACTTTACTCGAACAAATTCTCTGCGATGCCGATCTTTTATATCTTGGAAAAAAGAATATGATTGAACAGGCGGAACTACTCCGGTTAGAATCCGAACAGCTGCAAAAAAAAACCATACCGGAAACTGAATGGCTGAAACAAAGCATGGAATTTATTAACCATCATCATTACCATACCGCTTACGCAATAAAAAAATACGAACCACTGAAACAGAAAAATCTTCGAAAAATTCAACGATATCTTTCAAAGCTTGAAAGCACCGGAAATCCGAAGAAATAACAAAACTACCGCCGTTCTTCCAGTTCTGTTTCTACCGCAACATTTCACAAACTTTTTCTTTTTTACATTGCAATTTCAACATCCTCATTATTTTCATATATTGTTTAACAAGAATTTGAAATTAATATTATACCACCAGCTTTGAAGGAACAATTATGCGAGTTATTATTCAGCCGAATTATGATTTAGTCAGTAAATGGACTGCTTCATATATTGTGAAGCGGATTCGACAATTCAAACCAACGCCGGCAAAACCGTTTGTGCTCGGTCTTCCCACCGGTTCTTCGCCGATTGGAACATATAAAGAGCTGATTAAACTGTATCAGCACGAAATGGTTTCTTTTAAGAATGTTATTACTTTTAATATGGATGAATATATCGGGCTTCCCGAAGATCATCCGCAAAGCTATCATTCGTTTATGTGGAATACATTTTTCAAGCATGTTGATATTCAGAAAAAGAACATCAACATTCTTAACGGCAATGCAAAAGACTTGTATAAAGAATGTGAAGAATACGAATTGAAAATAAAAAAGTGCGGCGGCATTCATCTATTTCTCGGCGGCATCGGTCCGGACGGACATATTGCTTTTAATGAGCCCGGCTCATCGCTCGCTTCACGCACAAGAATAAAAACATTAACTCTCGACACCATTACCGCAAACTCCCGATTTTTTAATCATGATCTTCAAGCCGTTCCGAAACAAGCCTTAACCGTCGGTGTCGGAACAATTTTGGACGCAAAAGAAATTGTGTTAATCATCAGCGGTTTCAACAAAGCACGGGCGCTGGCGCATGTTATTGAAGAAGGTGTCAATCACATGTGGACTGTTTCTGCGTTGCAGTTACATCCTAAAGGAATGATTGTGTGCGATGATGAATCAACCATGGAATTAAAAGTCGGTACGGTAAAATATTTTAAGGAGATAGAATCGAAAAATATTGATCCGTATTCATTATTAAAATGAAGTTGAGCTTTTCTGCTTCTTCTGAAGAATAAAGACTATGGAAACCTTCGATCTCGGCATTGCCTGGAATTGGGAATACGATAAAGAATTTATTTACGGCATAGAGCACGAATGTTTGAAGCTCGGTCTAAGAACGTACCGTGTTGAATCTCACAACCTTACCGAAACAATAAAGAACCTACGCAGCGAAGTCATTCGCTTCCGCACGTTTCTCGACCGCGCCTCGGATGAAGATGAGGAATTTCTTCCGCTGGCACGGTATCTTACACGTTCTTCTGTTCATATTTTTAATTCCTACGAACTTGTGGAACAGGCAAAAGATAAAGCCACGATGCATTTGGAATTAATGGCGCACGGCGTGAATGTACCGTACACCATTATCATCTCTCCGTACCAAACGAAAAAAGAAATTGAATTAAGCTTAACTGAACTTGCCTATCTGGGAAGGCCGTTTATTATTAAGCCGGCAAACACCACCGGAGGCGGAATCGGCGTTGTTACCGGAGCAGAAACTTTAAAAGAAATTATTCAGGCGCGGCAGCATCACAAAAAAGATAAATATTTGCTTCAAGAGACAATTATTCCGAAAACTTTTCGGGGGCGGAATGCATGGTTCCGTGTTTTTTATGCATTCGGAGAAATAATCAGCTGCTGGTGGGATCCCGAAACACATGTTTACCAGGAGGTAACAAAAAATGAAATACATAAATATTCTCTGCAGCCGCTTTTTGAAATAACCGAAAAAATATTTAGCACCTGCCGGCTCGATTTTTTTTCAACTGAAATTGCACTTACCGTAAACAATAAATTTGTTGCAGTTGATTACGTTAATGAAATTTGCGATATGCGCCCTCAAACAGCCCATTTTGATGGCATTCCAAATCAGGTTATACACAAAATCCAGCATTGGCTGGCTCTTTCTATAAAGAAGTTTATTTAATCCTTGCTTGACTTTAAGACGAGGCTTTTCTAAATTTCTTTCATCGAACGCTCTAACTTGCGTAGTTACTTTCCTATTGACCTTTATCGGAGGAATTATGGTATCATCTAAATGTAGATTTTTTTTCATTCTTTTTCTTATGGGAATATTCTCCCTCTATCTGGCAGGCTGCGGAAGTTCGCAACCGACGCATGAAGATGAAGCAGTAACCGATACATGGTCTAATGATGAATCTACGAGCAGCGATTCAACTACAGACGAACAAGCAACGGTTGACGAACAAACTGCAAATACCGACACCACCGAAGAACAAACAGCAAAAGAACCGCAGACGCAAACAGTAGAAACTCAGCAGCCTGTTGATACCATTGCACAAGGTCCTTCCGTAGAAGAATTACAACAAGAACTTGATGCGTTAAAATCAGAAAATCTTCAAATGCAAGATCGCTTAAGTCAAACTTCGAATGAAAATAAATCCCTTTCAACAAAAGTATCGGATTTAGAAGCAGCTTTAGCGGCGGCAAAAAGCGCCAGGAAAGAACCATCATCAAAAGTTATCTCACGAACTGCTTCGGCTGGAAAATCTTCACCGGCACAAATTCAAAAATATACCGACGCTGTTAACACCACAAAACAAAGAAATTATTCGGAAGCCATTCATCAATTTGAATCTTTATTGAACTCCGGAATTAAAGATGATTATGCGGACAATTGTTATTATTGGATCGGCGAATCGTACTTTCAATTAAAAAAATATAAAGAGGCAATCGACCATTTTAAGCAGGTTGCCAATTATAAATTTTCCGAAAAGAAAGACGATGCGCAGTTTATGATTGCCCGATCGTATGAGCGCCTCGGCCAGCGTGAAAAAGCAAATGATGAATATCGAAAACTTGTAGAATTATATCCGGCAAGCGAATTGGCATCCAAAGCACAAGCGAAGATACGATAATTTTTACTTTCCATAATAATAAAAAACCCGCAGCAATATACTGCGGGTTTTTTATTGAACATTTCAAAAAATATTATTTTACTGCTCGCGAAGGAATTTTTCGCAAATATCAACATCTTCTTCACTCCCGACGAATACCGGAGTTTTTTGATGAAGACTCGCCGGCACAACATCCAAAATCCGTTTTTGTCCGTCAATGGCTCTTCCGCCGGCCTGTTCAATAATATAGGCAATCGGATTCCCTTCGTACATTAAGCGCAATTTTCCTTTAGGATTTCGTGAATCGCCGGGATACAGAAATATTCCGCCGTATAATAATGTCCGGTGAATATCGGCAATCATTGAACCGATATATCTTCCGGAATACGGACGATTTGTTTCCTTATCTTCCTCTTGAAGATATTTAATATATTTTTTTACTCCCTGATCCCACCATTTATAATTTCCTTCGTTTACGCTGTAAATTTTTCCGCGTTTAGGCATTTTAATATTTTCATGAGATAACAAAAATTCGCCGATCGACGGATCGAGCGTAAACCCATGAACACCGTCGCCTGTGGTATAGACCAGCATTGTGCTGGAACCGTACACCACATAACCGGCGGCAATTTGTTTATACCCCGGCTGAATACAATCTTCCAACGTTCCGTCGCCGATTTGTGTTACTCTGCGATAGACAGAAAATATTGTTCCAATGCTGACGTTCGCATCGATATTCGAAGAGCCGTCCAGCGGATCGAACAGTAAAACATATTTTCCTTTCGGGTATTGTGAAG
>JACFMZ010000142.1:2376-5780 GCA_019455105.1 Bacteroidota bacterium | reverse complement strand
GAATAAAAAAAGCATAAATTCACAAACAGAGAACAATTATGAAAACATTATCTCTCTTACTGCTTCTTCCTCTTTTCCTGTTTTCTCAACAGCGCGGATTTACGGAGAAGAAACTTGTTCTTAATGATGAAAACGGCATACCGCAGGAAGTAAAATTATACGATAATCTTTATGCTGTTATTATTGGTATTGACCGTTATCCGAATTTAGAAAAGAATAACTATCTGCAAAATGCCGTCAGTGATGCCAAAGGAATTGAAACCGTTTTAAAAGAAAAATATCCCTTCACAAAAATAATTACTCTTTACAACGGCGATGCAACCCGCGATAATATTTTGCGAACGCTCGGCGAATTGAAAGAGCAGACAAAACCAAACGATGCGCTCTTTATCTTTTTTGCGGGACACGGTAATACCATAAAACGCGTGGACGGATCGGAGACAGGATATTTACTCCCGAGTGACGGCTCATTTAAGTTAGAAGATGCGTACAAAAATCTTTCTATGTCGCAGCTTCGAGACCAAATGCAGGAAATTCGGGCGAAGCATTTGCTTTTTGTTGCCGATGCCTGCTTTTCGGGAACGCTGATGACACGAAGCGGCGAAGCGCCGGCAAAACAGGATTATACATACTACAAGCTGGCGGCAAATGAAATTGTCCGGCAGGTGCTGACGGCGGGAACTTCTACCGAAACAGTTTTGGACGGCGGATTGGAGGGACATTCAGTTTTTACCGGAAGATTCATTGAAGCTCTGCAAAAAAATTCTTCGTTTATTTCTGCCAACGAACTCGGCAGCACCATACAAAAACGGGTCAGCGGCGATGCCATGGTGCGTAACCATAAACAAACGCCGCAATTCGGCAGGTTGTACGGCGAAGGTGATTTTGTTTTTATTGCCAACGAAGCGCTTGGAGTTGACAGCGAAGCAAAATTAAAAGAAGAACTTGCCCGTTTGCAAAACGAACGGAGAACACTTACAACAAAAAAAGAGCAGGCAGAAGCAGAGGAAAAAGCAAAGCAGGAAGAAGATATTAAAACACGCCTTGCCGCGTTGGAACGGACCAAACAATTAGAAGCAGAAGAACGAGCCGCCCGCGAACGGGAAGAACGCGAACGTGCCGAAGAAGAACGCCGTAAATTGGAATTAAAAGCAAAGATTGATAAAGAAAAATCTCTGATAACTGCGGAAACTAATGCTATGTCGTTGGAACAAGCAGAAGCAAAAATTACGGAGTTAGAAAATAAAATTGCCGCCGATGCCGCTGAATTTGACAGACAAATGCAAAAACAAATACGGCTTGAAATAAAAGATGGGGCAAAGGATGAGTTTGAAACCAGCAGCGAATACCGGCAGCGCCTTGATGATGCACAAAAGGTAAAAACAAAAATAGAAAATGAATTTGCTCTTTTAAAAGCACAAGCCAAAAAACCGATACAAAATGAAATTGATAAACTTCTTGCGCAGGAATTTCCCGTTCTGCGAAAAACAAAAATTGAGCTGATAAAATATAGTGCGGATAAAGAGCAATATACGCTTGCGGTGGTTGATGTGAAAACTAATAAAAAAATTTCTTCCGGTAAAATTACTTTACCGAGAGATGAAGCGCGTATATTAAACAAAAACAAAGATTTGCTCCAGGCAACACTTACCGCTAAACCGCGAGCAGATGCAGCAATTACAATAAAAGAACCGGAAAACAATAAAACATACATTTTAAATACTCCTCCAAAATCTTTTACAAATAAATTAGGGATTGAATTTGTTCTAGTGGAGGGAGGAACATTTACTATGGGAAGCAAAAATGGTGGGAGTGATGAAGAGCCGGCTCATACGGTAACGGTTGGTGATTTTTATATTGGCAAATATGAAGTTACACAACGAGAGTGGAAAAGCGTTATGGGAAATAACCCAAGTAATTTCAAAGGAGATGATTTGCCGGTTGAGAGTGTTAGCTGGAATGACGTTCAAGAGTTTATTAAAAAATTAAACGAACTAACGGGAGAGAATTACCGCCTGCCGACCGAAGCAGAATGGGAATATGCGGCGCGGGGGGGAACGAATTGGCAAGACAATTATATCTACAGCGGCAGCAACAATGTTGGAGATGCAGCATGGTATTCTTCAAACTCAAGTAATACTACACATACAGTAGGGACAAAGCAGCCAAACCCGCTTGGCATTTATGATATGAGCGGCAATGTCTGGGAATGGTGCAGCGATTGGTATGGAAATTACAATAGCATTCCACAAAATAATCCTGCCGGTGCCACTTCGGGCTCTCGCCGCGTGGCTCGCGGCGGCAGTTGGCGCGGCAATGCGTCGGATTGTCGCGTGGCGGATCGTGGCAGCGGTACGCCGGATGGTCGCGGCTACGATCTTGGCTTCCGCCTTGCTTGCAGTTCAAAATAGCAAGAAAAAGAGAAAGTTTTGCCGCAAGCGAAGCGAGGGACGAGCGAAGCGAAGGGCAAAACGATAATTAACTAAATCAAAACATAAAAAATGCAATTTAAAATATTTACAGTCTCCACAACTGATGACGGCACTGCAATAGAAGAAATGAATAAGTTTCTTCGAAGTCATAAAGTATTGGAAGTAGACCAACAACTTGTCTCTACAAAAGCCGTAAGCCAATGGCATTTTTGTATAAAATATTTAGCAAACGCTCAGCCGGATGAGAAGTATCGGAGTACGTCAAAAATTGATTATCGCGAAAAATTAGATGAGGCAACTTTTGCAGTTTTTTCTCTTCTACGGGATGCTCGTAAAAAAATTGCTGAAGAAGATGGATTGCCTGTTTATGCTGTTTTTACGAACGAAGAATTATCTGAAATGGCATCTCTTACAAACATTACACAAGAAAGTATTAAAACAATAAGAGGAATTGGCGTAAAAAAAGCGGAACGATTCGGCAAACGATTAATTGAATATTATGAAAAGAAAAGGATACCTAATTGAGCAAATAACCGATATTGACAATTTGCGTCTTGCATATTGGAAAGCACAAAAAAGAAAATCTATAAAACCTGATGTTGTGGAATTTAGAAGTAATTTTGATGAAAACATACTAACAATACAAAAAGAGTTGCTTGCGGGAAGTTATCATTTTGGTCGTTATCATTTTTTTACAATTTACGACCCTAAGCAAAGAGTCATCTGCGCTGCTCCATTTACCGATAGAATTGTTCATCATGCGATTATTAATATCTGTGCCATTGATTTTGAAAATCGCCAAATACCATACAGTTATGCCTGTAGAAAGAATAAAGGAACATTTGCTGCGGTAAATCAAGCGGCAAGAAATCAAACAAAATATAAATGGTTTTTAAAGTTGGATATACGAAAATATTTCGATTCCATCGATCACCAAATATTATTTAATAAATTATTACGAATGTATAAGGA
>JACFMZ010000142.1:0-2366 GCA_019455105.1 Bacteroidota bacterium | reverse complement strand
TTGGCAAATCATCGATAGTTATCATGCTGTGGACGGGAAAGGAGTACCGATAGGAAATCTTACTAGTCAGTATTTTGCGAATTACTATTTATCATTTGCTGATAAATATATTCTCGAGAAATTAAAAATTCCTGCCTATGTCCGCTACATGGATGATATGTTGTTGTGGTCGAACGATAGAGATGAGTTAAATGAAAAAGGAAATATGTATGTAATTTATTTATCTGAACATTTGAATTTAACCCTGAAAACTTTTGTGTTCAATAAAACAGAACACGGTTTGTCGGCGTTGGGTTTTCAGCTTTTCCCCAATCAAATAAAATTAAACAAAAGAAGCAGAATAAGATATGCGAGTATAATAAAAGAATTGAATAAATTATTAGAAAAGGATATAATAAACGAGAATAATTATTCACAACGAGTATTATCAGCATATAGTTATATTAGTCATGCACAAAGTATAGGCTTTGCGCGAAAAATTTTAACACTCAAGGGTTAAACACCGAAGGCTCTAACCGCGTGAATCGCGGCGGCAGTTGGAACAACAATGCGTCGAATTGTCGCGTGGCGAATCGTAACAACAATACGCCGGATAATCGCAACAACAATCTAGGCTTCCGCCTTGCTTGCAGCTCAAAACAAACATTGATTTTGAACAGGTGTTTTTATCCTTCCTTAATAAGGTAAAAATGGAACAAAATTATTCGGTTAGTAGTTAATCAATAATCGAAAAACGAATAAATATTTTATCTTTGTTGTGGTTCAGTTTCTGTTGCTCTCAAATTTCATTTGAGAACAACAGAAAAAAAGTAAAAACTAAAGGGTGATTAAATATTACAAAAAGTAAAATAGTTATAATTTGAATAATCATTGTGGAGATTTAAAGGAAAATTTATAAAACCTTTGCACTCTTGCTTGCTTCCCACAGCATTACAGCGCCGGCGCTGGCAACATTCAGCGAATCAATTCCTGTTTTCATTGGTATTGTTACAAACTCATCGCAGAGCGATAACAACTCCTCCGAAATTCCGTTTCCTTCCGCCCCTAACACAATGCACGATTTTTTTGAGAAAGAACATTGCCGGATATCCCTGCTTTGCGCATTCGGGTGTGCGGCATAAAGCGTAAAGCCGGAATTCTTTAACTGTTGAATTTCTTTTTCCGGTTCAGAGATGTACACCACCGGCAGCATAAAAATATTTCCCATAGAATTTCTTACGGAGCGTCGCAAATACGGGTCGCACGATGTGGGGAGAACGAACAGCGCATCAACGCCGAAACAGGCGCAGTTTCTGGCAAGAACTCCCATATTTTCCGCATTCACAATTCCGTCCACAAGCACCGTCAGTGCCGGTTCTTTTTTTTCTTCCAAAAATTCCGTTACGGTAATTTGTTTCGGTATCTGTGCTGTTGCCATAATTCCCTGATGCAGGCGGAAGCCGACGATGGTTTCAAGCTGTGCTTTGCCGGCAATAAACACCTGTATGGAATTCTTGTTCGTTTCCAATAATTCTTTTTTCTCTTCAAACCATTCCGGCGTTAATAAAGCGGAAAAAATTTTTAAAGGACTTGCGAACAGCCGCGAGAAAACTTTTTCTCCTTCGGCAATAAACATTCCCTTTTGCAGATGTTCTTCCGGACGCTTGAGAGTGATGTACGGAGAGAGTTCAGGAAGTTCTAAGTTTGTTACTGTTGTTATCGAAGCAATCATACCACTCACAATGTAATCATTGGTTGGAAGTAAAGGAAATCTTTTTTATTTTTGTAGTGGTTCGTCGCGGACGAACCATTTTCGTATGTATTCAAAAATAGAAAGAGTGAATTCTTTGCGCGTTCGTTTTGCACCAAGTCCTACAGGATATCTTCATGTCGGCGGTCTTCGCACGGCGCTCTATAATTTTCTTCTTGCCAAAAAGCATAACGGAAAATTTATTCTCCGCATTGAAGATACCGATCAATCCCGCAGGGTGGAAGGGGCAATGGAAAATCTTATTGAAACATTGCAGTGGGCGGGAGTGGAGTTTGATGAAGGACCGGGCAAGGAGGGGAATTACGGACCGTACATTCAATCGCAGCGTTTGGAAATTTATCGGAATCATGTAAAGCGGTTGATTGAAACCGGTAAAGCGTACTACTGTTTCTGTTCGCCGGAACGGTTGGAAGAAGTCCGCAAACACCAGACGGAAGCGGGACTCGATCCGATGTATGATCGTCGCTGCCGAAATATTTCCAGAGAAGACGCTGAAAAAAGAGTTGCGGCAGGCGAAGCGCATGTTGTTCGTTTAAAAGTTCCGTTAGAAGGGGAACTGACCTTTACCGATGAAGTCCGCGGCGAAGTTACCATTCAGCATAAAATTCTTGATGAT
>JACFMZ010000141.1:1200-5909 GCA_019455105.1 Bacteroidota bacterium | reverse complement strand
GCTTCCCGATATGGACGCAAGAAGTTGTTCGCCGATTCTATCAAGTCCGCGCCGAAAAAGGAAATATGAAAGCGAGGTTGAAGTTGGAGAAAAACAAAATTGAAACTATTGGATAAACTAAAATTGATTTATTCTTTGAAGCGGCATGCAACAGGAATTATTTTTGTTCTTTTTGCTGCGTTACTATTATCACTCATCGGTAATATCATTTTTATTATCGATTCAACTAACGTGGTAACACTCGGAATCTTGCGTTGTGGTTTCTTCACTGCGCTGATGCTTCTCGTAACTCATTTTGTATTTCCAAAACTTGACATACAAGAAAGGATTAAAGACAATGCGATTGCCGTTGCTATTTTTATTGGCTTTGTTTGGCTCGCCTACTCAAACGTATTTTAATTGTTTGAAAAACGAAGTTGTTGCAACATACGGCGATACAACACGCCTGCAATATCGCATCAATCAAGTTCGTGCCGAAAGCAATTTTAATCCGCGTGCAACATCCGATTTTAAGAATTGGAAAAAACAAGGAATTGATACCGTTACGGCAATTCGTAACAATATGGGTGCGGCGGGTTTATCGCAATTCATCTTCGCAACCGCCGAGCGTTACGGCGCTGAAACAATTACAACGGATGCGGCAATGGAAAAAGAATATCGCGCGGATATTTACAACCCGTTGTGGTCGTTGCGTTCAATGTGTCTTTATATGAAGAACATCGAACTATTTTTAATCGCACAAAGCACGCCGAAAGTTCGTACACGATTAATGACGGACAGAAAATTTTTAGAACTCTGCTCAACGGCAAGTTACAACACAGGCGAACGCCGCGTTCAAAAACTTCTCAAAAAGCACGACAATTGGGATGACTTAAAATATCGTTTGCCACAAGAAACACGACTCTATGCTGAAAAAATTGTTAAAGGAATAAATTGAAAATTCTCATCATATTTTTACTCTCATTATTTATTGCCGGATGTTGTTCAACATCCGAAAGCACGAAAGTAACGCCGCGGGAAGTTCCGATTGTTATCGCAGTTCCGGCAATTCACGACACAATTCCGGCATCAATAACTGACAGCACAATTCTTGCGCGTGATACAACGGCGCAAGTCGAAGTGCATTTTATTATTGATGATTCCGTGAAGTCAGATTCAGCAAAGAAAGAAATTAAAAATGAAATCAAATCTGCGCTGAACACATTGAATAATCTTCCGATCAAACCACAAGTTAATTTGCAGGCGCAGCCGGATAGCGTTCACACAACTGTAACGGTTTATGATACATTTACTGTTGTTGTTAAACCTCTCAGTTTTTGGGAATACATTAAAATAATGTCTATTGGATTTGTTCTTTGTGTTGGTTGTTTCTTGTTTATTTTTGGACTCAAACGATAATGAAAACACCAATCAAATATTGGGGCGGAAAACAACAACTTGCATCGAAACTGATTGCGTTATTTCCGCGCCACGCTTGTTACGTTGAACCATTTTTCGGCGGCGGCGCAGTGTTCTTTGAGAAGCCAAAAGCGAAAGTGGAAATCATCAACGACGTGAACGATAACTTAGTGGGATTTTGCGCGTATATTTTCTCAAATAGTGCGACAAATCAATTCTCAAATAACGCGCTTACATTGGCTTACAACCATAGATTGTGAAGAGACAAAAAATGTTTTTGCCGTTGTCCAGCTTTTTAGATAATCGTAAATGTACGGCTGAGGTAATTTTTCTGCCGTAAAATTTCCGGATAAAATTAACGGAACGGCATACTGCGTGGAAACACAATTGGCAGCATAACGCGGAAACGAAATTGATCTGCCGGAAGATAAAAGACTATCAACAAACGGCGTAGTTTCTCTTTGATAGCCGTTGTAATGCATATTTTTCCCGCGCACGCTTTCACCGATCAGAAGCAGACAGTTGAATGCGGGAACGGTTTTTTCTTTCGGCAGTATGGTAAACTGCCGTTTAACATATCCGCGGCGAATTTCGAATTGTGAGCCGAACAGACGTTCCTGCGCAACATAGTTTACGGCAAACAGCATGTTCGGAGTGATGGAATAACTATCCGGGTGAAAGCGGACATTATTATTGAGGACCAGCGAGATTCCAAGAAACAGCGCCAGCGACGAATAGCTGATTTTTTTTGAAAAGGAAGCCGCCGCTTCTGTACCCAGCTTCGTGAAAAAAAAGATAATGATAAACAACAGCATGAATATTATTCCGTGATACCAATGAATGCTGGCAGAAGTCAGCGCGAACGCATCCTGAACATGGTCGAGAATAAAATTGATCGACGCATTATTCGGAAGAACGCCGAAATAGAAATAATGCCCGTACAAAAGAATCAAAACAACGGAAAGTCCGGCGGAAAATATTCCGATAAGAAGAGTTCGTAATTTCTTTACACGAGAAAGAAGAAAAAATATTACCGCGTAAAAAAGTATTTCGTAGAAAACAGAAAGAAAAAAAATACCGAATTCTTTCGCGCTTTGAGAAAATAAATAACTGCGGCGAATGGAAAAATCCGAAAGCGCCAGCAACAGCGGCAGTGCAAGAAAACGGCATCGTAAAAAAAATATTTTTGCTTTTTCCGGCGCGCTCACACAACGGCGCTTTCATTAATCGTTAATGTTTTGGCATCCGCGTCAAGTGTTGCCTGCACGCCGATTGGAAGCGTAATATGATTTTTTATATGACCGAACGACACGCCGGAAATAACCGGCACGCCGAGTTTTTCAAATTTTGTTTTAAATAATTCTTCCAGAGTCAGCGAGCCGCTATATCCCGCATCTTTAGGTTCGCAATCGCGGCACTTGCCGATAACGATTCCCGCCGCGCTGCTTAATGTTCCGGATAATTCGAGATGCGTCAACATTCGGTCGATGCGGTACGGCTCTTCATGAACATCTTCCAGAAAGAGAATTTTATTTTTGTAATTTATTTCAAACGGAGTGCCGAGCGTCGTTACCAGCAGGGAAAGATTTCCGCCGACAAGCGCTCCGGCTGCCTTTCCGCCGCGGATGGTGATGATGCGGTTTTCCTTATCAACGGTTTCACCGTCAGGAAGCGGAGGCTGCTGCAGCATGCCGAGAGGTTCTTTCTTTGTAAATGATCGAATGTAATAATCAAACGTATAAGAATTAAATGAAGAAGCAACATTCGGTCCGTGAAAAACAACAAGCCCCGCAAATTTATAAAACGCCAGCAGAAGTGTGGTGATATCGCTGAATCCGATAAAAACTTTCGGATTTTTGCGAATGACTTCAAAATCCAGATAGGGAAGAAGACGCATGCTTCCCCATCCTCCCTGCCACGGGAAAACTCCGTCCACATCGTCACGGCGGAACATCGTGTTAATATCCGCTGCACGCTCTTCATCGCTGCCGGCAAGGTAACCGTAGTGTCCTAAAACATTTTTTCCGAGAACAACTTTAAAACCGAACGATTCCAAAACTTCTTTTGCAATGGCAGCCTGTTCGCGTTCAGCAATTGCCGAAGCAGGAGCAACAAGCCCCACTGTATCTCCCGGCTTTAATGCTTTTGGTTTAAGAAGGGATTTCGGTTCGGTTAATTTCGATTCCTTTTCAAGAAAAGATAAAAAGTTTGCCGGATAGATTGCCGCCAAAGCGGAAAATGATATTCCGGTAAGAAAATCTCTGCGCGAAAAGAAATCGTTCATTATAGCCCTCCTGAAATTTTAATGAGATGAAAAAATTATTTTCCTTTAATCAATTCCTCGGCAATCTGCGCGGCATTTGTTGCTGCGCCTTTGCGAATATTATCGGAAACAATCCAGAGATTCAATTCGTTTTTTACCGAGTCGTCAAGGAATGATATAAGCAACAGCGGCAATATGTGAAAACAGCAGCATAAAATAAGAATTTTTATTTTTTCTATACGTTCAAGCCACCACGCTTTTATTTATTGCCACTCTTTTCACAATTATTAATTTACAAATTATTTTACCGCAGTGGTTATTATTATTCCTGCCGGAATGAACAACATTTTTACCAAACAAAATTTATTAACCGATATTACGCAGAATAAGAAAAACCATCATGGTAAGCAAGGCACCGATTAAATGAGTGAAGTCATCCTTGGACGCATCCTTCAAAAGGCAAAGGATTTGGTCATGATGACTATTGTTTCTGCACTGAGTCAAACCACTTTTATTCCTTAGCATAATATCGGTTATTAAAATAGTTTTAAAATAGAGAAAATGGTGAAAAGAAAAAACTACACGCTCAAACGTAACAAACAGTAGAAAACGAGTTTCAATCACCTGCTTCGTTAATCAGAAACATTTGAAAAACAGTTCTTAAATCACATGGAGTCACACAGATCAATGTTGAAGTGTGATACGTTGAATACAACCATGGTTCGACTTTGTCCACCATGACTAATTCAAGAGTTTTCCAGATATTACAATAATACAAAATAAGTCTTGACAATCTTATATATACATATATATTCGCAAGTAGAAAGTATTGAATCGTCTTTCTTCAACTAAGACCTACCTATGGAGGTTTTATGGAAAAATGGATTCTGATTTTATTTTTTTCTTCCGGTGTAATCCAAAACAGTAATGCACAAACGCATTTTTCTCTTTTTGTTACCGGCAGTCAGTATGAGTTTTTTCTGGAAAATGCCGGTGATCTTCCGCTACAACAAATAACATTTGTTTTACACAACCCATCATTTCCTGA
>JACFMZ010000141.1:0-1190 GCA_019455105.1 Bacteroidota bacterium | reverse complement strand
TGCTCAGCCAATTTCACAATTACGCGCCGGTGAAAAATATGAAGTGTTAATTACTATTCCCGCTGAATATGCCGCTTCCAATGCAAAAACCACACTGAATATTTACTCTGATTCAAAACTTGTATCGGAACAAACAATTATGTTTTCCAATTCAATTCTTCAAAATTTTCAGTTGTTACAAAATTTTCCTAACCCATTCAATGGAACAACCGTAATTGCCTATACTATTCCCCAATCGGCACGCACCACAAAGGTAATTCTTTCTATTTTTGATGTAACAGGAAAGCTGATTAAAACCCTTGTTAATACAATTGTTCAGCCTGGAAATTATTCTGTTTCATGGAATGGAACAAATTCCGAGGGGTTTTCCGTTTCATCAGGAATATACTACTATCGCCTCACCGCTGGAACTTTTCAAGAAACGCGAAAAATAGTTTATGAAAAATAATGGAGGAAGTATGAGTACTTCAGCACGAACAACATTCCTGCTGTTTTTCTTGTCTCTTGTTGTGCTTACACAACTCGCTGCAGCACAGACGCAGGACGATAAGAAGATAACGATTCAGATTGGAAAAAGTACAAAAAACTTAGATGACCTTCGTTTGGGAAATTATGTCCTTCAAGCAGACGATCCTGTCTCTTCCGATGCTGCAAAAGAATTACAAATTCTTTTGAAAGCGATTATGAAGTTTCAGAAGAAAAAAATACCTCAAGGCATTTCATTAAGTAATTTAGTTGTTGAAACGCAAAAATTGTTACCGTCATTAAAAAAAGAACAATCTAACGAGACTATTATTTGGAACAGCGAGAATCAGAAATCTCTTGATGAGCAGATTCAGCAAAATTATACTGAATTACAAACAATGGATTTATCAAATGAAGAACACGCCTTTATAGGAATTACGTATGCTCAATATTTATTTACTAACAAGAGAAATTCAGACGGCATAACCATATTACAATCTGTTATCCATAATTTTCCGGGAAACCAATATGAAATTCGCGCGCGGGGGAAACTGGTGTACCGTTTATTTTTATCAAAAAATTACAGCGGCGTAAAAAAAGAAGCCAATGCTATCCTTGAAAAATATCCACATGCACAAGAATCGAATGACGCTTTATATTTTAGAGGGCGCGGGTCAAGTCTTATTTGTTGTGTAAAATATTTGGAGGTTATTCACGCTACCAGT
>JACFMZ010000140.1 GCA_019455105.1 Bacteroidota bacterium | reverse complement strand
GGGGACTGCGCCGGTATCTGCAATTCGGCTTAATTGTTTCAAGTGTGTTTCACCTACTGCTGATTGCCGGATATTATGGAGTAGAATATATTAAAACCTCCGTTGAAGAAGAGCCGGTAATAAAAGTGAGGATTTTAAAATACAGTGATCTCGGGCCGCCGCCTTCAATGACCAATACAATGGCGGCTCCAGCAGTAGGAATTTCCAAAGGGGCAAAACCAAGTTTCGGCATACCGATTCCTGTTCCCGATGCCGAAATAAATCCGGAACAGACCATTGCCACACAAACGGAAATGAGTCAAACGCTCGGTCCGGAAATTGAACTCGGCGGAAGCGGCGAATTAAAAGAGCGTATTGAAATTGCCGATGATTTAAGGATAGAAAGCGATGACCCCGGCATTGATGAATTTATTCCGGTAGAAAAATTACCGCAAATTGTTCGCGCTGTTACTCCGGTATTTCCGGAAATTGCACGGCGGGCAGGAATTGAAGGAACAGTCTGGGTAAAAACGTTAGTTGATAAAACCGGAAAGCCGATTAAAGCCGTTGTTATTCGAGGCGATGCAACAGGAATTTTTGAAGAAGAAGCCATTAAAGCGGCAATGGGATATCAGTTTACCCCGGCATACATGAACGCTGGACCGATTAAAGTTTGGGTCGTGCTGCGGTTTAAGTTTCAGCTTACGGAAGCAAAATAATAATACATTACCATTGTATTATGAATACGACGGAAAAAACATTTCCTTCGTTTAAATAACTTTCTTTATTTGAGTATCACTATGACACAAAATAATGTAACGGAAATTTCTCCGGTAACGGAATACAAAACGACCAACGGTATTCCGCATACTGATTCTTTACTGTATCGCAGTAAACTGCGTTCGGTAGAAGAAGTTGTCGGATTAATAAAAAGCGACGATAATATCTTTATCAGCGGCAATGCCGCCTCGCCGACATTTCTGCTGAAAAATATTGCCAAGCGGAAAGATGAAGTCAAAAATGTTTCGGTGTATCACATGTTGCTGCTCGGCGAAGATCCGCTTTCGGAAGAAGGTATGAGCAATCATATTCGCCATGTTTCGCTTTTTGTCGGCAGCGCAGAACGGAAAATGGTTGCCCAAGGAAAAGCCGATTATGTTCCGGTTCTGCTTTCGGAAGTTCCTGGATTGTTTCATCAGCGCATTATTCCGTTAGATGTTGTGTATGTTATGGTCTCGCCGCCGGATAATCACGGATACGTAAGTCTTGGTGCGGAAACGGTTGCGTCAAAAGCTGCCGTTGAAAACGGAAAAATTATAGTCGCGCAGGTTAATGAATATATGCCCAGAACGCACGGCGATACGTTTATTCATCTCTCGCAAATTCATCATATTTTTGAACATTCGGAGCCGTTGATTGAACTCGGCGAGCCGCAATATTCAGAAGTAGAATTGCGCATTGCAAAATTTATTGCTCCCCTAGTTGAAGACGGTTCAACGCTGCAGCTCGGCATCGGCGGAATTCCCAATGCGGTTCTTTCTATGCTGGAAGGAAAAAAAGATCTCGGCGTTCATACCGAAATGGTATCGGACGGCGTGCTTCATGCTATTGAAAAAGGAATTTTAACAAATGCACGGAAAAATTTTCACCCGATGAAAGCTGTGGCAACCTTTGTGCTTGGTTCGCGCCGCTTATATGATTTTGTCAATGATAATCCGATGTTCGAGTTTTTACCGTGCGATTATACCAATAATCCGTTTAATGTTTCCCGGAACGATAAAATGGTCTCCATTAATTCCGCCATTGAAATTGATTTAACCGGCCAGGTCTGTGCGGAATCAATCGGGCAGACTATTTTCAGCGGATTTGGCGGTCAGTTGGATTTCGTACGCGGAGCGTTTGCTTCCAAAGGAGGAAAAGCGATTATTGCGCTTCCTTCAACGGCAAAAAACGGAACATTATCCCGCATTACTCCATTTCTTAAACACGGAGCGGGTGTTGTAACAACACGCGGCGATGTTCGGTATGTGGTAACGGAGTTCGGTGTTGCATCATTATACGGAAAAAGTTTGCGCCAGCGCGCAGAAGAATTACTTGCTATTGCTCATCCGGCATTTCATGATGAACTTGAGGATGAGATACGACAGCGATTTCGTAAATAACAATTGGAAACAATGAAAACAGTTCAAAAAAATCTTGATGATATTATCAGTGATCAAAAACTTGTAAGCACTTTATCGCTTGAAGTTGAAAAGGTTCTTCGCTTTTATGAAGAGCATCCGAATTATCCGCTGGATTATGAGAAGCTGCGCTCCAAAGTGCAGGAAGTCTATGCGCGCATCAACCGGTCCATTAACGATTTGCAGACCCTTCAACAAGCACAATCATCAGAGCAACAAAAAATAAGGAGTTAGGTTATGATTAAAATGAAAAAAATTTTAGTAACGACAGATTTATCCGATGCTTCGCTTTCGGCAATGGACTATGCTCTGTGGCTGGCAAAAACTGATAGAGCCGAAATTTATCTGCTGTACTGTGTGGATACTATTCCAATTGTTGCCTATCATACGGTTGATTTAACGGTTGATCAATTTCGCAACCATATTCTTGAAGACGAAAAGAATAATTTAAACCGGCTTGCAGAAAAAATTCAAAAACAATCGAAGAAAAAAATAACAACGGTTTTGTTGGAAGGGAATGCAGCGCATTCAATTGTGTATTTTGCCAAAGATAATGATATTGATATTATTGTAATGAGCACGCACGGAAGAACAGGATTACAGCATGTGTTAATCGGCAGCGTTACGGAAAAAGTGGTTCGAACGGCAGCCTGTCCGGTATTAACTGTAAAATCTACGAGCTTTCAGAAATTAAAAAGACCGGTGAAGAAAAAATAAGCTTTCAAAAACATACTCTGAAAACAAAAACCCTCTTTTCCGGAGGGTTTTCTTTTAGATAGATTTATTGTTTTTAGGGAGATAATGAGTTATATTTCAACTTAACTTTAAGTATGATAGCCGAAAACATTAAAAATATTGAGGAAAACATTGAAAAATGCTGTTTTCGGCTCGGTAGAACTCGGAAATCTGTTCGGCTGATTGCGGTTAGCAAAACTTTTGGAGCTGATTCAGTTAAGCAAGCAGTGGATGCCGGAATAAGTGATTTTGGCGAAAATTACGTGCAGGAACTGATTGAAAAGCGAAAAACGCTTCTCGATTTACCGATTCGATGGCACTTTATCGGACATTTGCAGTCAAATAAAGTTAAGTATATTGCAGAATGGATTTCTATGATTCATTCTGTTGACAGTGAAAAACTTGCGCAGGAAATTAATAGGCAGGCGCAGAAGTATAATAAGACGATAGATGTTCTTGTTGAAGTGAATACTTCAGAAGAGGCGACAAAGTTTGGTGTAAAGCCGGAGAAAGCTGTTGAGTTTATTAAAACAATCTCGCTGCTTCCTTCTCTTTCTCTAAAAGGATTAATGACGATCGGTCCGTTTTCGAATGATAAGGATGAGTCGAGAAAATCATTTTCACTTCTTCGCTCAATTTTTGAAGAAGTAAACCGGTTAGGTATAACGCGCGAACCGTTGACGGAACTTTCAATGGGAATGACGCATGATTATGAAACCGCAATGGAAGAAGGGGCAACCATTGTGCGTATTGGAACAGCAATTTTCGGCAGGCGGGTAAAAAAACAATAAAGGAGACGGATAATGAAACTGACTCCGCTGGATATAAAAAAACAAGAATTCAAAAAAGTACTTCGCGGATATGATCCGGTAGAAGTTGATGCTTTTTTGGATGTACTTTCTACGGAATTTTCGGAATTGCAAAAGCAGTTACGAGAAATTCGCGATCAGGCAATGACAATGGAAGTTGAGCTTCGCGACTTCAAGCAGAAAGAGCGCGACCTTCAACAGATTTTAATGCAGGCACGGGAAACAAGCGCCCGCTCCATTGATAATTCCCGCAAAGAAGGGGAGCTGATTATTCAAGAAGCAGAACTGAAAGGAAGCCAGCTTCTCGACCATGCGCGAATGGAAGTTTTAAAAGCAAAAGAAGAAGTAACACTTCTGCGGGCAAAACGCGATGCGTTGGTGAGCCGGTTGAAAGTCTTGTTAAATTCTGAAATTGAATTGATAAAAGCCCTTGAAGCAGAAGAAACGTTGGAACAAAAAGAACCGGGACAGGGAACAGGAAAAGAAACTTTTCAAATTGATGAAGTAGTGAAAAAACTTATATGACAACATTACGAAAACAGATTGACGAAACATTAACTTTTATTCGAACAAAAACAACAATGCAGCCGTCCGTCGGTATTATTCTCGGCACCGGACTCGGAGGCTTGGTAAAAGAAATTCAGATTGAGACAACAATTGATTATTCCGAAATTCCACATTTTCCTATTTCCACCGTTGAATCGCATACAGGAAAATTAATTTTCGGAACGCTCGGCGGAAAAAAAGTTGTGGCAATGCAGGGACGCTTTCACTATTACGAAGGTTATACGCTGCAACAGGTTACATTTCCCGTTCGTGTTATGAAATTTCTCGGCGTGCAGATACTGTTGATTTCCAACGCTGCCGGCGGAATGAATCCGCTTTTTTCCAAAGGCGATATTATGATTATGACTGATCATATTAATATGCTTGGCGATAACCCGCTGATCGGTCCTAATGATGAAGAGCTTGGTCCCCGTTTCCCTGATATGTCTGAGCCGTACACGAAAGAATTAATTGCTCTTGCCGAAAAAATTGCATTAGAGCAAAAACTCCGCGTGCAAAAAGGTGTATATGTGGTGATGACCGGTCCGACAATGGAAACAAAAGCGGAATATAGATTTTTACGCTGGACCGGCGCCGATGCCGTCGGCATGTCCACCGTTCCTGAAGTAATTGTTGCGGTGCATCAATCAATGAAAGTGCTCGGCTTTTCAATTATTACCGACGAATGTTTTCCCGATGCTTTAAAGCCGGTTTCGCTTCAAGAGGTTATTGCTGTCGCCAACGCCGCCGAACCGAAATTAACCGCTATTATGAAAGAAGTTGTTACTCGATTATAATGTATGTTTAAAGAACTTACCGATAAAATAAATTATTCCGCTGTTGAAAAAGAAATCCTGAAATTTTGGGAAGAGCAAAAAATATTTGCTCAAAGTATTTCTTCGCGAGAAGGAAAACCGCAGTATACATTTTTTGAAGGTCCGCCGACAGCAAACGGGCGTCCCGGCATTCATCACGTTATGGCGCGTACCTTAAAAGATGCCGTCTGCCGGTACAAAACAATGAGCGGCTTTCAGGTTCACCGTAAAGCGGGCTGGGATACCCACGGACTTCCGGTTGAGATTGAAGTTGAAAAACAAATCGGCATTAAACATAAAGATGAAATTGTTGATTTCGGCGTCGAGAAGTTTAATCAGCTCTGCCGCGAATCGGTATGGAAATATAAAACCGATTGGGAAAAATTAACACGCGAAATGGGATACTGGGTTGACCTTGATCATCCGTATGTAACATTTCACAATGTGTATATTGAATCTATCTGGTGGGCGTTAAAACAGTATTACGATAAGGAAATGATTTACCGCGGCTATAAAATTCAGCCGTACTGTCCGCGCTGTGAAACACCCCTTTCGTCTCATGAAGTAGCGCTGGGATATAAAGATGTAAAAGATCCGAGCGTGTATGTTAAAATGAAATTGAAAGATGAACCCAATACTCATTTTCTTGTTTGGACAACAACGCCGTGGACGCTTATTTCTAACGTTGCGCTTGCTGTACATCCGGATATTGAGTATGTGAAGATTGAACTTCTTCATTCGGAAGGGGAAGAAACAAAACCGACCGGTGAATTTCTTATTCTTGCCGAAGCGCGCTTAAGCGTAATAAAAGAAAAGTATCGAATTGTTTCGACATTTAAAGGAAAAGAACTTCTGAACAAGGAATACGAACGGCTCTTTACGTATCATCAGGTAAAAGAGAAAGGCTGGTATGTAGT
>JACFMZ010000139.1 GCA_019455105.1 Bacteroidota bacterium | reverse complement strand
AACTGGTAGCGTGAATAACCTCCAAATATTTTACACAACAAATAAGACTTGACCTATAATATTTATCTCTTTATTATTTACCGGATGTTATTACGTGTTAGAACCCGATGAAGAACCTGATACCTATATCGGAAAATGGCAGTTAGTAAATGTGCGATCGAAAGAAGCGGACAGTATAGAAAGCAGACAGATTCTTGAATTATTTGAAGATTCAACGTATCACTCCACATTTGATATAACAACTGAAAATACACATGATACTTCAGGGTTTAAAATACCGTTTACCGGTAAATGGGAAATTTATAAGTGGTTTTCTACTGATTATATTGCTACACATAAACAATTTGGAGTTAAATTTTATTCTGATTCTTTAAGCAAGGAGTGGGAGATTATCAGTGGCGGAAAGTTGGAAAGGAATATGTATTTTTCATTTAAAATACCCGATGGAGCGCCAACTGGATATTATGAAAATACGTTTAGATTACAATGGCGTTTAAAAAACAAATAATTCAGATTTGTCCGTTAACAATATTAAATTTTTCGTTCTATTCCGCAATTCCTAATTTTCCTCGTAATCTTTTTAACAGTCCGTCGGCAATCATTTGATGAAGCAGATTGTGCAGCCAGAGCACATCACGGGAAGAAAAAGAATGCCACAACTGTTCGGCAATTTCTTTTTCCGTCAGAACCGTGTAATGAAGCATTTTCAAAATTTTGCCGCGGTATAACCGCCGGGGAATTCCTTTTCGGGACGGCTCTTTCTTTTTTCTTTTTTCCGGAACATTGAACATCGGAGAAAATGCCGACGCACATTCTTTTTGAACCGGACAGATTGCACATTTCGGATTGCGTGCCGTGCAGATAACGGCGCCGAAATCCATCAGCGCTTGATTCCAGTGATACGCTTTTCCTGAAGGAAGAATTTCCTCCGCCAATTTCCAGATTTCTTTATCGGTAAGGCGCGTTGTGTATCCGAATATTCGTAAAAGAATCCGCTTGATATTCACATCAACAACAGGCAGCTGCTGCCGAAAGGCAAAACAGGCAACGGCGTGAGAAGTGTACGCTCCGATTCCCGGAAGCTTCTGCAGTTCTTCAACCGAATGAGGCAGACGGGAACGATAATTTTTTACTACAAATTTTGCCAGCGCATGCAGCCGCAGTGCCCTGCTGTTATAACCCAAGCCCGACCATTGCAGTAAAATTTCACGAGTCTTTGCCCGTGCCGCCGATTGAAGCGTCGGGAATTTTGCCAGCCATTTCGTATAAAAAATTTCAACCCTGCTTACCTGTGTCTGCTGCGCCATTATTTCCGAAAGAAGAATGCGGTAAGGGTCGGATGTTTTTCGCCACGGCAGCTCTCTTCCGTTTTGTCTGTACCAGCGGAGAATCTTTTTATGAAGCGCGGATATAAGAACGGCTCTTTTCACAACTGCTGCAGTAAACGGGCAACCGGTTTATTTCCTTCCAACAGCGGAAGTGTTGAAAGCTCGGAAATCGGAAGCCACGCAAATTGTTCAAAAACATTGTTGCGGAGATTTCCCGTAAAAGAAATAACGCGATGAAAAGTAATGTGAAATGTTCCGGCATTCGGGTAGTGCCATGTCTGTTCGTGCAGCGCTTCCCCGATGACGGCATCAATGGAAAGTTCTTCCTGCAATTCGCGCCGAAGGCATTCCGCAGAAGTTTCTCCCTGTTCAACTTTTCCTCCCGGGAATTCCCACTGTAACGGATACGGCGCGGTTCGCTTTCGCTGGCAGACAAGAACCGAATTTTCAGAAAAAATAATTCCGGCGGAAACAAACACCGGCGTTTCGGAAACGTGAGCGGAAGAATTACTCATCCTTCAGCATAAATCCTTTTCCAAAAATGGTTTGGATAAGTTTTTTTTCGTGGTTTTTATCAATAGAGTTGCGGAGATAATTGATGTACACATCCACATAATTTGTTCCAGTATCAAAATTATAGCCCCACACATCCTGGGCAATTTGCTGGCGGGAAACAACTTCGTTTTTGTGTTTCATCAAATATTCAAGAAGGGAAAATTCTTTCGGACTTAAATCAATCTCTTTGCCGTCGCGGCTTACTTTTCGTGCAATAAGATCAAGTTCAAGATTATCGGCGCGCAGTTTCATATCGGAAGTAGCGTTGGAGCGGCGAAGAATGGCTTCAATGCGGGCAATTAATTCTTTCGGTTCAAACGGCTTGCCGAGATAATCATCGGCGCCGTATTTCAAACCTTTTACTTTATCTTCAACTTCATTTAATCCCGAAAGAATAAGCACCGGCGTCTTGTTCCCTTTTTCACGGATTTCTTTCAACACTTCTAATCCGGATTTTTTGGGAAGCGAAATATCGAGAATAATCAATTCATACTCATGCCCGTTAATTTTTTCCAATGCTTCAACGCCGTCATGGGCGGCATCCACATGAAAATTTGCACGGTTTAATTTCCGCTGCACAATAAGAACAACATCCTTGTTGTCTTCAACAATAAGAATTTTTCTTTCAGGTTCTTGTGGTTTCATATCATTCTTTTTTAATAATATTGTCTAAAAAATATCGGGAAAAAAGTCCGAAGTTGAACCTGCAGGAGCGGAATAACGTATAAGAATTGCAATTCTTATAAATATTGTACTTCTCTCTAACCGACTCCCCTGTTAAAGATAAATATTTTTTTTGAATGAAAGCAACCTTGAAAGCAAAATATTATTTTCGACGGTTTTCCATAAACAAAATTTCTGTCGTAAACGTACGACCCGGATTTCCGCAACTTCTCCCTTTGAAAGAAAAACGAGAATTTGTATATTGGGTTACTTTAGGGCCCCGTAGCTCAGCTGGATAGAGCAACAGCCTTCTAAGCTGTGGGTCGCGTGTTCGAATCACGCCGGGGTCACCACTTCTATTTTTTTCTTTAATTCAGATTTTACAACTCGCTTGTTCTCTGCCAAAAATCGGCAGACTGGGATTTACGCAGAGAACACCGCTTCCGCTTTCTTTTCTTTTTGAGTTATAATTTATGTTCACCCGTTTTCTGCATTCTAAAAATTAAAGATCCAACAATTAATATTTGTTTCACCCCTTCACTTTGTAGATTTGTAAATATTTCCTGCCGAAACCCCTTAATATTTGAGGCATTTTGGATAATTTTTAAACGGCACACTTGTTGCCGTTTATTCCCTTAAATAAAAGGGAGAGATTATTATGGTATCAATGCAACCCTCTGAGCATCAGCCGCTTGCCAACCGGCGGGCATCACAAGAAGTGCTGTACAGGCAAATTCAATTTTTTTCTGAACATTGGCAATTAGCGGCTTTCGCGAATTCTGTGCCTGATTATATTCTTGTGCTAAACAGATATCATCAGACTGTTTTTTGTAATAACAAACTGATAAAATTTCTCGGCATAGATTCATCTCGTGCTGTTTTAGGAGAGCAGCCCGATGAATTTATGCAGTCTCCCGGCGCTGCCATGCCTTTCTACGAAACATTCACTTATGAAGAAGATCATTTCTTAAACAAAAACTCTTCGCCGAATTTCTACGCTGAGCATGAATCCACAGCGCAGGAATACAGAATATCAACAAACGGAACAAACTCTCCCGCTGAATTGAGAATCAGTTCTGTGCCGATGACGGTAAACGCCGAACAGTTTACCATTTTTATTCTTACCGATATCAGCAATGAAAAACGAAGATTAGCTTTAGAAAAAATTTTCTTTCACGATCTTTTGAACAGTGTCGGCAGTCTCTTGGCGTATGCCAAGCTTTTGAAAGACGCTACGCCGGAAGAAGCCGGACAATTCCGCGAAATGATTTATACCATTGCGCTGCAGCTTGCCGATGAAATTACGGCGCAGCGTCAGTTAACAGCGGCGGAAAATCATGAAATTCACATTGATCCGACCGTTATTCATTCCCGAACCATGCTGCACGCTGTGTGCGAATCGTTTAAAATGCACCAGGAAGGAAAAGATAAATTTATTGAAGTGGACAGCTCGTCCGATGATTTTATGTGTATTACCGATGAAGTATTGCTTCGTAGAGTGCTCGGAAATTTAACGAAGAATGCGCTGGAAGCTTCGCCGCAGCGCGCCACCGTAACACTCGGCTGCATTAATAACGAGACAACTATTGATTTTTGGGTGCACAATAACAGTGTCATTCCGCTGGAAGTTCAAAAACAAATTTTTCAACGCTCGTTTTCAACAAAAGGAACCGGAAGAGGTCTCGGAACATACAGCGTAAAATTATTAACCGAACACTACCTGCACGGCGCAATAGATTTTGAATCATCGCCGCGGACAGGAACAATGTTTACCGTTTCATTGCCGAAAAATATTCGAAAACATGCTCGACAGAAAAAAAACATAATAACTTTCTCCCCATCTCGAGCATAAGAAACCCGCAGACCAGAATTACAGCACCGGTTTGCGCGGTTTCTTTTTTTCAAAGGAGGTCTCCATGATAACACAAAACTATCCAATACAGAAAAATGTATCCGCAGAATATGAATCGCACTTTGCGGATTTATTCGTCCAATCATCGGCGGTGCGTGAGAAGCATTCGCTGCGGATACTCATTGATTCGCATCTGTTGCCGATAGCCGTTGTTAATGCCGAACGGGAAATTGTTTTTTGCAATGAACAGTACGCTTCGTTAATCGGATTTTCTCACTGGACACAGGTTGTCGGAATGAAAGTTCCTTCGTTCTTTTTTGACGAACACTACCGCGAAAAGCACAGCACAATTCAGGATATTGTTTTTACTTCGCTTTTACTTAATACCGTGAAAGAAGAATTACAGCCCGAAACAATGCCGGTTGACTGTATGCAATTTAAATTAGAAGATAATGTGTTTACCTATGTAACAATAGCCGGCGATACTGTTGAAAAAAACAGCGCCGCCTGCAGCAGAAAGTAACGGCAGGAAACTGCGCTTTGTTCTAAAATATTTTTATTGCTTACCGGAGAGCGGTGTTTCAACAAAATCTAACGATTCGGAATTCATGCAATACCGCAATCCTGTCGGTTTCGGTCCATCGTTAAAAACGTGACCCAAATGGGCGTCACACCGCGCGCAGTTTATTTCAATTCTTTTCATGCCAAAGCTTAAATCTTCTGTTGCAGAAATATGGTCGGAATTAATCGGCTGAAAAAAACTGGGCCAGCCGGTCCCTGAATCGAATTTCACATCGGAAGAAAAAAGAGGAAGCCCGCAGCAGACACAAATATAAATTCCCATTTTGTGATTATCATAAAACACGCCGCAGAAAGGACGTTCAGTACCGGCGCTCCGCGTAATACGAAACTGCTCCGGCGTTAATATTTTTTTCCATTCTTCATCGGTCTTCACCACTTTCGGCATTCCCGGTTTATAGGTATCCTTTAAATATTCTTCTACAGTTTTCATGGGCTTTTTTCCTTTTGATGTTTGCTCGTTTTGCTGCCGGGCTTCCGCAGAACGGGTGAAGAACAGCCCCGACATAAGAATGACCAAGACAAACGTTATGGTACCGAATATTTTTAAATATTTCACAACTCCTCCGATATTAATGTAACAAAAAAAAGCGCAGAAGAGGTTTCACTAAACGAAAGAAAATTACTTTTTCCCATGTTGCCGCGAACAGCGGAACGTTCGGTTTAAAACGTAAAAATCCCATTGATAAATATTTTTTATTCATCAATGGGATTAACAGCCGTGCAGCAAATTTTTACGGATTAAAACTTGAACCTATGGCATCATACACAAGGGAACGCGCTTTAATTTCATTCAGCTTACGCATTATTTTCACAACAACGCCGCTGCTTTCGTTGGCAAGCTCTTCGAGAAACTCTTTAACTTCCGGCTCTTCGCATTCACGAAGCACTTCTTCATACATTCTCACCAACGAGGTTTCGATATTTAACGCTTTCGTCAGCGTTGCGCACGAATTTCTGCACGCATGTTCACAGCTGGTTACTAATGTGTTCATAACCACCTCTTTATGCTACTGGGTGAAATAATTGTTCGGCTAATTCTTCGCCGCGGCGGAGCGCTTCCTCATTCATTGGAAGCAAATGATGATGTCGTTCCG
>JACFMZ010000006.1:22834-51813 GCA_019455105.1 Bacteroidota bacterium | reverse complement strand
ATTTCTTTTCTCACAAAAAAAATCCTGACAAGTATATTGTCAGGATTTTTTTTGTTTCGAAGAAACAGCATTACAAAATGTACCGGCTGAGATCTCTATTCTTAACAATAGAAGATAATTTCTCTTCAACTAATTGTTCGGTAATGGTAATAGATAGTTCTTTCAGTTCATCCGGCGCTTGGAATAAAATATCATCGAGAAGCGAAGTGAGAATGGTGTGAAGTCTCCGCGCGCCGATGTTTTCAATTTCTTCATTTACCTGTGCGGCTATTTTTGCAATTATTGTAATCGCTTTTTCATCAAAAGAAATTTCCACTTTTTCGGATTTCAATAATTCAATGTATTGCTTTAAAAGCGCATTCTGCGGAAGGGTGAGTATTTTTATAAAATCATCTTCGTTCAAGCTTTTTAATTCAACGCGAATGGGAAAACGTCCCTGTAGTTCAGGAATAAGATCGCTTGGTTTGGAAACATGGAATGCGCCCGAGGCAATAAACAAGATATGATCGGTTTTTACCGTTCCGTATTTTGTGGTAACATTCGAACCTTCCACAATCGGGAGCAAATCACGCTGTACGCCTTCGCGGGAAACATCCGGACCGCCCTGCTGCCCGCCGCGGGTGCCGGCAATTTTATCAATCTCATCAATAAACACAATTCCGGAATTTTCTACTTTATGAATTGCCTCGCGCACAACGGATTCCTGATCGATTAATTTCTGCGCTTCTTCCTGCGTGAGAATTTTTTTTGCTTCGCTGATCGGGACTTTTCTCCGCTTATTTTTTTTCGGTATCATTCCGCCGAGCATTTCCTGAATATTGATTCCCATTTCTTCCAGATTAATCGGTCCCATAATCTGCATAGCGGGGAGATTTTCCGTTGTCTGGTCAATTTCAATTTCGCGGGAATCTAATTCGCCGTTTTTAATTTTTTCTCTGAATCGCTCGCGGGTTTTTTCATTTAACTCCGCATCGCTGCCGGCAGTTTCGGATGATGAAGAGACGGAATGTTTCACCGGCGGAATGACAATATCGAGAATCTTTTCTTCCGCCCGCTCTTTTGCTTTAGCTTCAACCTGCGCCGTTCGTTCCGAACGAACCATGACAACGGCAAATTCCGTTAAATCGCGAACCATCGATTCCACGTCGCGTCCGACGTATCCCACTTCGGTGAATTTTGAAGCTTCCACTTTTATGAACGGCGCCCCGGCAAGTTTCGCAAGCCGGCGCGCAATTTCCGTTTTGCCGACTCCGGTCGGTCCGATGAGAATAATATTATTCGGCATAATATCTTCGCGCATTCCTTCGGGCACCTGCAGACGGCGCCAGCGGTTGCGCAGCGCAATGGCAACGGCGCGTTTGGCTTCATGCTGGCCGATAATGTATTTGTCTAATTCCTTAACAACCTGCGTCGGGGTTAATTGAGAAAGCGGAGATGAGAGTTCGAGGTTTTTTTTCTTCATGAGAGTTCGTGAATCGTAATATTTGAATTGGTGTAAATGCATATCTCGGCGGCGGCTTTTAATCCTTCTTCCACAATTTCTTTTGCTGAAAGCTGCGTGTGTTTCATCAGCATGCGTGCGGCGGCAAGCGCGTACGGTCCGCCGGAGCCGATGGCGATAATGCCGTCATCGGGTGTTACCACATCACCGGTGCCGGAGATGATGAACGTTTGGTCTTTTGTCAGTACGCCGAGCATCGCTTCCAGCCGGCGGAGATATTTATCCATGCGCCAGTCTTTGGCAAGTTCTACGGCGGCGCGTTCAATATTTCCCTGATACAATTGAATTTTTTCTTCGAAGCGTTCCATCAGCGCAAACGCATCGGCGGAAGCGCCGGCAAACCCGACGAGAACTTTTCCGTTATAGAGAGTGTGAACTTTTTTCGTTTTGTGTTTCATTACGGTGCTGCCGAGCGTAACCTGCCCGTCGCTTCCAAGGGCGGCTTTGCCGTTGCGAATAAGTCCGAGTATTGTGGTGGCGCGAATTTTTTCTGTTTCCATTATTGTGTTGAAAAGTAAATTGTTCCGTGAAAATTTAACGGTATAGTATTTAAATTTTTCGGCGCAGGCGTGCAACGGGAATGACCATTGATTCCCGGTATTTTGCTACGGTTCGGCGCGCAATGTTAAATCCTTTTTGCTGAAGAATTTCCGCAATCTGTTCGTCGCTGAGCGGTTTATTTTTATCTTCGGTAGAGAGAATTTCTTTAATGCGTTCTTTTACTTCTTTGTTGGAAACATCTTCGCCGCTTTGCGTTGAAATTCCTTCGCTGAAGAAATGTCGAAGTTCATAGACGCCGAAATCGGTCTGCACATATTTTCCGTTCACCACGCGGCTGATGGTGGAAATATCCATACGGATAATTTCGGCAATATCTTTATAGATTAACGGCTTCAATCCTTCGCCGGTTTCAAAGAAATCCCGCTGCTTGTCAACAATTGCCTGCATTACGCGCAGCATGGTCTGGCGGCGCTGGTAAATGGAGGCGATGAACCATTTTGCGGCATCAAATTTCTGCCGTAAAAATTGTTTCGTATCTGCACCGACGCGATTGTTGCGGCGAGAAATTAATTCACGGTAATTCCGGTTGATGCGGAGCGGCGGAATATTGCGGTCGTTGAGTTGTATAATAAATTCATCTTCTTCTTTGGTGACCAGAAAATCGGGTGTCAGGTAATTTTCCTGCGTGCTGATGGTTCCTTCGCCGGGTTTGGGGTTGAGACGGGAGATAATTTCCAAAATCTGTTTTACTTCATCCAGCGAAACATTCAGCAGCTTGGAAATTAATTCATAATGTTTTTTTGTAAATGCTTCGAAGTGATCGCGGAGAAGTTTTTGAGCGAGTTCAATTAAACGCGGATCGCCTTTTGCCGCTTCCAGCTGAATGAGTAAACATTCCTGCAGATTGCGCGAGCCGATACCGAGCGGCTCCAAACGCTGAATGATTGATAAAACTTCTTCCACTTGTTCCGGAGTAAGATGAAGTTTGTGCGAAAGATTAATATCGTTGACAATGGATTCCAAATCCCGATGGAGATAACCGTCTTCATCAATATTGCCGATAATTTCTTCCGCTACGGTCATTCCCATTTCCGTAATATCCGCCAGTCGTAATTGATCTTTCAGCCGCTCGGCGAGAGGCGTAATTGCGGCAATCGGCATCTCATCCCGCTCTTCATCGTCATTCGGGAGAGAGCTTCCTTTGAACGATTCGTAGGTATCGTCGTTCAGATAATCTTCAAAAGAAAACTCATCATCTTTCTTTTGTTCAACTTTTTCAATGGTTTCTTCATCAACCGGCACTTCGGTGACCGGCTCTTCTGCCGGCTGTTCAACGTCAACCCCTTCATCGCCTTCTTCGAGCATCGGATTAATTTCCAGCTCGTTCTTAATTAACTGTTCAAGAGCAAGCGTCGGCAGCTGCAGCAGTTTCAGATATTGAATCTGCTGCGGCGTCAGTTTTTGAAGTAATCGTTGTTCTTGTGAAAGATGAAGCATACGCTCAGCTTTTCTTTTCTCTTATAATTTCTCTTTTAATGTTTCCCGCTCTTCTTTGCTGAAGACGCGCGAGAGCGGCTCATCAACAAAATCCAGTAGTTGAATGTTCTCCCGTTTTCCCCGTTCTAATGCCGGACCGCATTCTTGAAAATATTCAAACTGCATCTGTGCTGTCTGCTCATTAATCCGAATGGGGAAGAGATGGCACGAAAGAGGTTTCTGCCAGTTAATCGTTCCTTCGCGATACGCTTTTTCAAAGGCGCATTTTGCAATGCCGTTTTGATAATAGACAAAGACGCATGCCTTCCCATCCACACATTGTGTGGCAAAATATCCTGGACCGCCTTCAACCAAGCCGTACTGTTCAATGGTTTTCCGGTGTTCTTCCGGCAGAAGATTTTTGATTGCGGGATAATATTTTTCAATCAACGCAGCTTCTTCATCTTTCAGCGGCGCGCCTCTGCCGCCGGGAAAGGTGCAGCAGGCGCCTTTGCATTTTTCAAGATCGCAGGCAAATTTTATTTCAGCAATTAACGGATCGATATGGAAATCTTCAATTTTCAGCATAGACTATAGTTAAGATAAGAAATTTTTAGGAAAAAAGAAGAATAAGGCACGATGTTTGTGGATTCAATGAAAAGGAAACAACGAAAGAAAAAATTGTTTTCACATCTTTACAAACATTTTCCCCGCCATCTGGCGCACCATGCCTTTAAATTCTAAACTCAGCAGATTGACTAATGTATCGGCGGAAGAAAGTTCAGATTTTTCCGAAAGCACATCAATGTGAATGGGATCGTACGAAAGACAATCAAAAATTTTTTGTTCAAAAACGGAAAGCTGCGGCGCAGGCTCTTGTTTTTTTGTTTTAAGGATTGGTTTCAGTTTTGCTTCAAGCTCAACAAGAATATCGTCAACCGTCTGCACAAGTTTTGCCTGGCCGAGTTTAATCAATTTGTTGGTGCCGTTGCTTTTGTGTTCGGTAATATTTCCCGGCACGCAGAAGAGTTCGCGGTTTTGGTCAATGGTGGTCCGCGCGGTAATCATTGCGCCGCCGTCCTCATCCGATTCAATAATAATTGTTCCGAGCGACATGCCGCTGATAATTCTGTTGCGTTTCGGAAAACTCCACAGTTCGGCTTTTGCTCCCATGAACATTTCAGAAATCACCGCTCCGTTGCTGCAAATTTTTTCCGCCAGCCGTTCATTTTCTTTCGGATAAATTTTATCAACTGCGCCGCCGAGAACAGCAATGGTTCTTCCTTCACCTTTCAGCGCGCCGTGATGAGCGTGCGTATCAATGCCCCGCGCCAGCCCGCTGATAATTGTTATTCCCATGCCGGAAAGTTCTTTGGAAAAATTTTCTGCTACCGAAATGCCGTAAGCGGAAGGTCTCCGCGTGCCGACAATTGCCATGGCGTACTGATCGTTCAGGGTAATTGTTCCGCGCAGAAACAGCAGCACCGGCGCATCAAAAACTTCTTTTAAAAGGGGAGGATATTCGGAATCCCAAATGGTAAGAATTTTTCCTTCAATGCGGTTAATCCGTTTAAGCTGATCTTCAATAAAGGTTTTGTTTGTTTCGGCATGGGCAACCGCAGAAGCCAGTTCTTTTTTTATTCCTTCAACTTTTATTAACTGCAGCGGAGAAGCAGCAAGAACCTGTTCCGGCGAGCCAAAATAATCAATTAGATTTTTTAATTTCGAATTGCTCATTCCCGGAATGGAGGCGAGATGCAGCAGCTGTTGAATGTTAAACGGAGCGGGCATTATTCTTCAGGAATGTTCATGCCGTCAACAACGGCAACAATAACCGTATGAACAGGAATATCTTTTCGTTTCAAAATCTGCTGAGCGCCGGCTCCTTCCTGAATGATAAGAACCGTATCGCCGACACCGGCATCCACCGTATCAAGAGCAAGAATATCTTTTCCGATGAATGTTCCATCCAGATCTATCGGTTGAACATTCAGCAGTTTGTGTTCTTTAAGCGTCTGGTTTTTTTGTGTTGAAACGATTGCGCCGGTAACTTTACACAAAATCATATTGGTAGTTTCCTTTTAAAACGTGAAACGTTTTGTATGCAAAAAAGCCGAGTGAGAATATTTTTTTATTCATCGTGCGATACAATTTCTTTTTGAAACCGTTCGACCAATGCCGATGCTTCCCTGCGGGTTTTTGCTTCGGCAATAATACGGATAATCGGTTCGGTATTTGATTTCCGCAAATGCACCCACGATTCCGCAAAATCAATTTTCAATCCATCGTCGAAATTTGTTGTTTCCGTTCTGCTGTACTTTTCGTGAAGCTTTTTTAGAATTTCATCCGGCTGCAATGAACCGAGTTCGATTTTATTTTTAACAATTTCATAAAAGGGAAGAGAGTGTTTCAATTCGGAAGCTTTCCCGTTAAAATCCGCCAGCAGCTGCAGAAATAATCCCACGCCGACAAGAGCATCGCGTCCGAGATGAACGGCAGGAAGAATTACGCCGCCGCTTCCTTCGCCGCCGATTATCGCGCCGATTTCTTTCATCTTTTTAGCAACATTTATTTCTCCGACCGGAGTCCGGACAACTGTCGCGTTATATAAAGAGGCAATATCTTCCACTGCCCGCGTTGTGGAAAGATTTACAACAATCGAATGATTTGTTCTGTTTAATTTTTTTTCTGCTTCTAAAATAAATTTTACGGCGGAAACAATTGTGTACTCTTCTACAAACGGTTTTCCTTCTTCGGTAATAAGCACCAATCTGTCGGAATCGGGATCGATGGCAATTCCTAAATCCGCTTTGTGAGCAAGAACAGCGGAACAGAGTTCCGTTAAATTTTCGGGAATTGGTTCAGGCGTGTGTGCAAAAATTCCGCTGAGATTACAATTAAGCTCGATTACTTCGCAGCCGAGCTTTTTTAGAAGCGAAGGAACAACCGCACCGCCGGAAGCATTCACACAGTCAAGAACGATTTTGAATTTCTTTTTTGCAATAGCTGAAGGGGAGAGATATGGTAAATTTAAAACCGCCTGAACGTGTTCATGAATAAACTCATGATTGACGGAAAGTTTTCCCTGTTCATTCCACGGTTTGTATCGGAAGTTTCCCCGTTCGGCAATCTGCCAGAAATTTTTATTTTCATCGGCGTTAAGGAACAAGCCGGTTGCGGCAAAAAATTTCATGCCGTTCCAGATCATCGGATTGTGGCTTGCGGTAACGGCAATACCCCCGGCGCCGTGAAGTTTTTCCACGGCAAAGGCAACAGTCGGTGTCGGACAAATTCCAAGGTCAATAACATTGCATCCCATCTGCAGCAGCGTTGCCGTTACAAGATCTTGAATTGTTTTTCCGGTAATCCTTCCGTCCCTGCCGATGAAAATTGTTCCGCGCCGGCAGTATTCTGCGTATGCGGAGGAATACTGCACAATTTTTTCAGGCGTAAGCGATTCGCCGACAATTCCTCTGATTCCGGAGATACTAACCATTAACGACATAATAGACTTTCTTGTTTTGTCTTGAATAATTTTCTTCAAAATATAAAATGAAAAGAGTGAAAACAAGGAATCTCTCTTCTTTTGTCTGTTGCTTCTTTTTTGGGCTTTCTGCATATTCCAATGGCATCCACATAAAAAAAGGGAAGAACAAAAATGAAAAAAAAGAAAATATTAAAACTTTCCGCAATATCTTTTGTTGCAATACTTCTACTTATACAGTTTATCCAGCCGAACAAAGAAAATCCGCCGGTTGAAAAAGAGCAGACGATTGATGCGCTGTTGCAGGTTCCGGATTCTGTTTTAACTGTTTTCAAACGTTCGTGTTATGACTGTCACTCGAACGAAACAAAATGGCCCCTTTATGCATCCATTGCACCTGTTTCGTGGCTTATTTCACACGATGTAACGGAAGGAAGAAGAGAGTTGAATTTTTCCGAATGGGGAAAATATAAAGCAAAACGACAGTTGAAAAAGCTATCAGAAATTGCGGATGAAATTGAAGGCAACAGCATGCCGATGCCGATTTATCTTCCGCTCCATCCTGATGCAAAGCTGTCGGATTCGGATCGCCGCTTGATTGTTGCGTGGTCGCGAAGCGAGCACGATAAAATGGCGGATACTTCCGACGTGAAATAGATATTTTTTTAAAAATTGCTTAACCCTGTGAATGTTAGAAACATCACAGGGTTTCTTTTTTGTGATATTCGCAACACAATGTTGTGCAGAAAATTCGTTTTTTGCTGATGAAATGTTAAAGAAAATAAGAATTGTTTTTCAAAAAATCCGTTCGCTTGACACCAAGAGGTATTTTTGCAATATTCGATTAAGAAATTCGGGTAAAAATATGAAAAAGATCTCCCTCCCTTTAATTCTTTCGCTCTCTTTTTTCCTTATCAGCATTGAAGCCTGCGGTCCTTCATTGTCGGAAATTACTGTTTCAATGCTCGACCAAGGAAGAAATGATGAAGCCATCGCCAGAATGCGCCGGGCGCTGGTGAACGACCCGGGAAATAATGAGTATATGAAATTACTCGGCATGGCTCTCTATAATAAAAAAGAATATGACGAAGCGATTGTAACATTTAAAAAGGTCTTCGATTCCGATCCGGAAGACGACCAAGCTGCATATTTTCTTGGTTTGCTTTATGAAACGACGGCTAATTACGATAAAGCAATTTTATATTATCGAATGTATAACGAACTCAGTACGTTAGGCGAATATAAAGAGCTTGTTGATGCGAGAATTAAAATTCTTTACGGCAGACAAATGCAGGCGGAAGCAGCGAAGGCGCTGCAAATAGAATCGCAGCTTGATGTTGCCAAAGTTCCATCCAATACCGTTGCCATACTCTATTTTGAAAACAAAGGAAACAACAAAGATCTCGATCCGCTGGAAAAAGGATTGGCGGAAATGATTATTACCGATCTTTCCAAAGTTAAAGCTTTGCGAATTGTAGAAAGGGTCCGTCTCCAGAAATTAATTGAAGAAATGAATTTAAGCCAATCCGATCTCGTTGACCAAAAGACGGCACCGCGGTTAGGAAAACTTCTCGGCGCTTACCGTTTGGTTAAAGGTTCGTATTTTGATATGGCAAAGGATAAAGTGAGAATTGATGCGCTGGTGGCGCAGACAAAAACCGGAAGTCTGGATGCAACGGCAAATATTTCCGGTTCTACTAAAGATTTTTTCAGATTAGAAAAAGAGCTTGTCTTTAATATTCTTAAAGAATTGAATATTGCCATTTCGGATGATGAACGTGAAGCCATTCTGGAAATTCCGACGGAAAATTTCTTTGCGTTTCTACAATACTCAAAAGGAATTGATTTTGAAGATAAGGGAATGTATCAGCAGGCGTTTACATCATATTCTCAAGCCGCCGCCGCAGACCCTAATTTTTCTCAGGCAAAAACAAGTGCGGTTGCCGCCCAAAAATCCGAACAAATAATACAATCCGGTTCATCGGAAACATCGGGCAGTTCAACGTCTGGGGAGAATACATCCTCACAGCAAAATACTGACCAGCAAACCGGCACAAAAAAGAAAGCGCCGGCAAAAACATCCGGCCTCTTATCATCACCGGTTCCGCCGCCGCCGACTTCCTCAGGATTTGGTGTCGGTTCTTCCGGTGTTACCGATCGACTTGGTAATATGAATAATGTCATTAATCAAACTGTAAATCCCGGCACGAATACTCAAAATCAGCCGCCGAGAACTGTTATTATGCCGTTACCGGAACCCCCTAAGCCGCCAACAAATTAAGAAGCAATGAAAAAATATTTTTTACATCTTTTAATACTTTTTCTTTTACCGGTTTTATTATACTCTCAACAATTGTTTTCGTTAAAATCAATTGGTCCGGAGGGAGGAGATATTTCGATTATCCGCGGATCGATTGATGATAATGTTGTTCTTGCGGTTTCCCGTAACAGCCAATTGTATCGTTCAACGAACGGCGGAGATACTTGGTATGAAATTCTCTTTATGGGAAATCAGATTTTTCAAAAAGCCGAAATCCGAGATATTGTTTTTCATCCGTATAATGATAATCAGATTCTTTTAGTAACGTCACAAGGATTTTTTAAAAGTGAAGATCAAGGAATAACGTGGACTTCATCAAATACTTTTCCTCAACCGACAAATGCCGTTGCGTATGCCGCTGCTTCTCCCAACGTTATCTTTGGAGCAAATGATGATGGCGTTGTTAAGTCAACCGACGGCGGCTCAACATGGAATCAATTGATTGACAATATGTATTTTGGAAAAAGATCTGTCAACCATATTGCCGTTCATCCTGCCGATACAAATAACTTTCGAATTTTTGTTTCCACTTCGCATTTTGATACGTCATTGACAACAAAATTTTTATGGTCGAACAACGGAGGAGTATCCTGGAAAACAATGACCAAAGGATTGGATACGATTCCAGGCAACACTCATAAAATTTTTACGCTGAAAGTTGATACGCTCGGTATCGGCAGGAAGGGTTTCCGTTTAATAGCGGGAACGCCTGAAGGAATTATTTACGCTCAATCAGACCAAAAAGATACTGCGTGGGGAGCATTACAAAATAAATCAACACCGATTAAAGGAGTAATTGCTGATGCAGCGGTAACCTATACGCTTTTCAATAATCCCGATTCGTCGTTATTTCAAATTTATGTTGCAGCAAATCCGGGTGCTTACGACTCGGCGCCAAAAGCGTTTGAAGAGAATAAATACGGGGTGTTTAGAATTAATGCATCAATAAAATCTTCTCCTGCTTTTTGGGGATGGACCAATGTGTTTAAAAATTTCTATGCCGTCAATGGAATTCATGTCTCTTATTCCGGCGGAATTCCAAAAATCTATCTTGGAACATCAGATGGAATTTATGTAAGTACAGACGGCGGGACAAACTGGAGTAGTAAAAATGCCGGAATATATTCATCGATGGCTGTCAGGCCGATTTCTTCTCCGGCGGCCGGCGGGAATAAGTATATTACTGTCGGGAGTTTCGGCGGCGGAATAAAACGAACGAGCGATAACGGCTTAACGTGGAACGCTTCAAATCTTGGAATGGTCTCTCCGTATGTTTTTGAAACTGTAACCGATCCGAAAAATCCGAGAATTATTTATGCGGCAACATCTTGCGGCGTCAGCCGTTCAATTGATGCAGGATTGAACTGGACATCGATATTAACCATTGATTCTTCAATAATTATTAAGCGAAATAACTTTACTGTTGATAAAAGCAATGTTACTATTCGTGTTTCACCGGTAAGTTCAAGTTTAATTCTTGTCTGCTCTCCAGCTATTGGATATCTCTTAAACACCGACGGCGGTTTAACCGCAAAATGGAATCGTATTACGCCTCCGGCTGGTGATACCATTGATGCCTTCGAACATATTCAATTCGATCCGGTCAATCAAAACACCATCTATCTCGGAACAAATAAATTATGGAAATCAACGGATCTCGGCAGTCATTGGAATGACATTTCCGGTAATCTTCCTCAATCAATTGTTGACCCTGAATCTCAAACTGAAATACCGTTACAGTATTTCTCACCGGCTGTAAATCCCCGCAATACGGATGAAATATTTATTCCTTCAGTTGATCAGTCTCGCGATGGAATGCCGAGTTATGTGTATCACACGCTTAACGGCGGAGTTACGTGGAATTCTCTTTCCGTAAAAGGTTTTGCACTGCTGTTGGACAGATTTGATCCGGCAAATGTTCTCTGTTCCGGTCCGGAGGGAATCTTTAATAGTACAAATTCCGGAAAGACATGGGAAAGAATTTCCGATTCGACAGGAAATGAAAATCCTGTTTATCTTTTTCTGTCACCGGCGCATGATTCGGATTACGTGTATTACGTTGGAAGTCTCAGCGGAGTGTATGAACTGGTCTTAAAAAATTATGCGCGCTTTCATGCTGATTCTCTGGCGTATCATTTCGGCGTACGTCAGTTAAATAATCCGGCGGATACGCTTGTTGCAATTTCTAATCCTCAAGGAAAACGGCGTTTAGTGCTGAGTTTGGAGAATATGTCGGATACGACGCATTTTAAATATTTTGGCGAGGAGAAAATTTTTATTGAACCGGACAGCACCGCTACATTTTCAGTTTCGCTGGTAACAAAAACCGCGGGACTTTTTGTTACCGTGCTTACCTTCAGAACAAATGATCCTGCTGTTCCGCGGGTTGCGTTTACCGTAACCGGAGGCGTTATCGGAAAAGTTCCAATTGAAAAATTTAATTATAATTTCGGAAGTGTGCTGGTAGGAAAAGACTCTTCAATTGTTTTTCAATTAGATAATACGGAAGGAATTGAACCGATACAATTTTCTCTCCGTTATATGACCGATACGGTAAATTTCCGTTGCAGCGACAGCCTTATTGCTATTGAACCGGGGAAAATAAAGACTGTTTCCGTTCACTTTTCACCCGTTTCAACCGGCATGAAGTTTACAAATATTATGTTTGCTTCAACGGATTCCCGCCTGCCGGTGGTGACTTTAAGATTTCAAGGATTTGGTGTATTGAAAAACTTTTTGGCTCGTTCGGTTTTGATTGATACGGGAATGAGTTTTTCTTCTCTTGATTCGGTTCGGCTTTCTGATTCATATTCTGATTTATCCGCCGGACTTAAGAAAGCCGGCATTACCGTAACGCTCTCGGAGCAAAATTCATTTGCCCAATACAATGCGGTGATGATAGCAAATCCGCAGAAGCCTATTATCTCTCCGCTTCGTGATTCATTGCAAAAATTTGTCGTAAACGGAGGGATGCTGGTATTGTTAGGCAACGGAGATTTGCACGGCAGTAATTCAGCGCTGAATGAATTTCTCTCCAATCCATCATGGAAAGAAAAATATCAGACGGCAACCGGCATTGCGCTGCAGAATGATATGCTGTACGATACCACATTCTCCGAGAATAGATATTCGGGAATGCTTATAAGCACGCCGACTCAGCCAAATGTTTATTTAACAAAAGTGGATACAATTGTTTTCTTAAAAGGTTCGAGAATTTCTGTTGATACCAGTACGCGCGCTCATAAACTGTTGGTTGTTGCGTCTCAAAATTTACTGAGTCAGTCGGATTCCATGACCACAAAAATTTCTTCCGCCGTAACCGGAGCGTTTGTAAAAATCGGCGCCGGAACAATAATCGTTCTCAATGATTATCATCTCTGGTCTAATGGAAACGATGATTCAACGAACAATTTCGGGATTCGCGCGGCGCAGAATTTACAATTTGCATTGAATGTTTTCGGCGTAACGGATAATTATCTTGCTCGGTTGGCGAATGCAACCGCCAGAGAAAAATATACGCTGATTAGCATTCCGTATATTTTAAACGATTCGCTTGCAGCAAATATTTTTAAAGACCTCGGCGTAAAAGATAATTATACCTGGCGGATGTTTGGAAAGTGGAATGAGAAAGAAAATAGGTACAAAGAATTTCCGGAAGATTTTGTGGTGATACGGCGTGGTGAAGGGTACTGGTTAATAACAAAAGATGAACGATCGATTAATTTAGGAACGGCGACCGTTCCCGGTACAGCCGAGGATTTTTCCATTACATTGCAGCCGGGCTGGAACTTAATCGGCAATCCGTTTCCGTACAGAGTAAGCTGGAAAAATTCATATCGTGATTCCAATGTAGAGAACGCCTTGTATGCGTATCATTCAAAATACAGTACCGTAACGACGACGATGGAACCGTTTGAAGGTTACTTTATTAAAAACAGGGCATCAATGCCAAAGACGATAAGAATTAATTCAACACAAGTTTCCAATGCCAAAGAAGAACTTGAAAATAATGAATTGTTTTCCGGCGAATGGATGATGCGAATAATTGCAAAATCTCCTTCAGCCGTTGATGATGAAAATTATCTCGGCATGCTGAGAAAAGCTTCCGATTCATTGGATGACTATGATTATTCTAAACCGCCCGCAGCGCCCGAAGCGTACATCTCTCTTGCATTTCTTCTTGGAAAAGATAAACTTACAACGGATTTTAGAGCGGTTTCTTCCGAAGGGGGCTATTGGGATTTTTCCGTTGCCGCCAGTGAATCGAATATTCCCATTTCACTGCAAACAGAATTACTGGGAACAGTGCCGGCATCGTTTAAAAAATATCTTGTGGATTTTTCTGCCGAACGGGTAACCGATATTTCCGAATTGCAGGAATATTCATTGAACTTAAAAAAGAATGAATATTCGCGGAAACTGCGATTGATTGTTGGAACAGAGAAGTTTGTGGAAAAGAATACCGCCGGAATCCCGATTATTCCGATAGCATATTCTCTTGAACAAAATTTCCCGAATCCATTTAATCCTGTTACCACCATTCGGTATTCGCTCTCTCACAGTTCATTTACGCATTTGGAAATCTTTAATATTCTCGGTCAAAAAATAAAAATCTTAATTAAGCAGCCGCAGCAAATCGGCGTGTATTCTATTGAATGGGATGGAACAAATGACTCCGGAGTTCCGGTTTCCAGCGGTATGTACTATTATAGATTAGTTACAGAAGAATTTTCAGCAGTTAAGAAGATGATTTTAATCAAATAACATTTAGAGTGTGATGAAAAATACAAATTTACACTTTTCTCTTTTCCATATTACCACTGTTCTTTTCATTGTATGTATCGGAACAACTTCGCTGCAGGCACAAGGACCGGCTTCCGGTTACGGGGAAAAATTATTATTCAGAGGATTATCAGGCGTGACGTTTGGCGGAATAACACAAACTTGGACAATTAAGGATTCAGGAACAGTGCAGCAATATTCTGCACCGGTTTCTGTTTCGCTGCCGGTTTCAAACAGAGTGCTGCTCTCGCTTTCCAGCGCTGCGGCAACGGCAAAATTCGATACGGCAAATATACAAGGGGTAACGGATACCCGATTATCACTATCGTATGTTTTTCCCGGAGATAAACTTTGGCTTGTCGCAGGAGTAAGTTTTCCCACAGGGCACTCTAAGTTATCGGCGAATGAAATTGCTGTAACCACATTACTTTCCCAAACAGCGTTTGGCTATAAGGTACCGGTCTTTGGTCAGGGACTGAATGGAAATTTAGGATTAACGTACGCAATGCCGATAACGAGGCGGTTCATTGCGGGTTTCGGAATTAATTATTTTTATAAAGGGAAATACGAACCGGTGTCAATCCCGTTTACAACAATTTCGTACGCGCCGGGTGGCGAAGTCTCCGGCAACATAGGGTTTGATTATATTACGTTATCAAAAAAATTTCGCTTTTCCGCAGATCTTAACGGAACCTATTTCTTCCAAGATAAATTAAACAATACGGTTATTTTTCAATCGGGAGTCCGCTTCATCGGATTTTTTGCTGCCACTATTCGAACAGAAAGTTTTCTTCATTCACTGCAGATGCGGAGCCGCTTCCGCGGAGAAAATTCATATTTTACCAATGGGCTTGAGAAGAAATTTCCATCGGTGCTGCAGTTTGAACTTCAATACGGAGCGCAAAAAACATTAAGCAGCTGGCTGACCGGCACGCTGAATGCTGAAATAAAAAATTATTCTGAAGATCAAATTCCTGTCGGTGCAGCGATTATTACAACGGGAAAAGCGTTGGTATACGGCGCGGGAATTGACATGCTTTTTACGTTTTCAAATTTCATTCTCCCGGCTGTTTCGGTAAAATATAATCAAGGAACGGTAACGCTGGAAAATACTCCGCTAACCGTTACCGGATTTGAAGCAGGCATTAATTTGAAAATGGCTTTTTAACATTGAGTGTGAATTGTAAACAAAATAACGAAGGAAGGATAACAGTATGAAACCATTTGTACGACAATGGGCAGCAATCGTTGTATCGGGAATATTTCTGCTGATGGTTATGGCTCCGATAAAAGCGGATGCTCAAAGCAGTTCAGCAAAAACAATTGCGGTGTTGTATTTTGAAAATAATAGTGTTGTCGATAAGGATAAACTCGATCCGCTGAAAAAAGGTTTAGCGGATATGATGATTACCGAGCTCTCAAAAATAAAAAGTCTAAGGGTTGTTGAACGCCGGCATATCCAATCCATTATTGATGAATTAAATTTGAATGAAACCGATATGGTGGATAAATCCACGACACAAAAAATGGGAAAATTGCTCGGCGCGGAAGTGATGCTGTTCGGAGGATTTTCAAATTTATTTAAGGACCAGCTTCGTATTGATGTGCGTATTGTACGCACAGAAACCGGCGAAACATTAAAAGCCGATGAGGAAACCGGAGAATTGGATGAATTTCTGCCGATGCTTCAAAGTCTCGTAAAAAAAATTGCCAAAGATCTTGATGTGAAACTTTCTTCTTCTGAAGAAGACCAACTTGAAGCAAAAAATGAAGGAAAATTTTCCGGCTACGTAAAATACGCACAAGCGTTAAATTATGAAGATCAGGGAAGAACATTGGAAAAGAACGGAAAAAACAGCGAGGCAAAAACTGCTTACGAAAACGCCAAAACGTTATTTCAAAAAGCTGTTGATGAATCCGAAGGATACGAGCCGGCAAAACAAAAAGCGGAAGAGATGGCTGTGTTAATTTCGAAATTGAAAAAATAATAAATATATACCATTGAGGAGAAGAAATATGAAATACAAATTTTCGTTACTCTCTATATTCACTTTATTCGTTTTCGGTTTAATGACGCTTAAAGTGTATGCTCAGGAGAATCTTCCGCGCGTAATGGTGGTGGTGGATGAAACGATTGACAGCAAAGACGCCACGGCACGTAAAGTTGCCGGAAGAATTGAACGAGCGCTGCTCGAAAAAGGATATCGCATTGTTGATTCAAAACAATTTGAAGCCGTAAAAGCGCGCGATCTTTCTGGAATGGATGCGGCAAAAGCAAAAGAATTGGGGCGGCGGTACGGCGCTGAATGGATTATTTCCGGCGGCGCACAAGCAGAATACGGCGGTGAAAAAGAAGTGTACGGCGTAAAAATGAACGAATACACGGCCGATGGTGAAGTAAAAATTATCATCACCGATACCGGCGAAATACTTGCCCTGGCAAGCGCAACTTCAAAAAAATCTTCACAGGGAAAATCGCAGGCGGCATCAAAATCGCTGGAAGATATCGGCGAAAATCTTGCCGCACAGGTTTTGGTGAAGATTGATGCGAAACTGAAAGAGATGCGCGAAAAACCGATTATTGTTGATCTGATAATTCAGGGAATCAATGATGCAGCTCTTGCAAAAATTGAACAGGAACTGCCCGGAAAAATTTCTCTCATACAAAAAATGCAATTGCGCTACATGGAAGGAACTTCGGCAAGTTATGATGTAACCATAAAAGGAACGGTTGATGAATTGAGAAAAGCATTTACTTCATTAGCGGAGTATCAGGTTATCGGTGTTTCCGGAAACCGAATTGATGTTTCCACAAAAGTTTCCGGAGTGAAGAAGGCAAGCATGGCAATGTCCAGCGCGCTTGATGTTACGGAATTTAAAGTGGACAATATTTTCCCGGCACAGTTTACTTTTTATTCTAAACATCCAATCGGAAAAGTAACGCTTGAAAATACAGGGAAAGCCGATATTAAGAATATTAAAGCAAAAATATTTATTCCGAATTATATGTCGTTCGCTTCAGAGCAGACAATTCCAGAATTAAAAGTTGGACAGAAAAAAGATTTTGATGTTTCTGCAACGCTGGATAAAGAAAAACTTCAATCGGTTTCCGAGCAGACGGTAACACAAATAAAAGCGGAAATTTCCTATAACCAAGGTGGCGAAGAAAAGACCCGCAGCATTACAAAACCGATTACCATTTATAGTAAGAATGCTGTCAGTTGGAATCGCCCGAACCAAATCGGCGCCTTTATTACGTATAAAGATGATGCCGTGCAGAATTTTTCACGGAATGTTATTGGCAATGTAAAATTTGATGCTGCTGCTCTTCCCAATGCTTCTCGCAATATGATTAATGCAATGAAAATCTGGGATGCTGTTCGCGCCTTTTCAATAAATTATGTTTCGGACCCGTGGGTTGTTGCCGATGGAGACGTGCTGGATGAAATTCAATTTCCGCGCGAAACGCTTGCGAAAAAAGCGGGCGATTGCGATGATAGTTCCGTATTGTTAGCGGCGTGTCTGGAAAATCTCGGTATTCGTACGGCTCTCATTGGAACGGCAGACCATGTTTTTATTATGTTCGATACGGGAATTAATAAAAAGAACGCCAGCCGTGTGAGTTTGGATGACCGGCAGTATGTGATTAGAGATAATTCTGTTTGGCTTCCGCTGGAGACGACAATTTTTAATAAACCTTTTGCCGAAGCATGGAAAGTCGGCGCTGAAGGATATTATAAAACCGTTGATGCAAAAGGAAAGCTTGATGTTATCGACATTCGCAATGCGTGGGAAGTTTCACCGCCGACAAACCTTGCCAGCGATCAGAGAGTTGCAGAGACTCCTTCCGTTGCGGCAATTGAGCAATATTTAAAAGAAGATCAAGCGTTGTTAACGGCAAAATCCGACCAAATGCTGAATGAGAAAGTGAAATATCTTTTAGCGAAAAATAATGAATCCGCTGCAAATGAGGCGGCAATGCTGCTGGCAAATGCCGGAAAGTATGATGAGGCACGGAAATCACTTCAGCCGTATAAGAGCGCTGCCACGTTGAATAATTTAGGCAATATTGCTCTCCTTCAGGGCGATTCTGCCGGCGCCTATAAAAATTATTCATCGGCATTAAAAGCAGACGGGAAAGACGGCGGTTTCAATCTCAATCTTGGATTGTTACAATACCTTGGCGGCGATCATTCGGCAACCGTTGAATCGTTTGCAGAAGCAGTATCAAAATTCCCTTCGCAGGAAAAAGCGTACGAAGAGCTGGGCATTGAAAATATTGTTGCCGAAATGGGACAGACCAAAGCGGCTGAAAAGAGTGCCGTTATTGACCGCGGAGAATTACAAAGTTTGTTATTCAGCGCCTTAAAAGATTTGCAAAGCGGAAGTAAGGCAAGAGCCGCAAGCAGAAACATTCGCCGGGGTGAAAATAAATTTGTGTTTGGCGGAAGGCGCGGAATCGATCCGACGCAGCTTTCCAATATTAAAGATTTTCTGTATTGGAAGATTTAAATACACAAAATTTCAATGGATAAAATCAAATATTTTTTGCAAGTTACCCTCCATAAGCGGAGGGTAACTTGTTTTAAAACGTCCATCCCTCGTTTTCACGATTCACTTCGCCAAAGGAACAACCATGAATAAAAAACTTATAAAAGCGCTCTATGGAATTATCTTTGCCGTTGTTTCAGTTATCCTAACCTATTTTTTATTCAATCTTAGTTTTTTTCAATCGTTAGAATTAAAAGCGTACGACGCACTTATAGAAGCGCGCGGCACCAGACAGCATACAACGAATGTTATCATGGTAAAAATTGATGAATATACCATTAAAGAATTAAAGTATCCCATTCCTCGCGATAAATTTGGAACGTTATTGGCAATTTTATCTCAAAGCGGCGCACGGGTGATAGGGGTAGACGAAATTTTTGCCGATGTTCTGCCGGATTCATTTTCTCAAGTTCAGAATCAGCAGTTTCTTTTATTTCATAACTATGCGCCGAATGTTATTCACGCCATCGGTCCGTTTGTTCCTTCGGGACAAACAGGCGACGGCAAAAAAGCTGTTGATCCTGAAGCATATAAAATTCTTCATAAATTTTCTATCCCTTCGCATGGATTAACTTTTCCCTTTCCTAACGCCACGTACATTGATGACCGTCCGTTTGATTCGTTGGCAAATCTTGCGGTGGGAGTCGGTCATATTTTACTTCGTCCGGATCCGAATGACGGAATTATCCGTTCGGTTCCTTTCTTTGTAGAATATGTCGGTGATTATTTTCCGACCTTCGGTGCGGCGTTGGTATTTAATTTTTTAAAAATAAAACGTAATGCTGTTACCGTAGAAAAAACCGCAGACGGACTTTTGGTACATGCCGGTGAGTTAGAAATTCCGTTAACAACTCATGGAGATTTGTTAATTGATTTTGCGGGAACGAATGATGTCTTTAATCAAATTTCACTGCAGGAAGTTTTAGACGCATATATTAAAGGCGATACACAAACGCTGGGAAAATTTAAAGATGCTGTTGTTATTATCGGTCCGACTGCCCGGTCAATCGGCGACCATAATGCAACACCATTAGCTGATATTTCTCCGAATTGTTTTATTCACGCGAATGTGTACGATATGCTGATGATGAATCGCCACATTGTTAAAGTACCGGCATCATCACAGCTAATTATTGTGGCAATTCTTGCGCTGATAGTCGGCGTCGTTTCAATTACATTAAAATTACGCTGGAGCGTATCGATTGGCGTATTATTACTGGCAGGATATATCTGGTTTGCTTTTTCAGCATTTACAAATACCGGGGTGGTGTATGCACTGGTTGAACCGCTTGTTGCCATGGTATTTTGTTATGCCTCCGCAATGACCTTTACAACGGCAACCGAAGGGAAACAAAAATCGCAGATAAAACATATGTTCCAAAAGTATGTTGATAAATCGGTCGTCAATCAATTAATTGAAAACCCGAGTCTCTTAAAGTTAGGAGGCGAGAAGCGTGAAATTACCACCATGTTTGCGGATATTGAAGGCTTCACCAGAATGTCTGAGCAGATGGGGGCGGAAAACACTGTTCAAATGTTGAATGCCTATCTTACCGAAATGACGGAAATTATTTTAGAAGAACACGGAACAATTGATAAATATATTGGTGATGCAATTATGGCGTTTTGGGGAGCGCCGTTAGATAATTCTGACCATGCATATTATGCCTGCCGTGCCGCCCTGCGAATGCAAAAGAAACTGCAGGCGCTTCATACAAAATGGATTCACTTCGGCAGACCGATTGTTAACCAAAGAATCGGATTAAACACCGGAAAAGCTATTGTCGGGAACATGGGCGCGGAAGCACGGTTAAATTATACGGCTATCGGTGATCCGGTGAATCTTGCTTCACGGTTGGAAGGAGTGAATAAAGAATACGGAACCCGATTACTGATGAGTGAATATGTCTATGAACAAGTAAAAGGAAAAGTTCTCGCACGCGAAATGGATTTGGTAATTGTTGTCGGAAAGACCGAACCGGTTCGCATTTACGAGCTTATTGCGCTTGCCGATGAAGTGCAGACCGATGCCACAAAACAATTTCTCGAATATTACCATGCCGGAATTGATTCGTATAAACAGCGCGCATGGAAGAGCGCTATAGAACAATTTCAGCAGGCATTAACAATTCGCCGGGATGATGTTGTTTCAAATATTTACATTCAGCGATCAATGTTATTTTCCGATAACCCTCCGCCGGAGGATTGGAACGGCGTATTTGTTATGACAAAGAAATAATTTTTTCAAATTTCTTTTATACTGGCAAACTGCATTGCATTTATAAAATATCTTTTATACTTTTGAATATTCTTATTGATCAATCATTTCACAAATTACGAATTGCTCTATGAACGGAATCATAGCTTTTTACAACTCAACAGTCGGCAGAAAAATTGTAATGAGCCTCACGGGACTTTTTATCTGCCTTTTTCTTATTGAGCATCTTATTGGAAATTTACTGCTCTTGCTGCAGGATGGCGGCGCATCGTTTAACGCGTATGCGGAATTTTTAACAACAAACCCTTATGCGTATCTTCCGCTGAGAATAATTGAGTTGTTTCTTTTCTTTACTATTATCGTACATGCCTGGAGCGGAATTACGGTATGGCTGAAAAATAGGCGTGCAAGACCGGTGAAATACAACACGTACGGTATTGCAGAAAATGCAAAATTTGCTTCCCGGTGGATGTTTGGAACCGCCTTGCTTATTCTGCTCTTTCTTATTATCCATTTAAAAGAATTCTTTTTTGAAATGCGCTTTGGCGAAGGAAATCACAATGGGTACGAAATTGCCCATCAAACTTTTGCGAATCCTTATTACTCGGGCTTTTATATTTTTGCATTTATTGTTTTAGGATTTCATCTTTATCACGGATTTCAATCGGCATTTCAAACGCTTGGCTTAAGAACAAAAAAATATATTTCGCTTATTGAAGCGGTAGCCGTCATCTTTTGGTTTATTATTCCGCTCGGGTTTGCAATGATACCTATTTATATTCTCTTACATCCTTATTCAATGGCATTAGCAAAATAAAATATTGGAACAATTATGGCACTTGAATCAAAAATACCGGAAGGCCCGTTAGAACAAAAGTGGTCTAAGCATAAGTTCAAAATGAAATTAGTTAATCCTGCAAATCGCCGGAAGCACACTATTATTGTTGTGGGAACAGGTCTTGCAGGTGCATCCGTTGCCGCAAGTCTCGGCGAGCTTGGCTATCATGTTTTGGCGTTTTCGTATCATGAATCTCCGCGCCGTGCGCACAGTATTGCCGCGCAGGGAGGAATTAATGCGCCGAAAAATTATTCCAATGACGGCGACAGTGTCTATCGTCTTTTCTATGATACGATTAAAGGGGGAGATTACCGTGCCCGTGAAGCAAATGTGTATCGCCTTGCTGAAGTAAGCGGATGTATTATTGACCAGTGTGTTGCCCAAGGTGTGCCGTTTGCCCGCGATTATGCCGGCTATCTTGATAATCGTTCATTCGGCGGAGCTCAGGTTGCCAGAACATTTTATGCGCGCGGACAAACGGGCCAGCAGCTTCTTCTTGGAGCGTATTCTGCCTTAATGAGGCAGACGCATGCCGGTTCGGTAAAGTTTTTTGACCGTCGTGAAATGCTTGACCTTGTCGTTATAAAAGGGCAGGCGCGCGGAATTATTGCTCGTAATTTATTAAACGGAAAATTAGAATCGTACACAGCCGATGCTGTTGTTCTTGCCACCGGCGGATATGGAAATGTGTACTATCTTTCCACCAACGCAAAAGCAAGCAATGCAACGGCAGCGTGGCGCGCACACAAACGCGGTGCATTCTTTGGAAATCCGTGCTATACCCAAATTCACCCGACCTGCATTCCGGTCAGCGGCGATCATCAATCGAAATTGACATTAATGAGTGAAAGCTTACGTAACGACGGACGGATTTGGGTGCCGAAACAAAAAGGAGACAAACGCAAACCCAAAGATATTCCTGAAAACGAACGAGATTATTATTTAGAACGGTTGTATCCTTCATTCGGAAATCTTGTTCCGCGCGATGTTGCCTCCCGCCGTGCAAAAGATATGTGTGATGAAGGATTCGGTGTCGGTGCTTCCGGACTGGCAGTGTATTTAGATTTTGCCTCGGCAATTCAGCGGCTTGGAAAGGATATCATTGAACAGCGCTACGGAAATCTTTTTGATATGTATAAACAAATTACGGCAGAAAATCCGTATGAAGCTCCAATGAGGATTTACCCTGCTGTGCATTACACCATGGGCGGGTTATGGGTAGATTATAACCTTATGAGTACAATTCCTGGTCTCTTTGTTTTGGGTGAAGCGAATTTTTCCGATCACGGCGCCAATCGTCTCGGAGCGAGCGCGTTGATGCAGGGACTTGCTGACGGATATTTTATCGCTCCCTATACAATCAGCGATTATATTGCTTCAAACAAATTTGAAGCGGTATCCGCCGATGCACCGGAATTTAAGGAAGCGGAAAATTCCATTACCGCTGTAATCAATAAATTACTTTCGGTCAACGGCGATAAAACGGTCGATGAGTTTCACCGTGAGTTCGGGAAAATTATGTGGGATTATGTCGGGATGGGGCGCACAAAAGAAGGATTGAAGAAAGCTCTCACCGTAATTCCAAAAATTCGAGAAGAGTTTTGGAAACATGTGAAGATTACCGGCAACGCTCATGACCTAAATACTGAATTAGAAAAAGCACAGCGGGTTGCGGACTTTATGGAACTCGGAGAATTGATAGCCATGGATGCTCTTCAGAGAGAAGAATCGTGCGGTGCTCATTTCCGGGAAGAATATCAAACGGCTGACGGAGAAGCACTTCGTAATGATAAAAAGTTTTCGTATGTCGCGGCGTGGGAATATAAAGGTGCAAAACAAAAACAGGTGCTGCATAAAGAAAGCCTGAAATTTGAATATGCAAAACCTTCTCAGCGCAGTTATAAATAGAATATTGAAATTGAAGAATTGTACAAGGAGAATTCAATGAAAGTTACGCTTAAAGTCTGGAGACAAAAAGATAAAAACGATGAAGGCAGGTTTGTTGATTATGCTGCCGATGAAGTCTCACCCGATATGTCGTTTCTTGAAATGCTGGATGTTGTGAATGTTGGTCTGGTAAAGAAAGGCGAAATTCCGATTGCCTTCGATCACGACTGCCGGGAAGGAATCTGCGGAAGCTGCGGCATGATGATTAACGGACGCGCGCACGGACCGGGACGAGGCATTGCCACCTGCCAGTTACACATGCGAAGTTTTCAAGACGGCGATGAAATTGTTGTTGAACCGTGGCGGGCACAGGCATTTCCCGTTATTAAAGATTTAATGGTTGACAGAACTGCACTAGATCGTATTATGCAGGCCGGCGGTTATACGTCGGCAAAAACAGGCGGTGTACCGGATGGGAACGCAATCCTTGTTCCAAAGCCGGCTGCCGATGAAGCCTTTGATGCGGCGGCGTGTATCGGCTGTGGTGCCTGCGTTGCAATTTGTCCGAATTCTTCCGCAATGTTATTTGTTGCCGCAAAAGTATCTCAATTATCAATATTACCTCAAGGGCAGGCGGAACGGGAAGCACGCGTGGAAAATATGATTGCGCAAATGGATGAAGAATTATTCGGCGGATGCTCGAATACCTATGCTTGTGAAGCAGAATGTCCGAAAGGAATTTCCGTACGGCATATCGGAAGATTAAATCACGAACTGCTTAGAGCAAAATTGTAATTTGCAGTACAGAACAAAATTCTACAGCCCGGAACTAATGCTCCTGGTTTTTTATTGTACGATAATATCTTCGGAGATAAACCGCCGCACAGAAAGAATACTGCCCAGATATCCGAGAAACATTCCAAGAAGAAGCAGAATTCCAAGATAGTGATATTGGATCTGTAAAAAATTTGCGAGATCGACTCCGACAAAAAATTTTGCGGCGTACGCAATTCCGTAAATACAAAGCGAGGCGATAATACCGCCGATCAGCCCCTGCAGTATTCCTTCAATCAGAAACGGCGCGCGGATAAAACTGCGCGTAGCGCCGACTAACTTCATTGTGGTGATGATTTTCCGTTTTGCAAAAATAGTCAATCGGATGGTATTGGAAACTAAAAAAATGGCGGCAATTAATAAAATTATTCCTGCTGCAATACTGACTCCGATAAATATTTTTACGCGCCGGTCGAGAATTTCCAGTAACGCTTTTCGATAGACAACATCATCAATGCCCTGAATATTTTTTAATTTGGCATAAACAATATTCGCGCTGTCGGTGTTTTTATATTCTTTCATCAGCTGTAGTTTAAAAGAAGGAGGGAGCGGATTGAATTCCAGTACGGAAAAAATATCTTCGCCGAATTCTTTCTTAAATATTTTTGCCGCCTCTTCTTTCGAAATAAATTGACTGTGAGAAATTCCCGGAACGGCTTCAAATGTTTTTCTCATGGAAACAATCGTCGAATCGGAAACCGGCTCTTCCAGAAAAACTTCCATTTCAACTTTGTCTCGAAACGATTGAATAATGCCGTTTGCATTGCGGTACACAATTCCGAAAAAACCGAGCAGCAACAAGGAAATGGTTAAGGTGGAAATGGAGATAACCATTGAAAGCCGCGCGCGCCGGAAACCGGTGAATCCTTCTTTAAAGAGATACCATATTTTCATTTCAGCGGACTATTCTTCCTGGTTCGTAGGAACCGAGTATTTTTAAAAATGAAGTCTGTTTCTTCAGTTCTTCTATTGCAGCAATAAATATTTTACTCTTCACATCAGATGCAACATCGACAAAAAAGAGATATTCCCACGGTTTGCCGACAAACGGTCGGGATTCTATTTTTAGAAGATTAATATTTCGAAGGGCGAATACGCCGAGACATTGATATAACGCTCCCGAACTATTTTTCGTAGCGAAGAGCAGGGAGGTCTTCCCAGGTTTTTTCGGAATAACCGGCGTTGTCCCCAAAACAACAAAACGAGTAAAATTGCGATGATCGGTTTCAATGCTCTTTTTTAAAATCTTTAATCCATAATGAATTGCCGCCTGTTCACTCGCTATTGCCGCCGAATCGGCAAGCTGTTTTTCGGCAATCATTTTTGCCGAGCCGGCAGTGTCATAAAAAGGGTGAAGCTGTATATTTTTCAGCCTTCGTAAAAATTTATCGGATTGCCCGAGCCCTTGAGGATGAGAATAGACATGACGGATATTTTTTAATTGAGTGCCGGGAAGCGATAGCAAATTCATTTTAATGCGGAGCTTAATTTCACCGACAATATATAAATGATATTCTCTCAGCAAATCAAAATTCTGATGAACGCTTCCGAAGAGTGAATTTTCAACGGGGATAATGCCGAAAGATTTTTTCTTTCGCACATCTTCAAACACATCGCGAAATTCTTCGCGGGCAACGGGATTACATTGACTGCCGAAATATGCACGCGCCGCTTGTTCGCTGAATGCGCCCGGTTCGCCTTGAAATGATACGTAGAGTTTTTTCATATTAAAAATTCGATTCGTCCTGCCAGCGGGTTATTTTCCACGCAGCGGCAGGATCATTCCGCTGTAAAGTAAGATTTGCGTATCCGTCAACGCGAACCACATCGCTTGCCGTAAAGGTAACGGTAAGATTAAAATTACGAACAACTGTAAGTTTTACGCTGTCGCCGGATTCAGCAATAATGGTGTTCCACACTAAATCGAGACGCTGAACGTTTTGAAATAATCCGTACGTTGTTCTCATTTCATCATCTCGTCCCCAAAAAACATCAACACCTTTATCGTAATCACGATAAATAAAAATAAAATTCTGGTCAAGCAGCTGTCCATAAATTGTTGAATCACGAAAAGCGTACGCTTGCTTAAAATTTTTGAAAACACCGTCAACGGTTGTTTGATCTCCAAGCTCATTTCCGTTGTTAACTGACGCATCATCTAATCCCGGTGCGAAAGGATTCACACAGGAAATATGGAACAAACAAGCAAACAAAATTATTATCGGCTGAATTGTCCTTTTAATTCGCTCCAACTGGAATCCTTTTTCGTTTCGTAATCTACCCAGCGATAAATCATCCAGATATTGTTTTTATTCGGAGAAAGATACAAATCGCTTTCGCCGGTTATTTGCGTTGTAAAATCTGTCCGTTGATGCGGCACAACAAGAGAATACCGGACGCGAAATAATGCCGAGTCCGACTGATAGCGAATCGGCGCGCTGATAGTAGTTATTGAAACCTGAATTGACGAGCTGCCGATTGCGGAAACAATATTTCTAAAGCAGTCTGCTTCCGATGTTTTATTCCAACTGCTGAAGACCGCAAGATAGCGCACCGCCGATGACTGTGTCGGAATAAAAGTGTAAGTCTGAGTATGTGTAATGGTATCGGAAAATACTTTCTCGTATTCGTGAATGTTTTTCTGCTGAAGCGATGAAATTAAATTTGCAATAACCTGATCCGCAGAAGTTGCACTTTCATTTGTTTGGTTGTCGGTAATCGGATTTTCTGCCTCTCTGGTTTTCCATAAACTGCAGGAGGCAAAAAGAACACCGGCGAACAGGGGAATAAAAAATATTATTTTATAACGCAACTCTTCCCTCCAACGCACGGGTGAGCGTTGCCTCATCGGCAAATTCAAGATCGCTTCCAATCGGTAAACCGCGTGCAATGCGCGTAATTTTTATATTTAACGGCTTCAGCAGTTTTGCAAGATAGACGGTTGTGGTTTCGCCTTCAACATTCGGGTTTAAGGCAAGAATAATTTCATCAACATCTTCCTGCAGCCGCGCGAGCAGTTCCTTTACTTTCAAATCTTCGGGACCGATTCCGTCTAGCGGAGAGAGTGCGCCGCCGAGAACATGATATAAGCCTTTAAACTCATGTGTTTTTTCCAGTGCAATAACATCATTCGGTTCTTCAACCACACAGATGATTTTTTTATTGCGCTTTTGACTTTCGCACAAGGCGCAGGGATCATGATCGGTAAAGTTGAAACAGACGGAGCAGTATTTTACTTTTTCTTTTACATCAAGTAATGCTTTTGCAAAATCTGTTACTTCTTCTTTCGGCATTTTCAGCACATGCATAGTTAAGCGCTGGGCAGTTTTTCTGCCGATACTGGGAAGCTGAGCGAATTCTTCAACAAGTTTTTCTATTGAATCAGAGGTGTATGCCATAACATAAAATTTAAAATCCGGGAATGGTAAGTCCGGGAATATTCGGAAGAATTCCGGCGGTAGCTTTTTTCATCTCTTCCTGTGCAAGCTTTTGCGATTCTTCAAGCGCTTTGTTTACCGCCGCAACGATAAGATCTTCAAGTATTTCAACATCATCCGGTTTTGCCAGTTCTTTATCAATTTTAATATTCAGAATCTGCTGCTTACCGGTAACGGTAACGTTTACCATACCGCCGCCGCTTTCTGCTGTAAGAGTTTTTGCCGCAAGTTCTTCCTGCACCTTTGCCATGCGCTGCTGCATTTCCTGTGCTTGTTTCATGACGCCTTGAATGTCGCCGAGTCCCGGTATTTTCATTATCCAAACATCTCCTGTTCTACTTCTTGAAAAATAATATGACCGATCGTAATATGTCCTTCTTGAATTCGCTGAGTATCGTTGGAAGGAACAACAATGGCAACATCGCACAATGCTTTTGCCTTGCCTCCGTCTTTACCCAGAAAACCGATCGTGTTCATTTTTAATTCTTTGGCTTTCATCAGTGCATTGTTTACGCTGGCAGAATTTCCGCTGGTAGAAATGCCGATGAGGGCATCACCTTCATTTCCCAAAGCTTCAAGAGAGCGGGAAAAGACATTGTCATATCCAAGGTCGTTGGCGCCAGCAGTGAGATTGGATGTATCCGTTGTAAGCGCAATTGCCGGAAGCCCGGGACGTTTTATGCTCGGTGAAAGCCGAATGACGAATTCGGTAGCAAGATGCTGCGCATCGGCAGCGCTGCCGCCGTTTCCGCACAAGAGAATTTTTTTCTTATTGTTGAACGCGCGGATAATGAAATCAATTGCTTTTGAAATATCGCCGGTACATTGTTCGGCAATTTTTATTTTTGTTTCTGAACTGGCTTTCAGCGAATCTTGAATAAACGACTGCCGGTACACCAGGGTTAAGGGTAAGTGAGCCATTGTTGTAAATTATCAATTATTGTTTTGTATGGTGAATTGCTTCAGCGAATTCTTTCATTAATGAAGCGCCGCCTCCTTTTTCTAAAACATTACCGGTAACAATAAAGTTTGCTCCGGCAAGAACTTTCCGACGGGCAATTTCCGGTGTTGTAATTCCGCCGCCGACAATTAAGGGAACGGAAGAATATTTTTTTACGGCGCCGATTATTTCTTCCGGAACAGAATTCTG